>CAXBDR010000120.1:0-12892 GCA_963974265.1 uncultured Rhodoferax sp.
GGCCACAGGCCGCCGCTGGCGCGGGCAGCATTCGCATTGACGGCCGGAGCGGGGATCTGATAGCATTACTAACATGTCAGTCGGTGGCGCACGCATCGTGTGGTCCCTGCGTTCTGAAGGCATCCACCCACCATGCTCAAAGGTTTGTCCCCGTTGCTGTCGCCCGATCTGCTGCACGTGCTGGCCAGCATGGGCCATGGCGACGAGATCGTTCTGGCCGACGCCAACTTCCCGGCCGCGACGCATGCTCGCCGGCTCGTGCCCTTGAGCGGCGCCGAAGCGCCGCAGCTGCTCGACGCCGTACTCGCGCTGATGCCGCTGGACGACTTCGTCGACCAGGCCGCGTTCACGATGCAGGTGGTGTCGGACCCGACAAGCGTGCCGGAAGTGGTGCAGGCGTTCAACGCGACCTTGCAACGCCATGGCTGCGCGGTGTCGCAGCCGCTCGAGCGTTTCGCGTTCTACCAGCGCGCCGCCGCGGCGTTCGCCATCGTCGCCACCGGCGAACGCCGTGTCTTCGGCAACATCCTGCTCAAGAAAGGCGTCGTGCGTCCATGACCGTACGACGCAGGACCAGCGCACGCCAGGCGATCGCAGCGCCGGCCGAAGGCACCAGCCAGCGTGCCCGTGCCTACCAGGGCTTCACGCAGCAGATTCTCAGCGGCGGCATTCGCAGCGGGCAGTTCATCTCGCAGCGCGAGTTGATGACGCTGCTCGACATGCCGCTGGGCGCGGTGCGCGAGATGATCCCGCGGCTGGAGGCGGCCGGCCTGATCCGGACCGTGCCCCAGCGAGGCCTGCAGATCGCGCATGTCGACCTCAAGCTGATCCGCAATGCGTTCCAGGTGCGCTCGATGATCGAGCACGAAGCGATACGCCACTTCGTGCATACCGCCAGTGACGAGGAACTCGCGCAGATCGAGGACAACCACCGCGACATCCTGCGCCGCGCCAGTGCGACGCCGGTCGACGGCCAGCTGCTCGACGACGCCCAGGCGGTCGACTGGGGGCTGCACGATCGCATGGTCGATGCGCTGGGCAACGAGATCGTGTCCGAGATCTACCGGGTCAACAGCCTGCGTATCCGGCTGATCCGGCTCGACTCCAGCGTGATCACGCCGGCCCGGCTGATACCGGCGATGGAAGAACACATGCGCTTCATCTCCGCACTGCGCCAGCGCGACGCCGTCGGCGCAACCGAATTGCTCGAGGCCCATATCCGCAGCGCCCGCGACCGCGTGCTCGCCTCCCCGCTGGAGCCGGCACTGGCCGAGAACAGCGGTGCGGGCCAGGCATCGGCACGCAGCACCCGATCCACCCCGTCTCGAAGGAAAACACCTTGAACCCCGATATCTCCGGCCTGTGGCCGGCCATGCTCACGCCCGTCGCCGCGGACGGCGCGCTCGACACACCACGTGCACTGGCCCACGCCCGGCACCTGCTGGCCCAGGGCAGCGACGGCATCACACTGTTCGGCACCACCAGCGAAGGCCCGGCATTCACCAATGCCGAACGCAAGGGCCTGCTCGAACACCTGATCGCCAACGGCATCCAGCCCGAGCAGATCGTGGTCACGACCACCTGCAGCGCACTCGCCGACGCCATCGATCTCGGTCGGCATGCGATCGCCCAGGGTTGCATGCGCCAGCTGTTCATGCCGCCGTTCTATTTCCGCCAGCCCCCCGATGCCGGCGTCATGGCATCGGTGACGGCGGTCGTGGACGGCATCGGTGACCCGCGGCTCAAGATGCTGCTGTACCACATCCCCGCGTTGTCCAGCGTCGTGTTCACCCACGACAGCATCCGCACGCTGGCCGAGCGCCATCGCGGCCAGGTCATCGGCGTCAAGGACAGCAGCGGCAGCCTGGAGCATGGCCTGGCACTGGCCAAGGCGTTCCCGCAGCTGGCCATCCTCAGTGGCGCCGAGCAATACGTGGCCGAGATCATGCGCGCCGGGGGCAGCGGTTCGATCAACGGCCTGGCCAACATCGCGCCGGCGCTGATGGCGCGCATCATCGCCAACCCGGCCCAGGTGAGCCCGGACGACGAAAAACTGGTGCTGGACCTGCTCGCACTGCTGTCCCTGCGCCCGGGCCTGGCGTTCGTCAACGTCTACAAGACCATGCTGGCCGAACAGACCGGCGACGACGCCTGGCTCAACGTGCGTGCCCCGCTCAGCCCGCTGGAACCCGAGGTCGAACAAGCGGTTCGCGCCGCCTACCGCGCGATCGGTGCGGCGCTCTCCAGGGTCTGAACCGCAGATCTGCCGCGCTGTGCCATGCAGCCCGGCTGCGCCCGTCACGCTGCCGGGCCGAACGCGGGCGGCGGCAAGCCGGGAAACGGATCGGCCGACACCGGCCGGCGCTGCGGCTGGCCCCGCAGCAACGCGTCGCTGAAGTCCAGCAGGCACCGCCAGTCCGCCAGGCCGTGTTCGTGGCCACCCGGACGAAACACGATGTCCGCCCGCCCGGCCGCACCGAGCAGATCGAACACGCATTGGGCCGCCCGGTGGCTTTGCCAGCTGCCCTGCGGATTGGCCCAGAGATCGTCCAGCGCCTCGGTGGTCAACAACGCCCGCGGAGCGATCAAGGCCTTGAGCAGGTGCTGGTCGAACGGCAGGTCCCGCTCGCGCCCCGCATAGGCCTGCAGGCCCGGATCGAACCAGTGGCCGAACACCCGCATCAGATCGGCCAGGCTCTCCGCGCCCGGTCCCTGGTGGCGCCAGCTGCCGGCGCCCCCGGCACCGGAGTTGTTGGCGCTGGTGAGTGCGATGCGTTCGTCGGTCGCGCCGGCCAGCAGCGCGGCCTTGCCGCCACGGGAATGGCCGACGACGACGATGCCTTGCGTATCGATCCCGTCCAGCGTGCACAACACATCGACCACCCGGTGCACGGCCCAGGCCCAGGCCGCCAGCGTGGCATGGCGCGCCGTCGCCTGCGGCACCTGCACGGGGTGCGGTGACGGCGGGCCGGGATCCGGCGCGATCTCGACCCGGTTGAATTCGGCAAACACATATCCGCGCGACAGCATCAGCGCCAGCACCGCGTCATCGGCGTAGTGCCAGCAGCCGTCGCCGCTGACGACGACCGGCAGCGGCCCGGGCGCATCGGGCATGAACAAACGCAGCATGAAGCCGGGCATCGCATCGGATTCGACGCGGCAGCTCAGCAGGCGGGCGCCAGGCCATCGGCGCAGCGGCGCATCGTGCAGGCAGACGAGTCGCGTCGATGCGGGCGCGGATGGCAGTGCGCCGTACACCAGCGGCAACAGCCGGTCGATGATTTCGCGGCGTCGCGCCGGCCATCGCGCGGCGTCGTCGACGCGTTGTCCGGACAGGCTCAGCAGCGGGTCGGGCCAGTCGGCGCCGGCGGCAAGCACCATGGTGTCAAGTGGGTCATTCATATGACCGGGTCGGTACAAACGATAGGCGCGCGCCGGGCGCTGTTCACCTAGGATGGCGGACGCTTTCCTCCACTCTCATGAAGGTCGTCACCATGGTAACCCGTAACCTCCATCATCCCGTTGGCGCGCTCGTCGCCGCGATGTTCGTCCTGCCCGCCGCCGTGCATGGCGCGGAGATCCGCGTCATGTGTTACCAGGACGGCGTCGAGTGCGACGTCGTGG
Organism: uncultured Rhodoferax sp.; assembly: GCA_963974265.1. Classification (GTDB taxonomy): domain Bacteria; phylum Pseudomonadota; class Gammaproteobacteria; order Burkholderiales; family Burkholderiaceae_C; genus CAISIP01. The sequence goes on from CAXBDR010000120.1 coordinate 3,625, forward strand.
CCGAGCAGGCCAAGCGTTTCGAGGCCGCCAACGCCGGCACCAAGGTCGTCATCGACGTGGTGCCCTACAAGACCATCGTCGAACAGCTGCCGGTGCAGCTGGCGGCCGGCCAGGGCCCCGACATCGCCCGCGTCACCGACCTGGGCGGCCTGTCGAAGTATTACCTGGACATCAGCGCACACGTCAAGGACAAGTCGTACTGGGAAGCCAATTTCGGCGCCACCTTGCCCTGGCTGCGTCCCGGCCCCGGCGACACCGGCTTCTACGGCTTCATGTCGCAGCTGACGATGACCGGCCCATACGTCAACAAGACCTTGTTCGAGCAGGCCAAGGTGCCCATGCCCGGGCCCAAGGCCACCTGGGACGAATGGGTGGATGCCACGCGCAAGGTGGCCAAGGCCAACCAGCTGCCCGCCGCGATGGCCTGGGACCGCTCCGGCCACCGTTTCGCCGGCCCGGCGATCAGCTACGGCGCCAAGCTGTTCGACGCCAAGGGCGACATCGTGATCGACGAAGGCTACAAGGCCGCGGTCTCCAAGTTCGTCGGCTGGCACAAGGACGGCGCCATGCTCAAGGAGGTCTGGGCCGGCAGCGGCGGCTCGAGTTACGCCGACTCCATCGGCGAGTTCAAGAACGCCCGCGTGGCGATGGTGTTGTCCGGCTCGTGGCAGATCAACCGGCTGCAGAAGGACATCGGCAATGCCTTCGACTGGGTCGCCGTGCCCAACCCCTGCGGGCCGGCGGCCTGCTCCGGCATTCCGGGCGGCGCGGCCTGGGTTGCGCTCAAGACCAGCAAGTCGCCCAAGGACGTCGGCATGTTCCTGGACTTCCTGGCCCAGGAGGCCAACTACGCCGAGTTCACCGGCAGGACCAACAACATCCCGGCCCATGCCGGGCTGGCCAAGAAGGGCGTTAAATATCCCGGTGCGACGCCGCAGGCCCAGGCCGCGTTGACGGTGTTCAGCGCGGGCGTGGCCAACCTGTCGCCGGTGGCCTACCGGTTCCAGGGCTACAAGTTCAATCGCGCCATCATGCTGCCCACCGTGACCCGGGTGACGCAGGCCATCGTCGGCGAGATGAGCACGGACGAGGCGATGACCAAGATCGCGGCCGATGCGGCCGACGCGGTCAAGCAGGCGACCAAATAAGCCCGCCGGCATCCTGAAAGGCCTGTCTCCGTGCCCGTGTTGTCACGCGTCGCAGGCCTGTTCTTCAACCTGTTCGAGCCGCTGTTCCGGCTGGCCCAGCGGCGGCTCGGACTGAGCCGGCTGGGCTGGCTGTTCGTGGCGCCGAACCTGATCGTGTTCGGCCTGTTCACCTTCCTGCCGATCGCGATCAACCTGGTCTATGCCAGCACCGGCGGCGTCAACCTGATGCCGTTCGACCGGCCCTACACGGGCGCCGAGAACTTCGGCATCCTGTTCGAATGCCGTGACTATTTCGACATCACGACCTGCCGCAAGGACGTGTTCTGGCGCGCCATCTTCAACACCGTGCAGTTCAGCCTGATCCAGGTCGTGCTGATGGTGGTGTTGTCGCTCGTCACCGCGCTGGTGCTCAACCGCAAGATCATCGGGCGCGGCTTCTGGCGCGGCGTGTTTTTCTATCCGGTGCTGTTGTCGCCGGTGGTGGTGGCGCTGATCTGGAAATGGCTGCTGCAAAGCCAGGGCGTGTTCAACGCCGCGCTGGTGGGCATGGGCGCGCAACCCATCGACTGGCTGACCACGTCGTCGTGGGCGTTTTTCTGGGTCGTGTTCGTGTCCATCTGGGCCCACATGGGGTTCTACACGCTGATCCTGCTGGCCGGCCTGCAGGCGATCCCGAAAGACATGTACGAGGCCGCCGAGATGGACGGCGCCTCGCCCTGGCGCACGCTGCGGCGCATCACCCTGCCGCTCCTGATGCCCAACCTGATCGTCGTGCTGGTGCTGGCGATGATCCGCGCGGTGCAGATCTTCGACGAGGTGTTCGTGCTCACCGGCGGCGGCCCGGGTTCGGCGACCACCTTCATCGTGCAGTTCATCTACCAGACCGGATTCGCCGAGCAGATCCACCTGTATGGGCTGGCTGCCGCCGCTTCACTGGTGCTGGCCCTGGGCCTGGTATTGCTGACGCTGATCCAGCTGCGGCTGACCCGCGCGTCCGACGCGGGACAAAAAGCGCGATGAAGGATTTCCTCACCCGCACCCACGGCCGTGGCCGCATGGACTGGACCGACTGGCTGAGTTACGCCTACCTGGCGCTCGGCCTGTTCACGATGTTCGCGCCGGTGCTCTGGCTGGTGATGTCGTCGTTCAAGTCGGAGGCGGCGATCAGCCAGTTTCCGCCGACCTTCCTGCCCTATACGCAAAAAGTGGTGCAGGTGGCGGGGCACGACAAGCCGCTGCCGCTATTCCTGACACGCGACGACAAGGGCGAGGTCAGGCCGATGGCCCAGGTGCGGCGCATCGGCATCATGGCCACCATGGTCGACCCGGCCAACCCGGAGCAGCAGGTGCGCGTCAACATCAACGACCGCACGCCGATCAACGAGTTGCAGTTTGCGCTCTCGAACTACACCGAGATCTTCGGCAAGTTCAGCTTCGGCCTGTACCTGTGGAACAGCGTGTTCATCACCGTGGTGGCCACGCTGCTGACGCTGCTGATCAACTCGATGGCGGCCTTCGCGTTGTCCAAGTACAGGTTCCGCGGCCAGAAAGCGGTGTTCCTGCTGATCATCGCCACGCTGATGATTCCGCCCACCATCATCCTGGTGCCGGTGTTCCTGGTCATCAACACGGTCGGCCTGCTCAACAGCCTGTGGGGCGTCATCCTGCCGGCCATCGCCACGCCCACCGGCGTGTTCCTGCTGCGCCAGTACATGCTGACGATTCCCGACGAACTGATCGAGGCCGCGCGCATGGACCACGCCAGCGAATGGCGCATCTACTGGAAGATCATCCTGCCGCTGGCCGCGCCGGCACTGGCGGTGCTGGCAATCTTCTCGGTGATGTGGCGCTGGAACGACTTCCTGCTGCCGCTGATCGTGCTCTCGCGTTCCGAGTTCTTCACGCTGCAGCTGGCGCTCAACGCCTTCCAGGGCGAACTCAACACCCAGTGGCACTACCTGCTGGCAATGACCGTGATCACGCTGATCCCGATCACGCTGGTGTTTGCCTTCCTGCAGAAATACATCACCACCGGCATCGCCAGCGCCGGCGTGAAATGACACCTGCCTCCTGACCAGGACCTTAGCGTGGCCACCCTCGAACTCGCACGAATCGTCAAGTCGTTTGACCAGACCACCATCCTGCACGGCATCGACCTGCAGGTCGACGACGGCCAGTTCGTCGTGTTCGTCGGGCCCTCGGGCTGCGGCAAGTCGACGCTGCTGCGGGTGATCGCCGGCCTGGAATCGCCGACGAGTGGCGAGGTACGGATCGACCGGCAGGTGGTCAACGACGTGTCGGCCGCGCACCGGGGCTGCGCCATGGTGTTCCAGTCCTACGCCCTGTACCCGCACATGAGCGTGTACGACAACATGGCCTTCGGGCTGGAGAACGCCGGCGAGCCGCGGGCGCAGATCGAATCCAAGGTGCAGGCGGCCGCCAAGCTGCTGCGGCTCGACGCCTTGCTGCAGCGCAAGCCCACGCAACTCTCGGGCGGCCAGCGCCAGCGGGTGGCGATCGGCCGCGCCATCGTGCGCGAACCCAAGTTGTTCCTGTTCGACGAGCCGCTGTCCAACCTGGACGCCGAGTTGCGCGTGTCCATGCGCGCCGAGATCCGCGACCTGCATGCCCGGCTCAAGGCCACCATGGTCTACGTGACGCACGACCAGGTCGAGGCGATGACCATGGCCGACAAGATCGTCGTGTTGCGCGCCGGCCGGGTGGAGCAGGTCGGTGCGCCGCTGGAGCTGTACAACCACCCGGTCAACACCTTTGTTGCCGGCTTCATCGGCAGCCCGCGCATGAACTTCCTGCCGGCAGACCTGGTCACCGGCGCCGAGCACCCGGACGGCGCGCCCACGCCGCCCGCGGGCACACACACGATCGGCCTGCGGCCGGAACACGCCGCGATTGCCGACAACGGTCCGATCCGCATGCACGTGGACCAGGTCGAGCAGCTGGGCTCGACCAGCCTGCTGCACGGCCATGTCGGAGCCGACACGCCGTTCGAGATGGTGTGCAGCGGCCAGACGACGATCCGCGGTGGCGACAGCGTGGGTATCGGCATGCCGCTGGAACATCTGCACTGGTTCGATGCGCAGGGCCTGCGGCTGGACGGCAGCGGCGCGGCCGCACGGCCCTGACCGCGCGCGTCGATACCCGCACCGCAGATCGAGCCACCGACGATGAAGACATTGCAAGCACAAGGCCCGGCCCGGGCCGACGCGCACGGCATGACGATCGCGCTGCACGGCGGCGCCCGGCTGCAGGTCGAGATCCTGGAGCCCGCGCTGGCGCGGGTACGCCTGCAACCCGCGGACGGTTACCGCGAACCCCGCACCTGGGCCATCGCGCCGCAGGCCGGGCAGGACGTGCCGTGGCAAGGCCGCGAGCGCGACGACCGCAGCGGTTTCGCTTGCCCGCAGGCGCAGCTGCAGCAGCATGACGACGGCGCCGTCACGCTGCGCACCGACGCCTTGTCCGTGACACTGGTGGGCACCGGCACGCTGGCCTTGCGCTGGAGCGACGCGCAGGACCGCCCCATGCTCGCCGACCGCGCCAGCGCGGCCTACATGCACAGCCGCCGCCTGGGTGCCGTCCGCCACTACCTGCAACGCGAACCCGGCGATCGGTATTACGGCCTGGGCGACAAGACCGGGCCGCTGAACCTGCATGGCCGTCGCCTGCGCACGCTGGCCATGGACGCGCTGGGTTACGACCCGCGCAGCGGCGACCCGCTGTACAAGCACTGGCCCTTCGTGCTCAGCCGCAGCAGCCAGGGCGCCTGGTGCGGCCTGTATTACGACACGCTGGCGCCCTGCACCTTCGACCTCGGCTGCGAACACGACAACTACCACGGCCTGTACCGCCATGTCGAGATCGACGACGGCGACCTGGACTACTACGTCATCGCCGGCAACACCCCCGCCGAGGTGATCGCACGTTTCGTCGCCTTGATCGGCGGCACCGCGCTGCCGCCGCGCTGGTCGCTCGGGTACGCGCAGACCGCCATGGGCCTGGCCGACGCGCCCGATGCCCAGCAGCAGCTCGACGGTTTCATCGACCGCATCGCGCGCGAAGGCATTCCGTGCTCGGCGTTTCACTACGGTTCGGGTTATTCGTCGCGCGGCAAGCGGCGCTATGTGTTCACCTGGAACCAGACCAAGTTCCCGCAGCCCAGGACACTCAATGCGCGTTTCCACGCCAGCGGCATGCAGGTGGTGGCCAACATCAAGCCCTGCCTGCTCGACGACCATCCGGCCTTTGCACCGGTGCAGGCGCAAGGCGGCTTCGTTCACGACGCGCAAGGCCGGCCGGTGCTCGAGCCGTTCTGGGACGGCATGGGCGCCCACCTCGACTTCACCCATGCCGACACGATTGCGTGGTGGCAGCAGCAGCTGCGCGAGCAGGTGCTGGACTACGGCATCGACGCGGGCTGGAACGACAACAACGAATACGCCATCCTCGACGACGACGCGCAGTGCGACGGCTTCGGCCAGCCGATCCCGATGCACCGCGCCCGCCCCTTGCACGGCCTGCTGATGACCCGCGCCAGCGTCGAGGCGCAGCGGCAGCATGCGCCCGACGCCCCGGCGTTCAGCGTCAGCCGCGCCGGCCCGCCCGGCATCCAGCGTTACGCGCAGACCTGGAGCGGCGACAACACCACCAGCTGGGACAGCTTGCGCTGGAACATCCGCACCGGGCTGCAGATGTCGTTGTCGGGCATGTTCAACGTGGGCCACGACGTCGGCGGTTTTGCCGGCCCGTCGCCGGATGCCGAGTTGTTCCTGCGCTGGGTGCAGGCCTGCTGCCTGAACCCGCGCATGGTCATGAACTCCTGGAAGGCGGACGGCACCAACAACGTGCCCTGGCTGCACCCGCAGGTGACCGAACACGTGGCGGCGGCGATCCGGCTGCGCTACAGCCTGATGCCCTACCTGTGGTCGCTGTTCGAACGCGCCAGCCGTCACCACGAACCCATCATCCGGCCGACGTTCTACGATTTTCCCGACGACGAAGCCAGCTTCGCCGATGGCGACGACTTCATGCTGGGCCGCGATCTGCTGGTGGCACCGGTGGTCGAGCCGGGTGCGACGAGCCGCCGCGTCCACCTGCCGGCCGGGCCGCGGGCCTGGTTCGACTTCCACACCGGCGAGCGCTTCGCCGCGGGGCAGGTCCACACCGTGGCCGTGTCGTGGGCCAGCCTGCCGCTGTTCGCGCGGGACGGCGCGTCGATCCCGATGGCCGGTGCCGGCGCGGGCATCCGGCGGCACGACGACCCGGTGCGCGACACCCGGCTGTTCCGCGCCTGAGACGCCGTGGACGCATGGCTCGCGCCCGCGCGAGGCCGCGCCCTGTCGTCGTTGCGTCCGGCCCGCCGTTCGGCGGCGGCGGCCTCGGGCCGCACTTGCTCAGTGCGCGATCGACATCACCAGGCGCATCAGGCCCGACTGCTTGTGCACGCCGGTCTTGTCGAACACCGCGCGCATCTGCGTCTTGAGCGTGGACTGCGCCACCTGCCGCTGCGCGCCGTACGACTCCGGCGTGGCGCCTTCGAACAAGGCCATGACCAAGGCGGCTTCGGCCGGGGTCAGCTGGTACAAGGCGGCCAGCATGGCGCGCGGGTCGACCGCGGCGCGACCTTCGCGCATGAGGAATCCGATCGCGGCGGCCTGGTCGGCCTTGGGCGTACGCGCCGGTGGCGGCGCCAGCCGGATGATGACGCCGTTGCCGGGAGCACCGGCCAGGCGGATCGACAATGTGAACCGGGCGTCGAAGCGGTAGTTGCTGCACGCCACCAGGGCCTTGGCCAGTGCGGCGGCCTGCGCGGGATCGTCCGAGACCAGATGGCCCTGGCGCACCAGCGGCGGCGCGGTGGACGCGAACAGCGTCTCGGCTGCGGGATTGGCCAGCAGGACCCGCCGCTGCCTGGACAACACCACCACCGCGGTGGCCACGCGCTCGATGGCCGCCGAACCCCAGTTGTCGCTGGCCGCACGCAGGCGGCTGCGTACCAGCAGGGCCTGCGACAGGTGGGGCTGGATGCGCCGCAGGCAGGCCTCGTCGGCGGCGGAAAAATCGGGCGAGCCATACGGCCGATACACGCTCAGCGGCGTGACCGGGATGTCGGCCGTCGTGCCGTCGTTGACGATGGCGCCCAGGCAATGCCCGATGTCGCACGGAGCGAGGTAGTCGGCGTGCATGCGCGAACGCCGGGTCAGCGCATCTGGCACCAGATCGCGGGTGCGGTAGGTGGTTCCGGTGGCGAGACGGGTGTGGCGCTGCAGCAGCGCGTGGTACCAGACGTCGACGTCGGCCACCTCACCCAGGTACCGGTCCATCACCGACTCCGGCATCTTGTGGCACACCTTGAAGCCACCGTCGGCCGGTGGCTGGAAGGGTGTGAACAGGAATGCGCTCGTCGCGTGCAACAGGTCGGCCGCCTGCCCGACGACGCCTTGCCAGGGTGTTGCATCCAGCGCGGCCGCATAGATGTCGTGAACCAGCCGAGCTTCCGGATCCATGCAACACCTCCGCCTGTGTGTTCCCGCATGGTGCGCCGGCGCAGGCCGGTTGTCACATCACCCATTCGGGGGATGTGAGCGCGGCATCAGGACTTGCCGGCCACCGGCGCGGCGGGCGGACGCGGCTCCGGCACCTTGTTCGAAATCGCCGGGATCGACTGCAGGTAGGTGAACACCGCCGTCAGGTCGGCGTCGGTCAGGTTGTTGTAGACCGGGTAGGGCATCGGCGGCAGGATCTCGCGGCCGCGGCCCATGCGCCGTCCGGTGCGGATCGTGTCGATGAAATCCTTGGCCGTCCACTTGCCCAGCCCGGACTCGCGGTCCGGCGTCAGGTTGGCGGTGTAGGTCACACCCCAGGGGCCGGCATAGGCGGTGTTGGTGGCGGCGATGGTCACCAGCCACGGGCCTTCGGGCAGCTTGGGCGCCGGCGGCATCACCATGGCCTGGGGATGGCCGGACAAGGCCCGGCGCATGTCCGGCTCCGGCCCGTTGGGGCCGACATGCCAGGGCGTGTGGCAGTCGTGGCAACCCGAGCTCGAGACGATGTATTTGCCGCGGGCGACCAGTTCGTCCTGCGTCATGCCAGCCGCGTTGGTGGCCGGCTTGCTGGCGGCCGCGGCGCTGCCGGTATGGGCCGCCGATTGCGCCAGGGCGGCAGTACCGGCCAGGCAGGCCACGGCGCTGGCCGCGGCCAGCAGGGCCAGCCGCTTGCGGCGGCCGCGATGGTGGCGGTGATCATGAAGAATATGTTGCTGTTGCTGCGTTTTCACGGTGCGTTCTCCTTGAGGGGTGAAAAAAGTTCGTGGTCCAGAATCCATTGGCGGATCAGTTGCAGGCCGGCGACGTCGACGACCGAGACACCCATGGGTGGCATGCGGCTCATCACATGGGGCGAGCCCATGCGCTGCAGCACGGTGCTGTCGTCGACGCTGCCGGGGGCGATGCGTTGCGCCTGGGCTTCGTCGCCCCGGTCTCCGCGGTCGGTGCGGAACCGGCTGGTCTTGCCGTACAACGAGGCCCAGGTGCGCCGGGCGCTGCCGTGCGGGTTGGCGACCGACTGCAACAAGGCCATGTCCATGGATGCCAGCGGGCCGGTGTCGTTGTGGCAGTGGCCGCAGTTGGCGTGCAGGTAACCGAGCGCGCTGCGGGCCACGGCGCTGCCGGCGGCAATCCGCGGCGGCGTGCGCCCGACATTTGCCGGCAACAGCCGCAGCAGGCCACGCGCCTGCAGCTCGGCCAGGTCGGCATGGCCGGGCGGCGGTGTCTCGGCGTGCGGCACCTGCGGGTCGCGGTCGGCCGACAGCTGCAAGGCGCCAAAACCCAGCACCGGCGACGAACCGCCTTCGTGGCAGCCGCGGCAATCGGCGCGCGACGGTACCGCGTACAGGCCGCCGGGCGCACCCGGCGCCGGCAAGGCGCGCACGCCGCGCTCGGGCGCGAGCAAGGCGTCCGTGCCCTGCAGGTTCCAGACATAGGTGGCGAAACGCCACTTGCCGCTGGGCAGGCGTTCGATGAACCGCGTCTCGATCGGGCGGCCGGCGTGCGCGAACTCCTTCCACAGGCGGGTGCCGACCGGGAACCGCCAGGCGTCCGGGT
>CAXBDR010000121.1:0-12817 GCA_963974265.1 uncultured Rhodoferax sp.
GCCTGGCACGCCTGTGCCTGTGGTTCGAGCGCCTGGCCATGCTGCTGCTGGCCGTGATGACCGCCTTCATCCTGGTGCAGGTGACGGCGCGCAATGTCCTCGCGCTGGGCCTGCCCTGGGCCGAGGAACTGGCGCGTTACGCCGGCCTGGGTGTGGTCTACCTGGCCGTGCCGCTGCTGCTGCTGCAGGACAAGCACATCAAGGTGGACCTGCTGCTCAAGCGACTGCGCGGCAACGCGGCGCGCGCGCTGAACCTGGTCAACGAACTGATCGTGCTGGGCTTTGCACTGGTGTTCCTGTGGGGCGGCTGGCTGTTCCTGCAACGTGCCGCACAGTTCAGCACCCCCGCGCTGTCGATGCCGAACTGGCTGTATTACTTGCCGGCCGCGCTTGGCATGCTGCTGTTTGCGCTGGTCGCGCTGCAACGGGTGCTGCGCGCGCTGCGTGGGCCGGCCCCCGATGAAGGTGCCGCACCATGATGAGCCTGATGGTGCTGGGCATCTTCCTCGTCACGATGATGATGGGCGTGCCGATCGCGGTGGCCATGGGCATCGCCGCCGCCGCGGTCATCGGCTTCAACGACATGCCGCTGACCGTGGTGGCGCAACGCACGATCAACGCGCTGGACTCGGTTCCGCTGCTGGCCGTGCCGATGTTCATCCTGGCCGCGGCGCTGTTCGGCGCCTCGGGCATCACCCGCCACCTGTTCGCGCTGATCCGGCTGCTGGTGGGCGGCATTCGCGGAGGGCTGGGCCATGTGACGGTGCTGGCCAACCTGGTGTTCTCGGGCATCTCGGGCGCGGCGCTGGCCGACATCGGGGCGCTCGGCGGCACGCAGATCAAGCTGATGCGCGAACAAGGGTACCGCGACGAATTCGCCGCCGGCATCACGATGGCTGCGGCCACCATCGGTCCGATCTTCCCGCCCAGCATCCCGCTGATCATCTTCGCCGCCGCGGCCGAGGTCAGCGCCGTCAAGGTGCTGCTGGCCGGCGCCATCCCGGCCCTGGTCATCGCCGCATTGCTGATGCTGCAGATCGGCATCATGGCGCGGCGCCAGAACCTGCCACGCGACGTGCGCAACCCGGACGATCCGACGCTGGGCCAGGCCTTCGTCAAGGCCTTCCCTGCCCTGCTGGCACCGGTGATCCTGATCGGCGGCCTCGTCAGCGGCCTGTTCGGACCGACCGAGGTGGCCGGCATCACGGTGCTCTACGCCCTGCTGCTCGGACTGCTGGTCTACCGCGAACTCACCTGGGCCGGCGTGCTGGCCGCTGCGCGCGAGACCGTGCATGCGACCGCCAGTGTGTTGTTCATCGTCGGATCCGCGGCGCTGTTCGCCTGGGTGCTGACCATCGACCAGGTGCCCACCCGGGTCAGCGCATTCATGCTGGGCCTGAGCAAGGATCCCTGGATGCTGCTGCTGCTGGCCAACGGCATTCTGCTGCTGGTAGGCATGGTGATGGAGTCGATCGCCGCAATCCTGATCCTGGCGCCGATCTTCACGCCGGCGCTGATGGCCGCCGGCGTGGACCCCGTACACCTGGCCGTGGTGGTGGTGCTGAACCTGATGATCGGCCTGCTGACACCCCCGGTGGGCATGAGCCTGTACATGGTGGCGCAAGTGGCGCGCATGCCGCTGCAACGGGTGGTGGCAGGGGCATTGCCCTTTCTGTGGCCGCTGATGGCGGCCCTGCTGATCGTGACCTTCGTTCCGGGGCTGAGCACCTGGCTACCCAACCTGATCGTGAAGTGAGTCGAGATGAGCCGATTTTTTGGAGAGATTCGCCAGGTGGCCTACATCGTGCCCGACATCGAGGCGGCGATGGCGCATTGGTCGACCGTGATGGGCGTGGGCCCCTGGTACTACAACCCGCGCGTGCCGATCAAGAACTACCACTACCGCGGAGCGCCCTACGAGCCGCACAACTCGGTGGCGCTGGCCAACGCGGGCGGCCTGCAGATCGAGCTGCTGCAGACCCGCAACGACGTGCCGTCGATGTACCGCGACTTCGCACAGGCGGGTTTTCGCGGCGTACAGCACGTGGCGTACTGGACCGAGGCGTTCGATGCGGACCTGGCGCGCGCACAGGCCGCCGGCTTCCAGGTGTGCATGGGTGGCGAGGTGGGCGAGAACGGGCGTTTCGTCTACTTCGAGGACCACTCGGGCCTGCCGGGAACGACGATCGAATTGTCGGAGGTGGCTGGCCCGAAGGGCAGGCTGTTCAAGCTGATCCGCGATGCAGCGGTGGACTGGGACGGCCAGGAGCCGGTTCGCCCCTTTCCCGACCTGAACACATTGTGAGCCGCCGGGCCGTTCCCGAGGTGAACAGCCCCGAAGCGCACAACGCGCAGGGAGGTCCAGCGAGCCGGATGAAGCCCGACACGCTGCAGGCCACCTACCTGATCGAGACGCCGCTGGATCCGGGCGCGGTGGCCGAGGTGCTGGCCGGCGAGCAGAGCAGCGGCACCTTCGTGCGCGTAGCCGGCGAAAGCGACGCGTTGCGCGCGCGCAGCCGGGCAACGGTCGACGCGGTCGAGGAGCTGCAATCGCGGGCCACGCCCAGCCTGCCCAGCAGCTGGCTGAGCCGGCACCATCCGCAGGGTCCGTGGCGACGGGCCCGCGTGACGGTGTCGTTTCCGCTGGCCAACATCGGGCACAACCTCACCGCGCTCGCCGCCACGGTGGCCGGCAACCTGTACGACCTGGGCGAAAGCACCGGCGTGCGGCTGCAACGACTGCGCATTCCCGCGGCCTTTCGCGCCCGCTTCGAGCGCCCGCGCCAAGGCGTCGCCGGCACACGCGCGACAACCGGCGTACCGCAAGGCCCGCTGGTGGGCACCATCATCAAGCCCAATGTCGGCCTGACGGCCACAGACACCGCCGCACTGGTGGCCGACCTGTGCCGCGCCGGCGTCGACTTCATCAAGGACGACGAATGCTGTGCCGACCCGGTGCACGCGCCAGTATCCGAACGCATCCGTGCGGTGATGGCCGAGGTGCGCCGCCACTTCGATGACACCGGCAAGCGGGTCATGGTGGCCTTTCATATCAGCGACGAACACGATGCGATGCTGCGCCACGCCGAGCTGGTGCAACGCGAACATGGCAGCTGCGTGATGGTCAGCCTGAACTGGGTCGGCCTGTCGTCGCTGCAGGCGCTGCGCCGCCACACCGACCTGGCCATCCATGGGCACCGCAACGGCTACGGCATGTGGTCGCGCCATCCGGCACTGGGCATGGACTTCCAGCCCTACGCGATGTTGTGGCGGCTCGCCGGCGTGGACCACATGCATGTGCACGGCCTGGGCGGCAAGTTTGCGCAGGACGATGACGAGGTGGTGCAGTCGGCGCGCGACTGCCTGACGCCGCTGGCCGACGCGTCCGGTTCCGACGACGCGGCGGACGTGGTGATGCCGGCCTTTTCGTCGGGACAGTGGGCCGGCACGCTGGCGCCCACTCTGGACGCCGTGCCCAGCGCCGACCTGATGTTCATGTGCGGCGGCGGCATCCTGGCCCACCCCATGGGTCCGGCCGCGGGCGTGACCAGCGTGCGCCAGGCCTGGCGTGCGTGGCAGCACGGTCGCAGCCTGGACGCCGCCGCGCATGATCAGCCCGAACTGCGCGCGGCACTGGACACCTTCGGGCCCGGCCGGCACTGAGACCATGACGCTGCGCTACGCGTGGTATGGCGACGATTTCACCGGCGCCTGCGACACCCTGGCCACGCTGGCGGCAGCCGGCGCACGCACACTGCTGTTCCTGCGCGCACCGACACAGCGGCAATATGCGGCGGCCGGGCCGCTGGATGCGCTGGGCATCGCCGGAACCGCGCGCGCGCTGGCTCCCGATGCGATGGCGGCCGAGCTCGCGCCGGTGGCCCGTTGCTTCGCCGCGCTGGCACCGGCCATCACGCACTACAAGTGTTGTTCCACGTTCGACAGCGCGCCGCACGTCGGCAACCTGGTACTGGGCGCCACCGCCCTGCGCCAGCCGGAACACGATCCGGTCATGGCGGTGTTTGGCGGCCAGCCGTCGCTGGGCCGCTATTGTGCTTTCGGCAACCTGTTTGCCAGCGCGCAGGCCGGAGGTGCCGTCCATCGCATCGATCGCCACCCGACGATGCGCCAGCACCCCGTGACACCCATGCACGAAGCCGATCTGCGACGTCACCTGGCCCGGCTGGGCCTGCCCGCCGTCGGCCTGCTCGACCTGCACGCGCTGGACGCGGTCCGGCCCGACGCCGACGGCCTGCAGGCCGCCGTCGACGCCGCGTTGGCCGAGCGGCCGCAGGCCTTGCTGTTCGACACCACCACGGCCGTGCACCTGCAGATGCTGGGCCGCTGGTTGTGGGACCGGGCCGACCGGCGTCCGCAGCTCGTGTTGGGCGCCAGCAGCGTCGCACAGGCGGCACTGGCCCACTGGCCGGGCGCCCGATCCGCGCCATCCGACGCACGCCCGGTGGCGGCTGCGCGCGCGCCGGTGTTCCTGCTGGTGGGCAGCCAGTCACCGGTGACCGCGATGCAGGTTCGAAACGCGCAGGAGCTGTTCGAAACGGTCGCGATCGACCCCGTCGTGCTGGCCGGCGACGACCAGGCGTTGACGGCACTGGCCCGCCGTTGCGCCGGGCTGCTGGCACAAGGTCGGCCGGTAATGGCCCGCACGCTGGCGCCGACCGGCGAGGGTCCACCGGCGCTGGTCGTCGCACAGGCCTGCGCACGGTTGCTGGTACAGGTACTGGCGCTCAGCCCGCAGGTACGCCGGGTGGGCGTGGCTGGAGGGGACACCTCGAGCGTGGCCTTGCGCGCGCTCGACGCCTGGGCCCTGGGCTGGCTTGGCCACCTCGGCCCCGGCGTGTCGCTGACCCGGGTACACGCCGATGCGCCGGCGCTGGACGGCCTGGAGCTGGTACTCAAGGGCGGTCAGATGGGCCCGCCCGAGCTGTTCCGGCAACTGCTGCACGGGACCCACTGACCAGCCGTGGCAGCCATGGATCGTGCGCGGTGCTGGCTGCCAGGCGGCCCCCGCCTCAGGATGGCTGCGGATCGCAGCCCAGGCGGCGCAAGGTGTCGTCGATCCAGCCGACGTCGAGTCGTCCGGCGGCAATGTCCTCCAAGGTCCGCACTTCGGCAGCGAGTTTGGCCTGGGCCGCCGCCAGGACGGCCTCGGCGCCATCGAGCGGAACACACAACACGCCATCGGCGTCGCCCAGCATCAGGTCGCCGGGATGCACCACCATGCCGTCGATGGCGACGGGCACGTTGACCTCGCCCGGTCCATCCTTGTAGGGGCCGCGGTGGGTCACGCCGGCGGCATACACCGGGAAGTTGCCGGCGCCGATGGCGTCGAGATCCCGGATGGCGCCGTTGATCACGAAACCGGCCACGCCGCGGTGGATGGCGGTGGTGGTCATCAGTTCGCCGATCAGCGCATTCGTCAGGTCGCCGCCGGCGTCCACCACGATCACGTCGCCGGGCGCGGCCATGGCCAGCGCCTTGTGCACCATCAGGTTGTCGCCGGGGCGTGTCCTGACGGTGATCGCGGCGCCCGCCATGCGCCCGGACCGATGCATCGGCCGCAAGCGTGCGCCGGCCGCGCTCATGCGTGCCATGCAGTCGCTGATGTTGGCAACGGGAATCTCGCCGAAGGCCTTGACCAGGCTATCGGCAACACATCGCTGGCGGGCAAGAACACGCAGTCCGGTCATGAAGAAAATCCTCGTGGTGAGTGGCTGACAAGAAAGCTGGGGTCGAGCTGGTCCAGCGCATCGACCCCCAGCAGCGCCATGTTGCGCGAGACCTCCCGCTGGAGCAGGTCGATCGCCTGGCGCACCCCGGCCTCGCCCGCCACCGCGGCGGCAAAACTGAAGGGCCGGCCCACGAAGACGAACTTCGCGCCCAGCGCCAGGGCCTTGATCACGTCGCTGCCGCGGCGCACGCCGCTGTCCAGCATCACCGGCACCTCGGGGCAGGCGGCCACGATCCGCGGCAATACCTGCAGCGGCGCGACCGAGCCGTCGAGCTGGCGTCCGCCATGGTTGGAGACGATGACGCCATCGGCGCCGGCATCCACCGCCAGTCGCGCATCGCGCGCATCGAGCACCCCTTTGATGACCAGCTGGCCCGGCCACAGCTGGCGCACCATCCTGAAATGGCGCCAATGCAGGTGCCCGCGCTCGGACAGGTCGCGCTCCACATGCGACGACAGGATCGGCGCGCCGCGCGTGGCATAGCTGTTCTCGAAATGCGGCATGCCATGGCGCACCAGCGTGCGCACGAAGGTGCCGAACAGCCAGCGCGGATGCGAGAGGCCCTGCCACGCCAGCCGCAGCCCCGGTCGCACCGGGATCGTGAAACCGGCGCGCACGTTGTTCTCGCGGTTGCCGGCCACGGCGGTGTCGACGGTGATCACCAGCGTCCGGTAACCCGCTTCCTGCACGCGCTGCAACAGCGCGGCAATGCCCGCATCGTCCCCGGGCAGGTAGGCCTGGAACCAGGCGTCGCGATTGACGGCGGCCACGTCTTCCATGCGGATCAGCGAGGAGCCGCTCATCACCATCGGAATGTTGCCGTGGCCGGCGGCCCGGGCCAGCACGATGTCGCCCCGGTAGGCCGACAGCGCCGCCAGGCCCATGGGCGCGATGCCGAACGGCGCGTCGTAACGACGACCCAGCAGCTGCACCGCCATGTCACGCCTGGTGATGTCCACCATCACGCGCGGCACGAACTCGTGTGCGGCAAAGGCGCTGCGGTTGGCCGCCAGCGAATGGCCGGTCTCGGCCGCACCGGCGATATAGCTGTACACGGGCAGCGGCAGGTGGCGCCGCGCCGCCGCGTCGAAATCGTCAAGACACAAGAACGGCATCACGGCTCAGGCAGGTGACTCGGCAACGGGCACCGGCATGCCCGACATGCGTTGCACCTCCAGCGCCAGCGTGCACCAGTCCCAATCGGCCCGGCCCGCCTCGCAGGCAGCGTCGAGCAGTTGCGCGGCCAGCACGGTGGTGGGCAGCACCGCGCCACGGTCTTGCGCCGTATCCAGCGCCAGGCGCAGGTCCTTGCGCATCAGGCGGGCGCGAAACCCGGGCTTGAAGTCGCCCGAGACTATGCGCGGGCCGTGTTTCTCGAGCGAGAAACTGCGGGCCGGGCCCCCCAGCAAGACCTCTTGCATCAGCGCCGGGTCCACGCCCTGGGCCTTGGCCAACGCAATGGCTTCGGCCACGCCCAACAAGGCGCCGGCCACGGCCACCTGGTTGCAGGCCTTGACGGTCTGGCCGGCGCCCGCCGGGCCCACATGGATGATGGACTTGCAGAAACTGCCGAGTGCCTCGCGGCACGCTGCAAGCGCTGCGGGGTCGCCGCCTGCCATGCAGCTGAGCACGCCGTCCAGTGCGCCTTGCTGGCCACCGCTGACAGGCGCGTCCATGAACCATACGCCGCGTTCGCGCAAGCGCTCGCCCAAGCGGCGCGCCGACGTGGCAGCGATGGTGCTGGTGTCCACCACGCAGCTGCCGGGGGCCAGGCCCTCGGCAAGCCCCTGCGGCCCGAACAGCACCTCCTCCACCGCTGCGCCATCGGGCAGGCTCAGGAACACCAGGGGGCAGTTGCCGGCCAGTGCGGCAAGTGATGCGGCCACGGTGGCGCCCGCCGCGACGAAGGGCTGCGCCGCCGACGGGTTCCTCACGAACACCTGCAGGGGGTAGCCCTTGCGCAACAGGCTCAGCGCCATGCCCCGGCCCATTGCGCCCAGGCCGACAAATCCCACGCGCGTGTCCACCCCGAAGGGCCCGAGCAACTTCATTTGCCGATGGCCTTGCCGATCAATCCATAGGCGTCCACGATCTCCTTCTGGAACGCGGCGCCATCGGCATAGTCCTGCGTCAGCCCTGACTTGGCCACGTATTCCTTCCACAGGTCGCTCTGCATGGCCTTGCGGAAGTGGTCATGCAGGTAGCGCAGCACCGGCTCCGGCAGGCCGGCGGGCGCCATCAGGCCCTTCATGTTGTCCAGCGCCACGGGCACGCCGAGTTCCATCATGGTGGGCACGTTCGGCAGGCCCGGCAAGCGCGTACGCGAGAACATGGCCAGCGGCCGGACGCGGCCGGTGTCGATCATGGGTTTCATTTCCTCGTAGGCGCCAAAGGTCGCATCGACCTGGCCACCGAGCAAGGCATTCATGGAGTCGGCCGCGCCCTTGTAGGGCACGTGCAGCAGCTTGATGCCGGTCTGCTTTTCCAGCACCACGCCGGTGGCATGGAAGATGCCACCCTCGCCGGTGGAGCCATACGACACCTTCTCGGGCGCCTGACGGGCTTCGGCCAGCAGCGCATGCATGTCGGCGAAGCGGGCGTCGGCGCGCACGGCCAGGATACTCGGTGCACGCGACACCTTGATCACGGGCGTGAACGACTTGCGAGGGTCGTAACCCAGGGCCTTGAAGTTGCCGACCGACGTGGTTTCGCTCCCGCCGCCCACGAACAGGGTGTAGCCATCGGGCTTGGCGTCCGCCACGGCCTGCGCGGCGATGGCGCCGGCCGCGCCCGCCTTGTTCACCACCAGCACGGGTACCGGGATGATGTTCTTGGCGGCGAACGACAGCTGGCGCGCGATCTGGTCGGCCGAGCCGCCCGGGGCAAATCCGACCATGATCGTGATGGGCTGCGTGGGAACCCATTCCTGGGACCACGCGGGCGTGGCCACCGAGGCGACGGCGGCCAGGGCGGCAGCGCAGGCGAGTTGGCGCCGGGTAAAACGGATGGATGGGGTGGTCATGTCGTGTGTCTCCTTCGGGCCGTATTCTGGGTCCGCATCTAGTTCCATAAAAGTGATAAAAATCGAAGACACTTGTTCGCCAATTGGAAACGAGACTCCATGACCCTCAAGCAACTTGACGCCTTTTACTGGGCCGCCAGCGCGGCAAGTTTCGGCGTGGCAGCCGAACGCCTGCATGTGTCGCAGTCCACCTTGTCCAAGCGGATTGCCGAGCTGGAGGTTCAGCTGCGCACACCCCTGTTCGATCGCAGCGGCCACCGCGCCAGCCTGACCGAAGCCGGCGAGCAGCTGCTGCCGCTGGCGCGCCGCATGCTGGGACTGGCCGAAGAGATGCATGCCCTGCTGGGGGACGCGGGGAACGGCGTGCGCGGCCACTGCCGCTTCGGCGTGGGCGAACTGGCTGCGCTCACCTGGCTGCCGGATCTCGTGGCCCATGCGCGCGAGAAATATCCCGCACTGGTGCTCGAGCCCTGCGTGGACCTGGGCGCCGCGCTGGAACGGCGGCTGGACAGCGGCGAGCTCGACTTCGCCGTGGTCGCGGGTTATTCACAACGCAGCGGCATCGCCAGCGAAGCCATCGCCCGGGTGGGCTTCACATGGGCCGCGTCTCCGACGCTGGCAGGTCGCCAGCGCGTCGTGACGGCAGCACTGCTGCAGGACACCGCGCTCATCACCATGCCACCGGCTGCCGGACCCACCCGCATGCTGGAGCACTGGCTGGCCGTGAACAACCTGCAGGCGAGCCGACGCCTGACCTGCAACAACCTGGCGGCCGTCGCCAGCCTGATCGCGGCCGGCGTCGGCATCGGCCTGTTCCCCAATGGCTGGCTCAGGCAGATGGCGGACCGCAAGGCCGTGGTGCCGCTCAAGAGCCGGCCCGCGCTGCCCGAACTGGAATACACGTTTCAATGGCGACGCGACGACAGTCGCGTGTTGCTGTCCTGCCTGCGCGACGCGGTGAACCGGACGGTCGACTTCAGCAAGCCCAGTCCCTTGTGGTGACACGCGCCGACTCAAAATGGCGCCCCGGGGGTTCGGGGTCGACACCGCTGCGTTCGGTCCACGGGAATCGCCAGAGCTCGGTCGCCAAGGCCTTGGGACAACGCCACGGCGTGCGCTGCAATGGCTGACGCGCCGCAGTTTCGGTGCGGTGGCCGACCATGGCCCGGTCACCGCGACGTCGGGCGGCAGGTGGGCAATACGTGCTCGCGCAGGCATGCGCTGAGCGACGGCTACGAGCCGACGGCTCCGACATGCGAGGCGGCCCGGCGAGTCGAAGCCTGACGCGGCAACGATGTTGAAGCTCCGGCGCCTGCTCAATGACAGGAAGGACTGGGCGACACACACCGATCAATCGGGCTTGCCGTCGGAATCTGCGGGGCCCAATCAAGAACAGGTTGCGCAATCAACCGTTGTCCGATTCGGTGAGAGCGGCAGAACCTGACGCGCCAGACGCCAATAATTGCGCAACGCTTGACGACCGACCCCGACCTCTCCGCCCATACCCCCATGATGGCCCAGTACCAGTGGGCGACTTTGCAGGCCCCATAGAAACTGAGGTTCCAGGTAGAAGTCGCACCGTCAGTCCCCCTATGGTCCCCGTTGTTGCTGGCGGCACATGACGGCAAATGAGGGCACTCTGAGCCGTCAAGCGCAGCGGTCCCGAACTGACAATTGCGCAACGCAACTCAGGAACCCGATATGGCAATGCTGGAGCGCAACCATCGGCCCTCAGCAAGCGTTCGGGTAGCGCAATCGAACGTCGGCGATCTGACGGTCAACCGACATCGGACGCGCGATGTTGTGGACCCGCAATCGGCCACAACCTGACATTCATGCCGACGCCGGACTGCCGACATTCATTCGGCCAACTTGAAGCCTCGGCGTGCTGACGTTGTGGACGCGGGAGCGACATGCGTGCATGCCGGCACCGCGTCCGCAGACCCTACGCCAAAGCCGGTGCATCGTCTCCTCGTTCCGCCGATTGCCTCTCCGCCTCGAGTTGCTGCACGTTCTCGAGGATCTTGAGCAGATAGGGCAGCGCTTGCGTCACGTCATTAACTGAGATGTCGCCCAGGATCGCGCACCCGCTGGGCATGAACGGCGCGCGGCTGCTTACGACCGCGATCAACCAGCTGCACCGCATCCAGGGCCGCTATGCGCGCTGCGCATCGGCGTGGGCCAGGGCATCGAGATCGTCTTCGAGCGGGTGTGAGACGACGGACCTGCTGCCCGGATGCCGTCTACGATGCTCGTCTGCTGAGCTGGCAGGAGCAACGATGTCGAGCAGCGCACCCTGGGTGCTGAGCCAGGTTCAAGTGGTGGCTGAAGCGGCCGCCACCGTGGCCTTTGCACTCTCCGGCGTGATCGAGGCTGCGCGCAAGCGACTCGATGCGGTCGGGATCTGCGTCGTCGGCGGCCTGGCCGCCTTCGGCGGAGGCACGATCCGCGACGTGCTGCTCGATCGCCGCCCATTGTTCTGGGTCGAACACGTGCTTTGGCTATGGGCCCTGCTGGCGATCTGCATCGCCGCGATGCTGTTCATGCGCGGCCGTCACCTCGAACCCACCGAGCGCGCGATGCACTGGCCGGACGCCGTTGGGCTCGGGCTGTTCACTGCCAACGGCACCCAGATCGCTCTCGACAGCGGCATGTCCGCCATCGTCGCGGTGCTGTTCGGCATGATGACGGCCGTGTTCGGCGGCGTGCTGCGCGACATCGTCTGCAACGAGATCCCGCGCGCGTTCAGCGACCACCGTCCCTATGCGATCTGCTCGTTCGTGGGTGGGTGGGTGGGTACTGGTGGCCGCTCAAGCTTTGATGTTTCCCGCATGGTTGGCGCTGCTGGCGGCAGCCCTGGTTGCCACCGGACTGCGCGTCGCTGCCGTCGCCTGCGACTGGCGCCTGCCTGCGTGGAAAGCGACCGGTTCGCCATGACGGCGCTCCGCGCCGCATCCTGCTGCGGCTCGGGTCAGGAGTCCCAGGCCCGCGCTCGAAACGCCTCCGCCAGGAAGTCGATCAGGACGCGCACCTTGGGCGGCAGGTGCTTGCGACTGGCGTAGACCGCATATACGCCCAGTTCGATCGAGCGGTAGTCCGGCAGCACCTCGACCAGCGCGCCCGAGCGCAGGTGCTGGCCAACCATGAACGACGGCTGCAGCACGATGCCCTGGTGCTGCAGCGCGGCAGCACAGCAGGTGTCGCCGCTGTTGCTGTGCATGCGTGGAGCGACCTTGATGCTGACCGGCCCCTGCGGCCCCTCGAAGTGCCAGGTGTCGCCTGAGGCCAGCAGCGTGTAGCTGAACACCGCATGCCGCGCAATGTCGTCGAGGTGGGCCGGCACACCGTGGCGGCGCAGGTACTCGGGCGAGGCGCATAGCACGAGCCGGGTGACGGTGAGCTTGCGGCTGACCAGTGACGACGTGGGAAGTCGGGCAATGCGAACGGCCAGGTCGTAGCCTTCGTCCACCAGGTCGACGATGCGATCGGCCAGCGTCACGTCCAGCGTCACCTTGGGATGCAGTTGAAGGAATGCCGGCCACAGCGGCGCCAGATGCAGCAGCCCGAAGCTCACTGGCGCGTTCACGCGGAGCACGCCGACCGCCTCGTCGGCGCGTGTCGTGACTTCCGCCTCGGCCTCCTCGACACCCATCAGCAGTTCCTGGCAGCGGGCGTGGAACACCTCGCCTTCGACCGTCAGCGAGAGCTTGCGGGTCGTGCGATGCAACAGGCGCACGCCGAGCCGCGACTCGAGCTCGCCAACCAGCCTCGACACCGCGGTCTTCGACACCTGCAAGGCCTCGGCCGCGCGCACGAAGCTCCCCGCGTCGACCACCGCGGCGAAGGTGCGCATTTCCTCAAATCGATCCATGGCGTATTGTCCCTGATAAAGGGACAAACTGATCGTGTTGGAGCTGTTTATCTTCTTGTTCGGGACACCTAGAGTTCAGTCATCGCAGCCAAGGTGCTGCATCACCCACCAGGAGATTCCTCATGAAGATCATCGTCATCGGCGCCGGCAACATGGGCGCAGCGTTCGTCAAGC
>CAXBDR010000122.1:0-12813 GCA_963974265.1 uncultured Rhodoferax sp.
GGCGCCGAGAGCCGGCGCCAGATCGGCTGGGTCATCGTCGGCGGCATGAGCCTGGGCACCCTGCTGACGATCTTCGTCGTGCCCACCATGTATACGCTGCTGGCGCGCCGCCATGCGCCGGGAGCGAAGAAAGAGGTGGCGTCGGAGCCCGTGGCCACAGGCCATGCCGGTCCCGCGCATTTGGTGCCGATGCCGCCAGCGGCGGCTGGTGCAGTCCTGCAACCGGCGGCGCCGGCGCCCTGAACTGCCGACATCCGACGAAATGTGGGGGACAGAGCTTGCTGCGCTTTGCGCAACTGCGGTCTGTCCCGCAAGGTAAACATCCGACATCCGACGAAATGTTGGGGACAGAGCTTGCTGCGCTTTGCGCAACTGCGGTCTGTCCCGCAAGGTATCAGGTTGCGCCGTCGAACATCATCACGTCGACTTCGTCGCCGGCGGCCACGTTGCCCTGGTCGTGGCCGAGCACGATCAGCCCGTTGGCTTGCACCATGGAGCTGAGCACGCCCGAGCCCTGGTTGCCGGTGGTGCGCACCCGCAGGGAGCCGTCGGGGCCGGTGCTGACGATGCCGCGCTGGTACTCGGTACGCCCGGCCTTCTTGCGGATCGGCTCCTCGCTGTGGGCGCGCAGCATCGGCACCGCACTGGCCTGGCTGCCCATCATGCGGAGCAAGGCCGGGCGCACGAAGGCCAGGAAGGTCACCATCACCGCCACCGGATTGCCGGGCAAGCCGAACAACACGGCGCTGCGCGGCGCCTGTGGCGTGCCGGCGGCGATCCGGCCGACGGCCATCGGCCGGCCCGGGCGCATCGCGATGCGCCAGAACGCCACGCCTCCGGCCGAGCCGGCGAGCTTGTGCATCATGGCCTTGGTGTAGTCGGCCTCGCCGACGCTGACGCCGCCACTGGTGATGATGGCGTCGCTGCGCTGCGCCGCTTCGACGAATGCCGCCTCCAGCGCCTGCGGCGCATCGGGCACGACACCCATGTCGAGCACCTCGACGCCCATGCGCGCAAGCAGGCCGTACACCGTGTAGCGGTTGCTGTCGTAGACTGCGCCGGGGCGGGGGGATTCGCCCAGGCTGAGGATTTCGTTGCCGGTGGAAAAGTAGGCGACCGTGAGCCGGCGCCGTACCGGCACCTCGGCGATGCCCAGGCTGGCGATCAGCCCGAGCGCGGCCGGGCCGAGCCACTGGCCCTGACGCAAAGCCGGCGTGCCCTGCATCAGGTCTTCGCCGCACTTGCGCCGGTTGTCGCCGCGCGCGAGCGTGTGGGCTGGAATCGTCACGCTGCCGTCGCGTTCGCTGGCGAGTTCCTGCGGTACCACGGTATCGAGGCCTGCAGGCATCACCGCACCGGTCATGATCTTGAGTGCCTCGCCGGGTCCGACCCGCCCTTGCCAGGGCTCGCCGGCCAGGGCGGTACCGACGACCTTCAGGGTCAGCGGCGCATCGGCACGCAGCGCCGAGCCGTCGAAGGCGAAACCGTCCATGGCCGAGTTGTCGTGCGGCGGCACGCTGATTGGCGAGACGATGTCGCGGGCGAGCACACGCTGCAATGCGTCGAACACGCCGACCTGTTCGATCTCGGCCACCGGTTCCACCAGCCGCTCGAGGAACAGGCCGACGTCGCTGGCGCGCAGGCTTTTCGGGTCGTAACCCTGCAATTCGGCGGCGATGGCGTCAATGGTCTTGAGATTCATGGCTGCAGGGCCTGCAACTGGTCCAGGGTGTTGGCATTGGCGAAGGCGCGTGCGTCGTCGAACGGCACCAGGACCGTCTTGTGGAGCGCGGTCCAGGCGTCGATCTTGCGTCGGCCGCTGGCGATGAAGGCGTTCAGGCTGGGCAGCAGGCGCACCGGCAACAGACAGAACACCGGTTGCGCGCGCCAGGCCGGCGGACCGCCGCGTTCGTCGGATTCCTGCGCGCTGGCCATCGCGATGTCGGCCTGCTCCCGTACCAGTGCATCGGCCAGCCGCGCCACGAGGTCGGCCGGGAACAGCGGCGAGTCGCACGGCACCGTCACCAGGTAGGGTGTGGTGCAGTGGTTCAACGCGGTTGCGAAACCGGCCAGCGGACCGGCGTAGTCGGGCAGGGTATCGGCGAGCACCGGCACGCCGAAGTCACGGTACTGCGCGAGGTGCCGGTTGGCATTGATCAGGCACGCCCCGACCTGTGGTTGCAGGCGACGCAGTGCATGCAGGGCCAGGGGCACGCCGTTGAACAGTTGCAGGCCTTTGTCGACCCCGCCCATGCGTGCGCCGCGTCCGCCGGCCAGCACGACGCCGGAAATCTGCGCATGCGTCAGCGGCGCGACCAGGCCAGCGGCGCTTGCGGGTGTGTCGATCGGACGGTCGTCTGCGCCGGGTGCGGCCGATTGTCTGTTCACGCTCGTCAGCCTCCGATGTAACTCATCTCCACCCGCGGCTGGGTGGGCGCGCCGGCCGTGCTGCGCAATTCGGAATAGCGGTCGACGCGACGGGTCCAGATGTGGCCGATCGCCGACGTCAGTTCCGCGTCGCTGGCGCCGCCGCGCAACAGGGCGCGCAGGTCGTGTCCCTGGGAGGCGAACAGGCACAGGTACAGCTTGCCTTCGGTGGACAGGCGGGCACGGTTGCAGTCATGGCAGAAGGCCTGGGTCACGCTGCTGATGACACCGACTTCGCCCAGCAGCGGATCGTATTGACCGTCGGCGCCGGCGTAACCCCAGCGCTGGGCGGTCTCGCCCGGGTTCGTCGCCTCCAGCGGTACCAGCGGAAGCTCCTGCCGGATCATCCGGATCACGTCGCGCGAGGGCAGCACCTCGTCCATGCGCCATCCGTTGGTGACACCGACATCCATGTATTCGATGAACCGCAGCACGATGCCGGTGCCACGGAAATGGCGCGCCATCGGCAGGATCTCGTGTTCGTTGGTGCCGCGCTTGACCACCATGTTGACCTTGATCGGACCCAGGCCGACGGCACGGGCCGCCTCGATCCCGGCCAGCACCTCGGCCACCGGAAAGTCGACATCGTTCATGCTGCGAAACACGGTGTCGTCCAGCCCGTCCAGGCTGACCGTGACCCGCCGCAGGCCCGCCTCGCGCAGCTGCCTGGCCTTGCGCGCCAGCAGCGAGCCGTTGGTGGTCAGCGTGATGTCCAGGGGCTGGCCGTGCGGCGTGCGCAAGGCCGCGAGCTGGGCGATCAGCCGTTCGATGTTCTTGCGCAACAGCGGCTCGCCGCCGGTGAGCCGCAGCTTGTGCACGCCATGGCCGATGAACAAGCGCGCCAGCCGGGTGATCTCCTCGAAGTCGAGCAGGTCGGCATGCGGCAGGTAGGGGTGGTTCTTGTCGAACACCTCCTTGGGCATGCAATAGCTGCAGCGGAAGTTGCAGCGGTCGGTCACGCTGATGCGCAGGTCGCGCAGCGGCCGGTGCAGCGCGTCTTGCAGCAGGCCGTCGGCCTGCATCGGTGTCATGTCGACAGGTGGTGTGGATGCCGCCTGCCGATGGTCGACCAGAGGAATGACGCGTTCAGCCATGCCTGGATTCTGCCGCACTCCGGCAACCCCTTGTGCCGTGTGCGGTTGCGCCGCGGTACCGGTCAGGCTGCATGTGGCCTCATCCGTGGCGCACGGCGACGGTCTTGAGCGTGGTGAAACCCAGCAAGGCTTCGAAGCCCTTTTCGCGGCCGTAGCCGGAGGACTTCACGCCGCCGAACGGCAGTTCGACACCGCCACCGGCCCCGTAGTTGTTGATGAACACCTGGCCGCTGCGCACCCGGCGCGCCATGCGGAACTGGCGCGCGCCGTCGCGGGTCCAGACACCGGCGACCAGCCCGAACTGCGTGGCATTGGCCAGTTCGACCGCATGGTCCTCATCCCGGAACGCCATGGCCGCCAGGACCGGGCCGAACACTTCCTCCTGCGCCAGCCGGTGTGCCACCGGCACGTCGCGCAGCAGCACCGGCGCCTGGTAGAAACCACCGGCCGGCGCATCGGCGGCGATCTGCCCCTGGGCCACGGTGGCGATGCCGTCCTTGGCCGCCTGCGCGAGAAACTCGCCGACCCGTACCAGCTGGCTTTGCCGGATCAGCGGGCCGAGGTCGAGGTCGAGCGCGGCCGGACCGGCGCGCAGCGCGGAAAACGCCTTGCCCAGGCGCTCGAGCAGCGGCTCGTAGATGGATTGCTCGACCAGCAGTCGCGATCCGGCCGAGCAGGTCTGGCCGGCGTTCTGCACGATGGCATTGATGACGGTGGGCAACACGGCATCGAGGTCGGCGTCGGCAAACACGATCTGCGGGCTCTTGCCGCCGAGTTCGAGCGTGACCGGGCAGTGGCGTTCGGCCGCGACCTGCTGGATCAGTGTGCCGACCTTGGGGCTGCCGGTGAAACTGATGTGATCGATGCCGTCGTGGCGTGCCAGCGCGTCTCCGACTTCGTGTCCATAACCGGTCACGATGTTGATCGTGCCGGCGGGAAAACCGATCTCCGCGGCCAGCTGCGCGACCCGGATCAGCGACAGGCAGGCGTCTTCGGCCGGCTTGACGACACAGGTGTTGCCCGCGGCCAATGCGCCGCCGACACTGCGCCCGAAGATCTGCATCGGATAGTTCCACGGGATGATGTGGCCGGTCACGCCGTGCGGCTCGCGCCAGGTGAACACGCTGTAGCCGTCCAGGTAGGGCAGCGTCTCCCCGTGCAGCTTGTCGCAGGCGCCGGCATAGAACTCGAAATACCGCACCAGGGCGGCGGCATCGGCACGTGCCTGCTTGACCGGCTTGCCGCAATCGCGCTGCTCGAGCAGCGCCAGTTCGTCGGCATGGGCGGCGACCGTCTGCGACAGCCGGGTCAGCATGCGGCCACGCTCGGCCGCGGTCAGCGTGCCCCAGCCGGTGTTGGCACTGGTGCGGGCGGCCCGCACCGCGGCGTCGATGTCGCTGGCGTCGCTGCGCTGCAATTCGTCGAAGGATTGGCCGTCGGACGGATCCAGGACCGGAATGCTGCGCCCGCTGGCGCTGGCGACGGATGCGTTGGCGATGAAGTTGCGTTGCATGGTGGAGGTCGTATTCGGAGAAGGACGTGGGATGCGATGCCGTTGCGGCGATGCCAGCCATCGAGTTTAAGGCCACCGAGCGGGTGTCGCCGTGTGGTCCGGTGCGGCCGAAAAAAAGGCCCGCTCGGTGGGAGCGGGCCTGTGCCGCGGGCCCGGTACGACGGCCGGGCCCGGGGTGGTTCGGTCTGTCAGTTCTTCACCACCAGTGCCTGGGGCGCGGCGGCCGCCACCGTGGTCGCGGGTGCGGAAATCGCGGCAGGCGCCTCGAGCGCGCCGGTCGTCGCCTTGGGTGCGTGGAACTGCATCACCAGCGGCACGATCAGCAGCGCGACGATGTTGATGATCTTGATCAGCGGATTGACGGCGGGGCCGGCCGTGTCCTTGTACGGATCGCCGACGGTGTCGCCGGTGACCGCGGCCTTGTGGGTCTCGGAGCCCTTGCCGCCGTGGTTGCCGTCCTCGATGTATTTCTTGGCGTTGTCCCAGGCACCGCCGCCGGTACACATCGAGATGGCCACGAACAGGCCGGTCACGATGGTGCCCATCAGCAGGCCCCCCAGTGCCGCCGGGCCCAGCAGCAGGCCGACCAGGATCGGCACCACGACCGGCAGCAGCGAGGGAATCATCATTTCCTTGATCGCCGCGGTGGTCAGCATGTCGACGGCCTTGCCGTATTCGGGCTTGCCGCTGCCATCCATGATGCCCTTGATCTCGCGGAACTGCCGGCGCACCTCGACCACCACCGATCCGGCGGCGCGGCCCACGGCCTCCATCGCCATGGCGCCGAACAGGTAGGGAATCAGGCCGCCGATGAACAGGCCGATGATGACCATCGGGTCGCTCAGGTCGAACTTGATCACGCTGCCGTAGGACTCGAGCTTGTGCGTGTAGTCGGCGAACAGCACCAGCGCCGCCAGACCGGCCGAGCCGATGGCGTAGCCCTTGGTGACCGCCTTGGTGGTATTGCCCACCGCGTCCAGCGGGTCGGTGATGTCGCGCACGCTGGCCGGCATCTCGGCCATCTCGGCGATGCCGCCGGCGTTGTCGGTGATCGGGCCGTAGGCGTCGAGCGCCACGACGATGCCGGCCATGCTCAGCATCGAGGTGGCCGCCACGGCGATGCCGTACAGGCCGGCCATGGCATACGAGACCCAGATCGCGATACACACGAAGATCACCGGCCAGGCGGTCGAGCGCATCGACACGCCCAGGCCGGCGATGATGTTGGTGCCGTGGCCGGTGGTCGAGGCCTGGGCGATGTGGCGTACCGGGGCGTATTGGGTGCCGGTGTAGTACTCGGTGATCCAGACCAGCACGCCGGTCAGGATCAGGCCGACGGCACAGGAGCCGAACAGCGCCATCTGGCTGCCGCTGGCCTTGATCGCGTTGTCGGGGATCAGCCAGACGGTCACGGCATAAAACGCCACCAGCGACAGCGCGCCGGCCACGGCCAGGCCCTTGTACAGGGCCGGCATCACGTTCGTCATGCCGGGGGAGGCCTTGACGAAGAAGCAGCCGATGATGGAGGCGATGATGGATACCGCGCCCAGCGCCAGCGGGTACACCACTGCGGCGGTGCCGGCGTTGGTGATCAGCAGTGCGCCCAGCACCATGGTGGCGATGATCGTGACCGCGTAGGTCTCGAACAGGTCGGCTGCCATGCCGGCGCAGTCGCCGACGTTGTCACCGACGTTGTCGGCGATCACGGCGGGGTTGCGCGGATCGTCTTCCGGAATGCCGGCCTCGACCTTGCCCACCAGGTCGGCGCCGACGTCGGCACCCTTGGTGAAGATGCCGCCGCCCAGGCGCGCAAAGATGGAGATCAGCGAGGAGCCGAAGGCAAAGCCGATCAGCGGGTTCAGCAGCTTGGCCAGGTTGGCGTCGGGCGTGTGGTTCCCGTTGCCGACCAGGAACCAGTAGAAGGCGGTGACTCCCAGCAGGCCCAGGCCGACCACCAGCATGCCGGTGATCGCGCCGCCGCGGAACGCGACGTCCAGCGCCGGGCCGATACCCCGGGTCGCCGCCTGTGCGGTGCGCACGTTGGCGCGCACCGAGACGTTCATGCCGATGAAGCCGCAGGCGCCGGAGAGCACGGCACCGATCACGAAGCCGATGGCCGAGGGGGTATCGAGGAAGGCGCCGATCAGGATGGCGAGCACGACGCCGACGATGGCGATCGTCTTGTATTGCCGCGCCAGGTAGGCCGCAGCACCGGTCTGGATGGCCGCGGCGATTTCCTGCATGCGCTGGTTGCCAGCGTCCTGGGAAAGAATCCAGCTGCGAGCCCAGAAGCCGTAAGCCACGGCCACCAAACCACAGACGAGTGCCAGTATCAGCACCGAGTTGCCCGTCATAGTCGTATCTCCTCCTAATCATTCGGAGACAAGCCGCAGCGCATCGCGGCTGCCACTCGCTCCGCTTCAGTCACAAGGACCGGGTGATTGCTCTACGGGCACAACGCCTGCCGTGCCCGGCTGCGTTGCTTCCTCGTATGCCCCTGCGGGAGTCGATTGGCCAACGCACGGACTGTAACTGAAAACAACGACGCTTCCGCCGCTGCAAGTCGGGCGTCAGTAAAATCAGGGTTAATCCCAGGGAAGCGGGGCGCCTTGGCGCCTGCGGCGCGCACCGGCTGATCTGCCGGTCCCGATTCCTTGCGACTTCACGCGCAAACCATCAACGGAGAATTTCTTTCATGTCCCTGGACAACGTCACCCCCGGCACCGGCGTGCCCGATTCCTTCAACGTGATCATCGAAATCCCGATGAACGCCGACCCGGTCAAGTACGAGGTGGACAAGGCCACCGGGGCGATCTTCGTCGACCGCTTCATGAGCACGTCGATGCACTATCCGACCAACTACGGCTACGTGCCCAAGACCATCAGCGGCGACGGCGACCCGGTCGACGTGCTGGTGATCACGCCGGTGCCGCTGATACCCGGTGTCGTCGTGCCGTGCCGGCCGATCGGCATCCTGAAGATGCAGGACGAGGCCGGCGACGACGGCAAGGTGCTGGCGGTGCCGATCGACAAGATCCTGTCGATCTACACCCAGTGGCAAAAACCCGAGGACCTGAACCCGATGCGGCTCAAGACCATCGCCCACTTCTTCGAGCACTACAAGGATCTCGAGACCGGCAAATGGGTCACGATCCTGGGCTGGGAAGGCCCGGACTCGGCCCGCAAGGAGATCGTCGACGGCATCGCGAACTACGAGCGTTCGTTGAAGCAGGCCTGAGGCGGGCCCGCGCGGCGCCTGCCGGGCGGGTGACCACGACCCTGACGGCCGTATCAGCGCCGCGGGTCGGGGAAGATGATTCCGTGCAGGCCGCCCTTGCGCTGGAACGCCTTCCAGTTGCCCTCGGGTTGCGCCAGCCGATCGGCCAGCGCCCACCAGGTGCTGGGATTGAGCCCGAGCCCGACATGGCTGGCCACCACCTCGATGTTTTCCGTGTGCGGATTGTGCGCGCTGGGTTGTTGCACGCTGGCCTTCCAGGCCACGACGCCGTCGGTGCGCGAGAAGATCGAACTGGTGGGCATGGGCGGGGCCTGCGGCAGGTCGTAGTCGGACGTCTCACGTTCGATGTCGCGGCCGCTGGCCAAGGCGTACAGCCGCCAGGCATTGGTGCTGGTGTGGCTGCCGGCGAACGGCGTGCCCAGCGTGACAACGCTGCGCACCCGATCGGGCATCTGCTTGGCCAGTTCGCGGGCATAGATGCCGCCCAGGCTCCAGCCGATCAGGCTGGCCTTGCGCCCGGTCTGGGCAACGGCGTCTTCGAGTTGCTCCCGTGCCTGGCGCAACACGCCGGCGCGCGGCCCGAAATTGAAGCCCTGGTTCCAGCCCGAAGGCGTGTAGCCCAGATGGCGCAGGTAACTGCGCAGCGGCGCGGTCGACCCGTCGCTGGCCGACAGGCCGGGAAACACGATGACCGGATGACCATCGCCGCGGGGCGCGCGTTGCAGCGCGAGCCAGGCCGGAAACAGGGCGCCGAACTCCCACGGCGCACGCATCTCCATGGCGAGCAGCAGGGCGTTCGGTGGCGGATGGTCGAAGTGGGGGCTGGTGGAGGGCATCGTGTGAAAGGGGCGCTCGCTGGAGCCTGTCTCCCCATTCTAGGCAGTTGCCGGCCGCTGCCGGCGGCGGCTGGGCGGCGGCTTGTCACGGACGGGACGCCGGGTACGATACGCGATCGCATAATGCCCGCTCTGCCATCCTTCCTGATCGGAGACACGCCATGACACTCAAGCTGTGCGGTTTTTCTGCCAGCAACTACTACAACCAGGTCAAGCTTCAGCTGCTGGAGAAACAGGTGCCGTTCGAAGAAGAAATGGTACCTACCGGCAGCACCGACGCGGCTGTGCTCGATCGCTCGCCCATGGGCAAGGTGCCGTTCCTGGATACCGGCATCGGTTGCATCTCCGAATCCATGGCCTGCGCCGAATTCCTCGAAGCCGCCTATCCGCAACATGCCTTGTTGCCCGCCGATCCGTTCGCGGCGGCGAAGGTGCGCGAACTGGTGATCTATACCGAGCTGCACCTGGAACTGGTGGCGCGTGAACTATATGCCGAAGCCTATTTCGGTGGCACGGTGTCCGACGAGACCAAGGAGCGTGTGCGCCGGCGCCTGAGCCGTGGTGTCGAGGGTTTTGCGCGCATTGCGATGTTCAAGCCGTTTGTCGCCGGCGACCAGTTCACGCTGGCCGATTGCGCGGCCATCGTGCATCTGCCGGTGGTGGCGGGCGCGGCCAAGATCATCTACGGTGAAGACCTGCTGGCGGCCTTGCCGGTGAAGGACTACATCAAGGCCATGGGCGAGCGCCCGGCGGTGGCCCGGGTCAACGCCGATCGCAAGACCGACACCCAGCGCATGATGGCCGAGGCGGCCGCCAAGCGCTGAGCCACCGCCTCGGAGGTCAGGCCTGCCCGGCCTTGAACGGGTTGTGGCGGGCGAGTTCGCCGAGGTAGTTGCGGATGCCGGCGCGTTCGCGCTGCAGAAAATCATCCACCGCGTCGGCAAACGCCGGGTGGGCCAGCCAGTGGGCGCTGGTGGTCTGCACCGGCAACAGCGCACGTGCCATCTTGTGTTCGCCCTGGGCTCCGCCTTCGAAGCGGCGCATGCCGTGGGCAATGCACCATTGCAGCGGTTCGTAATAGCAGGCGTCGAAATGCAGGCAGTCGACCCGCTCCAGCGCACCCCAGTAACGGCCATAGGCGATGCCGGGTACGCCGCCGGCGCCACCCGACAGGGCGATCAGGCTGGCGGCGATCGGTTTGCCGCCACGCTCGGCGACGAACAGCAGCCAGTTCTCAGGCATGTCCCGTGCCATGCGATGAAAAAAGTCGCGTGTGAGGTAGGGCGCATTGCCGTGTTCGTAGTAGGTGCGTTCGTAGCACCGGTAGAAGAAGTCCCAGTCCGGGGCGGCGATGTCGCTGCCGCGTGACCAGCGGAACACCACGCCGGCCTGCGCCACCTTGCGCCGCTCCTGGCGGATTTTCTTGCGCTTGTCCTGGTTCAGCGAGGCCAGTAAGTCGTCGAAATCGCGGTAAGTGTCCGGCCGGTTCGTCCAGTGGAACTGCACGTTGTGGCGCAGCATCAGGCCTGCGTCGCGGCAGGCCTGGACGTCGGCGTCGCTGGTGAACAACAGATGCAGCGAGGACAGGCCGGACTGCTCGCTCCACGCGACCAGGGCCTGCGCCAGCGCCAGGCGCGCCGGCGCGTCGCGTGCCAGCAGCCGGGCACCCGGCACCAGGGCCTTGGGGTAATACGGCACGCCGTGTTGCCGATACGCATGGGCCCAGGCGTGGTCGAACACGTATTCGCCATAGGAATGGTTCTTCAGATAAAGGGCGCAGGCTCCAAGCAACTCCCGCGGACCGTGCCGGGGTTGCCACCACAAGGTCGGGAACCGGGGCGTCCAGCCCGTCTCGGGCGTGGCGCTGCCGCTCTCGTGCATGGCGGCCAGGTATTCGTGGCGCATGAAGGGGGTGGCGTCGTCACCCTGCGCCGCCAGCAGCGTGTTCCAGTCGTGGCGATCGATGTCCAGCGGTGAGTCGCGGACCTCGATGACATAATCTCCTGCACTCACGCCGGCCCCCCAGCAGCCCGAATGCCCAGGCCGGGCGCGCCGGCCATCGGCCTTGCGTACACGGGTCCGTTCCTAACCGCTGTTTGTGTTCTCATGACTCTCAAGATCTGTGTGGCCCAACTGGATTTCGTCGTTGGTGACCTGACCGGCAATGCGCAGAAGATCATCGACGCGGCACACGCGGCGTACCGGGATGGCGCGCGACTGCTCCTGACCCCTGAATTGTCGATCTGCGGTTATGCGGCGGAAGACCTGTTCCTGCGGCCCGTGTTCATCCATGCCTGCGATGATGCCGTCAAATCGGTCGCGCACGCGCTTGCGGGGTTAAAGGACATGACCGTGGTGGTCGGCCATCCGACGGGTGGCGGTACCCGCACGCGTTCGGTGTCGGTGCAAAAGCGCTACAACGCCGCCAGCGTGCTGCGCGAGGGCCACATCGTGCAGACCTATGCCAAGCGCGAGTTGCCCAACTACCAGGTGTTCGACGAGCGGCGCTACTTCGCGCCCGGCAACGGCGTGTGCGTGTTCGAGGCCGGCGAGGGCGAGAGCCGCCTGCGCGTCGGCCTGCTGATCTGCGAGGATGCCTGGTACGAGGAGCCGGCCCGGCTGGCCCGGCAGGCGGGCGCGCAGCTGCTGGCGGTGCTCAACGCGTCGCCGTTCCATGTCGGCAAGGGTTACGAGCGCGAGCAGATCATGCGCGAACGGGTGCTGGCCTGTGGCTTGCCGATGGTGTATGCGCACCTGGTCGGCGGCCAGGACGAAATGGTGTTCGAAGGGCATTCGTTTGCGCTGTCCGCCGATGGCGCGCTGGTCGGGCGGGCGCTGAGTTTTCGCGAGCAGATGTTCGATGTAGCCGTGCGCCCGCAGGCCGGCGCGCTGCAGCTGACGGCGGACGTGGCGCCGGTACGCGAGGCCGATGCCGACCTGTGGGATGCGCTGGTGCTCGGCGTGCGCGACTACATCGGCAAGAACGGCTTTCCCGGCGCCATCCTGGGCTTGTCCGGCGGCATCGATTCGGCGCTGGTGCTGGCGATCGCGGTCGATGCGTTGGGGGCGGACAAGGTGCGCACCGTGATGATGCCGTCGCCGTATACCGCCGACATCAGCTGGGTGGACGCGCGCGACATGGCGTCGCGCCTGGGCGTGCGATACGACGAAATCTCGATCGTGCCGCAGTTCGAGGCATTCAAGACGGCGCTGGCGCCGGAATTCGCCGGCCTGGCGGAAGACGCGACGGAGGAGAACATCCAGGCCCGCATCCGCGGCACCTTGCTGATGGCCTTGTCCAACAAGTTCGGTTCCATCGTGCTCACGACGGGCAACAAGAGCGAGCTGGCGACCGGTTATTGCACCTTGTACGGCGACATGGCCGGCGGTTTTGCCGTCATCAAGGACCTGGCCAAGACCACGGTCTACCGGCTGGCGCACTGGCGCAACCGGCATGATCCGTACGGCACCGGCGCGGCGCCGATTCCCGAGCGCATCATCACCCGGCCTCCCAGCGCCGAACTGCGTCCCGAGCAGACCGACCAGGACAGCCTGCCGCCGTACGACATCCTGGATACGATCATCGAGCGCTACATGGAGAACGACGAATCCATCGCCTCCATCGTGGCCAGCGGCATCGCGGCGGCCGACGTCGAACGCGTGACCCGGCTGATCAAGATCAACGAGTACAAGCGTCGCCAGGCG
>CAXBDR010000123.1:0-12808 GCA_963974265.1 uncultured Rhodoferax sp.
CGTCCGGGTGCGACGACAGGCCGAGGTAGTTGTTGGCGCACAGGTTGAGCACGTCGCGCGTCGTGCCGTCGGCCGCCACGGTGCGGATGTGCGCGCCTTGCGGGGTGGCGATGATGCGTTCGCCCTTGTACAGGCCGGCGTCGCGGATGCCTTGCAGTTCCTGCGCCAGGTGGGAATGGAAGTCCTGCTGCTTGCTCATGGTGTCACCTTGGAATCCGGTTTGTCAGGCACAATCTCGCCTGAACAGGAAATTGAACGAAGTTCTGTATATCGAACGATTGCGCAGTATATCGAACAACCATGTCCGTCCGCAAGCCACAGAATGTCGTCAGCGAGCCTCCCCGTGTCGGCGACACGCTCGCCGCCCTGCGCCAGTCAGGGTCTTTGTCACTGGATGCCTTGTCGCGCAAGGCCGGCGTGTCCAAGTCGATGTTGTCCCAGATCGAGCGCGGCCAGGCCAATCCGACGGTGGCCGTGGTGTGGCGCCTGGCCAACGCACTGAACGTCGGCATGGGTGAGTTGCTCGGTGGCGTGGCGCCCGGTGGTCCAGCACCTATCGAACGGGTGCCGGCGCACGCGGCGCCGGCGATCCGCAGCCCGGACGGGCTGTGCGAACTGCGCATCCTGGGTCCGATTGCGCTGGCCGGTCAGTTCGAGTGGTACGAACTGTCGGTTCAGCCCGGCGGTACGCTTGCATCACAAGCGCACGAACACGGTACGCAGGAACACCTCACCGTGGTCTCGGGCACGCTCGAAGTGCAGGCCGGCGATCAGGTGCAGGGACTCGAAGCCGGCGAGACCGCGCGGTATGCGGTGGATCGGCCGCACCACATCCGCAACCTGGGCACGACGCCGGCCAGCGGCTGGCTGGTGGTCGTGCATCCGGCATGAGACATCCTGGCCGCGGACGGACAGGCGCCGTTGCCGGGCCTCAATGCAGCGTGGATGGAATCTGATCGGCCGCGTAACCCGCGGTCAGCCATTCGAAGGCCAGTGCCATGTCGCCCTCGGCAATGAACAATTGCTGGCGGCAGGTTTCGAGAGTTGCCCCGGTGGCGCGTGCCAGCGTCTGCGCGTCGGCGCCGAACTCGCTGGAGCGGAAATCGAACACATGGCCGTGATCGGCGGGCGAAGCAAGGGTCGTCACGGCGGTCCCGGAAACAGGCTCCCGGGATGGGCCCCATTGCGAAGGTATCGGCGTCTTGACTAAGGACATGAGGGCGATTGTGGGGCAAACCGGCGCCAACTCCGCTGATTCGGACCGGGCCTGTCCGCTTTTTTCCTACCCGCATCGGGCATTGTTCACACTTGGACAACAATCAGGGCATCCTGCGACGAATCCGTCCCGCAATGAAAGGCGCCCCATGCGAACCCTCTTGTCCCTGCTCGCCGGCCTGTTGTTCGCCGGCATGGTCCAGGCCGAAAAAGTCGGCGAAGTCTCCACCGCGTTCATCCTGATCGGCGCCAACCACAAGGTCGTCGTCGAGGCGTACGACGACCCCAAGGTCAACGGCGTCACCTGTTATGTCTCGCGTGCACGCACCGGCGGCGTCATGGGCGCGATCGGCCTGGCCGAGGACAAGGCCGAGGCCTCGATCGCCTGCCGCCAGGTCGGCCCGATCTCGTTCACCGGCAAGCCCATGGACGCGCAGGAAGAGATGTTCAACGAACGCATCTCGGTGCTGTTCAAGAAGCTGCGCGTGGTGCGCATGCTCGATCGCAAACGCAACGTGCTGGTCTACCTGACCTATTCCGACAAACTGATCGACGGCTCGCCGCAGAACGGCGTGACCGCGGTCGCGCTTGGGCAGGTCCCGTTGCCCCCGGTGAACTGACGACGGCCCGCGGCCGCAGCATCCAACCGGGACGCACCATGACCTTCGACGAATACCGCTCCTTCGACGCCCTTGGCCTGGCTGAGCTGATCCGCAAGCGCGAAGTCTCGCGCACCGACGTGATGCAGGCGGCACTGGCACGCCTGCAGGCCGTGAACCCGACCATCAACGCCGTGCCATACCTGCACCAGCCGGCACTGGCGCCGGACGCACCCATCGTCGGCGCCGACGGGCCGTTCGCCGGCGTACCGTATTGCATCAAGGACCTGCACGCGCCGGTGCGGGACATGCCGCTGACCCACGGCAGCCGTTTGTTCGCCGGCCAGGTGTTCGACTTCGACGCCGAGACCGTCGCCCGGCTGCGCCGCGCCGGCTTCGTCATCATCGGCCGCACCAACTCGCCCGAATTCGGCATGAACGTGACCACCGAGCCGGCCTTGCATGGCCCGACGCGCAACCCGTGGAACCTGGCCCATGGCGCGGGCGGCTCCAGCGGTGGTGCCGGCGCGGCCGTGGCCAGCGGCATCCTGCCGGCCACCCATGCCACCGACAGCGGCGGCTCGATCCGCATCCCGGCCTCGTGCAACGGACTGCTCGGCCTCAAGCCCACCCGCGCCTTGTTGCCGTATGGTCCGCACCGCGGTGACGCGGCCCACGGTATCAGTCACGAACATGCGGTGACCCGCAGCGTGCGCGACTGCGCCGCCATCCTGGACGCCACGGCCGGGCCGGACGTGGGCGCACCGTATGTCACGCAACGCCCGGCCGAACGTTTCCTGGACTGCATCGCACGTCCGCCCGGACCGCTGCGCATCGCATACACGCTGCAGGACTTCAGCGGCCAGCCGGTGCATGCCGAATGCCGTGCGGCCGTCGAGGCGGCCGCGCAATTGCTGGCCGGCCTGGGTCACCATGTCGAGGCCGCGACGCCGGCGTTCGACTACGACGCCTTGTTCCAGGCCGTGATGACGGTCATGATGACCGGCCTGGCCGCCAGCGTCGACGCGCGCGAGCAGCACCTGGGCCGGTCGGCGCGGGCGGACGAACTCGAGCGGGTCACCCACGCCGCGGTCGCGCGCGGGCGCAGCATCTCCGGCACCCGGTACGTGGCGCAATTCCCGCTGATCAACCGCGAGGTAAGGCGCATCGGCCAGTTCTTCGAGCAGTTCGACATGCTGCTGACACCGACCATGGCGGCGCCGCCACCACGCCTGGGCACCCTGAGCACCGACACCGACGACCTCGACGCCTTCATCCGCGCCAGTTTCGGCCTGGCCCCGTTCACGACACCGTTCAACGCCACCGGACAACCGGCGGCCAGTCTGCCGCTGCACTGGAGTGCCGACGGCCTGCCGGTCGGGGTGCAACTGGTGGCCCGCTTCGGCGCCGACGCGCAGCTGCTGGCACTGGCCGCGCAGATCGAGCAGGCAGCACCATGGTTCGACCGGGTACCGACCTTGTGAGCACGGCGGAGCCGATCGCGTCCGCACCAGCGGGGAAATCCCGTCCCGGATCCGGGCACAGGCCGCCCGGACATGGCGGGCACCGGAAAACTGCCATACTGCCAGCCCTTTGATGATCGACAAGAAGACCGCCTTATGTTGAAGTTCACCTGTTGCGACGCCGTCGGACAATTCTCCCAGCGGGTCCAGGCCCAGGTGCTGCGCGGGATCCGGCGTGGTTTCGAAAAGGAATGCCTGCGTATCGACGCCCAGGGTTCGCTGGCACAGACGCCACATCCGCGCGCACTCGGCTCCAAGCTGACCCATCCGTGGATCACGACCGACTATTCGGAGGCGCTGCTCGAGTTCATCACGCCGCCGAGCACCGACCTCGACGAGCCGCTGCGCTTCCTGCGCGACATCCACCGCTTCGTGGCCCCGGCACTGGGCGAGGAGACGATGTGGGCCAGCTCCATGCCCTGCGTGATCGGCGACGACGACACCATTCCGCTGGCCGACTACGGCAGCTCCAACAGGGCGAAGATGAAACGCGTGTACCGCGAAGGCCTGGGCCTGCGCTACGGCCGGCACATGCAGGCCATCGCCGGCGTGCATTACAACTGGTCGCTGCCCGACGATTTCTGGAGTGCGCTGTACGACTGCTGCGGTGCCGACGGCAGCCGGCAGGACTTCATCAGCACGCGTTACTTCGGCCTGATCCGCAACTTCCTGCGCTACGGCTGGCTGGTGCCCTACCTGTTCGGCGCCTCGCCGGCCATCTGCGAGTCCTTCCTGCAGGGCCGCAAGTCCGACCTGCTGCAACTGGTGCCCGGCAGCCTGTACGGGCAATGGGCCACCAGCCTGCGCATGAGCGACCTGGGTTACCAGAACAGCGCGCAGTCCAACCTCAACGTCAACTTCAACTCGCTGGCCGAATACACGGCGGCGCTGGAGACGGCGATCCGCACGCCCGACCCGTATTACGAGCGGCTCGGCGTGCGCGACGGCGCGCACTGGAAGCAGCTCAGCGCCAACCTGCTGCAGATCGAGAACGAGTTCTACGCGCCGATGCGCCCGAAACGGGTCTCGCCCGATCGCCCGGCCAAGGGCCTGCGTGAGCGTGGCGTCGAATACATCGAGATGCGGCTGTTCGACCTCAACCCGATGGTCGACATCGGCATCACCCCCGAGCAGGCCAGTTTCGTCGACGTGTTGCTGCTGATGTGCCTGTTCCGCGACAGTCCGCCGATCAGCGCGCGCGAGCAGGGCGAGAACGACGAGAACAAGCGCCGCATCGTCAACCGCGGCCGGCAAAGCGACCTGTACCTGCTGATGCACAACCACGAGCAGCCGATGCGCCCGCTGGCGCATGAATTGTTCGACGACATGGCGCCCTTCGCCGAGATGCTGGATACCGCCTATGGGGGCAGCCGCCACACCAGCGCCATGCACCTGCTGCGCCAGCGCATCGACAATCCGGACCAGACACCGTCGGCCCAGGTGCTCGAAGCGTCGCGCGCGCATGGCGGCTTCTTCAAGTACACGATGTTCGCGTCCGGACACCACAAGCAATCGCTGCTGGCGCATCCGCTGGACACCGAGGCGCAGGCCCGGTTCGAGGCAGCGGCGCAAGAATCGCTGCAGGCCCAGCAACAGATCGAGCGCCAGGACACCGAGCGCTTCGAGGATTTCGTCGCGGCGTATTACGCCTGACGCGTGGCGCGGCGCGGGCCGCCGTGGCCTGCATTCACGGCGGGTCGTGGCGCAGGGGGGTCAGCGCAGCTGCCCCACCACCGCCAGCACCGGCTGCAACACACCGGCGCCGAACCTGCGCGAGCGCTCGCCGCTCCAGCCCGTCGCCGCATCGGGCAGATCATCGTTGTCCTTGAACGGCATCTCGATCGTGAACGACAGGCAGTCGAACCTTTGCGCGACCCAGTTCGTGGCCACGGTCGGATTGGCCTGCGTGGCGCGCGCCGGGCCGTAGTTGACGCGATCCTGGAAGTCCGGGCAGCTGGCGATCCAGCTGGCCTTGAAGGCATCCTGCAATTGCTGCAGACGCGGCGAAAAACCAACGATGCCTTCGCTGCCGGCAACGAAGTTGTAGGGCAGGTTTTCGTCGCCGTGTGCATCCAGGAACAGATCGACGCCGGTGTGCTCCATCTTCCGGCGCACCAGGAGCACCTCGGGCGAACGCTCCATGCTCGGCTCCAGCCATTCCCGGTTCAGGTTGGCACCGACCGCGTTGGTGCGCAGGTTGCCGCGCACGCTGCCGTCCGGGTTCATGTTGGGCACGACGTGAAAGACGCAGCGCTGCAGCAACACCCGCGCCACCGGATCGTCGGCGTCGAGCAGCCGCTCCAGGAAACCCTCGGCGAACCATTCGGCCATGGTCTCGCCCGGATGCTGGCGGGCGATCAGCCAGACCGAGCGCCTGTCACTCTCGGGTACCGGGCTCGCGGCATCGGTGATGCGCAGCAGGTCCATGTCCCGTCCGTCCAGGCTGGCGCCCAGGCGTTCGAGCCGCACATGTTCACACGCGCATGCCGATGCGACCAGGTCCAGGTGACGCTCCCACGAATAGGGCTCGAAATACGCCAGGTACACACTGTTGCTGTCGGGCGTCAGTCGCGCCGTCATCACGGTTCCGTCGTAGTGCGTTTCGATGCGTTGCCAGTGTTGCCGGTCATGGCTGGCAACCACGCGGTAGTTCTCCCAGCCCTTGGCATACGCACATTGCCCGGCGTTGACGAAACGCATCGTCACCGGCACACCCGCGGCGCCCTGCAGGCGGAAATGGAACCACTGGGCGATGCCGGCCGCGTTATTGTCGCTGCGGATGCGCAACTGGATGTCGGCGGCATCGTCGCATCTCAGCGCCTCGATGGCACCGGAGTCGAACTGGCTGGAGATCGTGATCATGCGGATGGCATCTGGTTGAGGGATGGAGCGTGGCCATACGCCGCGCGCAGTTCGCGCTTGAGCACCTTGCCGATGGCGCTGCGCGGCAGCTCGGAGCATAACTGCAGGTCGCCCAGGCGCTGGGTCTTGCCCAGTTGTGCGTTGGTCCACTGCAGCAGGTCGCCGACCGTCACCGCCTGCGCCTCGTCGCGCAACACGACGAAGGCCACCGGTGTCTCGCCCCAGCGTTCGGACGGCACGCCGACGACCGCAACATCGGCCACTGCGGGGTGCTTGTGCAGCACCGCCTCGAGGTCGCTCGGGTAGACGTTGAAGCCACCCGAGATCACCATGTCCTTCTTGCGGTCGAACAGGATCAGGAAGCCGTCGGCGTCGAAGCGGCCGATGTCGCCGGTGCGGATGAATCGCTTGCCGGCCGGGTCGAACCATTCGGCCTCGCGCGTCTTCTCCGGCTGCCGATGGTAGCCGGTCATCATGCCGCCGGAGTGGCCGACCACCTCGCCGGCCTCACCCGGCGCGACCTCGACGCCGAGGTCGTCGATCAACCGCATGTCGTGCCCCTGCGCCGGTCGCCCGACGGTATGCAGCTTGTCCGGATGCGTGTGCGCCTCCAGGATGCAGGTGCCGCCGCCTTCGGTCATGCCATAGAACTCGACCAGGCCACCGGGCCAGCGCTGCAGGACGTCGGCCTTGAGCGCTGCAGCGAACGGTGCGCTGGTGGAGAACTTCATGTGAAAACTCGACAGGTCGAAGCGGTCGAACTCCGCAAGCGCCATCAGCCGCTGGTATTGCACCGGCACCAGCATGGTGTGGGTGACGCGGTGGCGCTGGGCCAGTTCCAGGTAGCCGCGCGCATCGAATTTCGGCATCAGCACGACGGCGCCGCCGCAGGCAATGGTCGGGAAGAACACCACCAGCGTGGTGTTGGAATACAGCGGCGTGGACAGGAGCGTCACCGTGTCCGGCCCGTAGCCGTAGGTGGCGCCGCGGCACACATGGGTCCAGCGCATGCCGTGCGACTGCACGATGCCCTTGGGTTCACCGGTGGTGCCGGACGAATAGATGATGTTGAACGGCCACTCGGGCCGGATGGCGACCGCACGGGGCGGCGTGGCCGCGCCTTCGAGCCACGCATCGAACGGTCGGGCCCCGTCGCAGCCGTCGATCGCGATCCGCGGCGGTGACGCGGGCGACGCCGAGCCCATCGCCTGGGTACCGACGGCATCGACAAAGACGCAACACGCCTGCGCATCATCCACCATGCGCGCCAGGCTGGATGTGCCGGCGCCAGGGGCCAGCGGCGCGACCGCCAGTCCGGCGCGCAGGGCCCCCATGAAGACACACACCTGCGCGATCGACATGCCGGCACAGATGGCGATGGTGTCGCCCGGGCCCCGGCCATCGCGCTGCAGCGCCGCGGCGACCCGGTCCATCTGCGCATCGAGACCGGCGTAATCGAGATGTCGATCGCCCTGCACCAGGGCCGGACGATGAGGTGCCTGAGCCATGCACCCGTGCGCGTACAGCACCACCCGCAAGCGGGACTTGTGGTTTGCGCGACAATACCCCCCGCTGTCCGCTGGCGGCCCGTTGCCCATGACGACTCGGCCTGCCCTCGCGCCGACCCGCCCCTCCCTCACGCACAACAAGGAATGAGACCATGACCTATCCCGACGTCCAACTGCTGATCAACAACGAATGGCGCCCTGCCCGCGGCGGCGCGACCCTGAAAGTCCACAACCCGGCGGACGGCAAGGAAATCGGCACCGTGGCCAAGGCCACCATCGCCGACCTCGACGATGCCCTGGCATCGGCTGCCAAGGGTTTCGAGATCTGGCGCAATACACCGGCCATCGAACGCGCCAAGGTCATGCGCGCCGCCGCCCAGTTGCTGCGCGAACGCGCCGGCGATATCGCCCGCATGATGACGATGGAGCAGGGCAAGCCCCTGGCCGAAGCCAAGGTGGAAGTGGCGTCGGCCAGCGACGTCATCGAATTTTTCGCCGAAGAGGGCAAACGTGTCTACGGCCGCCTGGTGTCGCCACGCGCGATGAACGTGCAGCAGATGGTGCTCAAGGAGCCGGTCGGCCCGGTCGCCGCGTTCACGCCGTGGAACTTCCCGATCAACCAGGTGGTGCGCAAGATGGGCGCGGCCCTGTCCACCGGCTGCTCCATCATCGTCAAGGCGGCCGAGGAAACCCCGGCCTCGCCGGCAGAGCTGATCCGTGCCTTCGTCGACGCCGGCATGCCGCCCGGCGTGGTGTCGCTGGTGTATGGCGACCCGGCCGAGATCAGCGGCTACCTGATCCCCCACCCGGTGATCCGCAAGATCACCTTCACCGGCTCCACGCCGGTGGGCAAGCAGCTGGCCGCGCTGGCCGGACAACACATGAAACGCGCGACGATGGAACTCGGCGGCCACGCGCCGGTGATCGTCGCAGCCGACGCCAACATCGCGCACGCGATCAAGATGATCGCCGGCGCCAAGTTCCGCAACGCCGGCCAGGTCTGCATCTCGCCGACCCGGTTCCTGGTCGAGGAGTCGGTGCGCGAGGAATTCGTCGCCGGTTTCGTCAAGTACATCTCCGGCCTGAAGGTCGGCGACGGCCTGGCCGAAGGCACGCAAATGGGGCCGCTGGCCAACCCGCGCCGCCTGAACGCCATGCACGCCATCACCACCGACGCCATCAAGCGCGGTGCCAAGGTGGCGGTCGGCGGCGAACGTA
The DNA here is from genome assembly GCA_963974265.1 of uncultured Rhodoferax sp. Classification (GTDB taxonomy): domain Bacteria; phylum Pseudomonadota; class Gammaproteobacteria; order Burkholderiales; family Burkholderiaceae_C; genus CAISIP01. Next base: position 8,926 of record CAXBDR010000123.1, read on the forward strand.
TCGGCAACGAAGGCAATTTCTTCGCGCCCACGCTGCTGCTCGATGCGCCGCTGGACAGCTCGGTGTTCAACGACGAGCCCTTCGGCCCGCTGGCCGCGGTGCGCAGCGTCAAGAACATCGACGAGGCCATTGCCGAGGCGAACCGCCTGCCGTTCGGCCTGTCGGCCTATGCCTTCACCAGCTCGATCAAGACCGCGCACCAGCTCTCGAGCCAGGTGCAGACCGGCATGTTGTGGATCAACCAGCCGGCCGCTCCGTGGCCCGAGCTGCCGTTCGGCGGCGTCAAGGACTCCGGCTACGGCAGCGAAGGCGGCCCCGAGGCGCTGGACGCCTACCTCGCGACCAAGACGGTTGCGATGATGAGCGTGTGACGCAGGACCCATCGACGACCGCGGCAGGCTTCGACGGCCTGCCGCTCAAGCCCGGCGCGCTGGAAAACCTGCGCAGCCTCGGCTACCGGGCCATGACGCCGATCCAGGCCGCCAGCCTGCCGCCGGCACTGGCCGGCAAGGACCTGATCGCGCAGGCCCAGACCGGCAGCGGCAAGACGGCTGCCTTTGCGCTGGCCTTGCTCACGAACCTGAACCCGCGCCGTTTCGCGGTGCAGGCGCTGGTGCTGTGCCCGACGCGGGAACTGGCCGACCAGGTCACGGTCGAGATTCGCCGGCTGGCGCGTGCCGAAGAGAACATCAAGGTCGTCACGCTGTGCGGCGGCGTCGCGCTGCGCGGCCAGCGCGCGTCGCTGGAGCACGGCGCACACATCGTCGTCGGTACGCCGGGGCGGGTGATGGACCACCTGGAGCGCCAGTACCTGATGCTCGAGGCCTTGAACACGCTGGTGCTCGACGAGGCCGACCGCATGCTGGACATGGGTTTCTTCGACGACATCGCCACCGTGGCCCGGCAATGCCCGGCCACGCGCCAGACCCTGCTGTTCTCGGCCACCTATCCGGAAGGCATCGAGAAGCTGGCCCGGCAATTCATGCGCGAGCCGCAACGCATCGAAGTGAAGAGCGTGCAGGCGGAGCCGGCGATCGAACAACGTTTCTACGAGGTAACCCGCGCCAGCCGCTACCCCACGGTGGCCTTGCTGCTGAACCATTTCCGCCCGGTCAGCACGCTGGCGTTCTGCAATACCAAGCAGCAGTGCCGCGAACTGGTCGACTACCTGCATCAGCAGGGCTTCAGCGCACTGGCTCTGTACGGCGAACTCGAACAACGCGAGCGCGACCAGGTGCTGGCACAGTTTGCGAACCGCAGCTGTTCGGTGCTGGTGGCCACCGACGTGGCCTCGCGCGGACTGGACATCGACCAGCTCGAGGCAGTGATCAACGTCGGCATCACGCCCGACCCCGAGGTGCATGTGCACCGCATCGGCCGCACCGGCCGGGCCGGAGCGACCGGCCTGGCGCTGAGCCTGGCCAGCATGGACGAGATGGGTTCGGTCGGCAAGATCGAGCAATACCAGAAGCAGCAATCGACCTGGCACCAGCCGGACGAACTCACCCCCACCGGCCAGGGCCCGCTGCTGCCGCCGATGGTGACGCTGCAGTTGCTGGGCGGACGCAAGGAAAAGATCCGCCCCGGCGACGTGCTGGGCGCGCTGACCGGCCCGGACGGCGGCTACAGCCGCGAGCAGGTCGGCAAGATCACCGTGACCGAGTTCACGACCTTCATCGCGATGCAACGCGACATTGCCAAGGAGGCCATGCGCCGGCTCAACGCCGGCAAGGTCAAGGGCAAGAGCGTCAAGGTGCGGATGCTGGACTGACCGGCGCCGCGCCGGGCTCCTCGCTGGCGAATTCCTCGGGCAGGACATGCCAGGTCTGGATCGGCTCGGCCTTGCCCTTGACCTGCATCGCCGGCATGCGGCGCAGACGGAACTGCGCATCGAGTGCGGCGCGGATCTCGTCGGACACCAGCACGTCGACCTGGAATCCGCGGGTCAGTCCCTCGATCCGCGACGCCACGTTGATCGGGTCGCCGGTCACGCTGAACTTGGACAGGCCGTCGGTACCGATGACACCGGCCACCACGTCGCCGCAGTGGATGCCGACTCCGAAACGCAATGCGGGAAGGCCACGCGCCGTCAGTTCGCGGTTGTAGGCGGACAGTTCGGCGCGCATGGCCTGCGCCGCCAACACCGCGTCACGCTCCTGCCACGGGTTGCGCTCGAGCGCACCGAACAATGCCAGCAGGCCGTCGCCGACCAGTTCGGTGACATGGCCATGGTGCCGCCGGATGGCCGCGATCATGTGGCCGAAATAACCGTTGAGGATGTCGACCGTCACGCTCGGATCGAGCCGCTCCGACATCGCAGTGAAACCGCGCAGATCCGCGAAAAGAATGGTCACCGGCCGGCGCTCGGGTGCCAATGCGTCACCGGCATCAATGAGTTTCTCCACCACGTCGGCCGGCACGAATCGCTCGAATTGCCGTTCGAGATGCATCAGCTTCGCATCGGTGGCGCCCAGCAGGCGCTCGAACTGGCGCGCGCGGCGCAGCGACAGCACCAGACGCCAGCCCAGGACCAGGACCAGGGTCGTCATCGCGATGGCAAGCCAGGTCAGCGCCCTACTCCTGCAACATCGCCAAACGCACCACTGCGTTGGCCAGTGCGGCAATACCAATGGCTTCGAGCACGACGGTGTTGCCGACAGCGCCCGCCATCGCACGGGTTGCACGCTGCACCTCGCCGGTGTCGTAGTGCACGGTTCCGCGTGCCCAGGGCAGGATCGGGGTTTCCGCACCGCTCAGGCCATCGCAACGCAAGGTCGCCAAGGCCTGGTCGATGCGGGTTTCCGACATGCCATTGGCCTGCAACAAGCTGCGGGCTTCGGCCTCGCAATGTCCGCATCCCAGCGTGCGGGCGACGATGGCAAACACCAGCGACTTGGTGCCGTGCGAAATGGCCGACGGCGCGAACGCACCATCGAGTGCATCGCGCATGACCCGCGCCGCCGGCAGGCCGGCCAGCGGGACGAGGATGGGACCGAACAGGCCACCGGCCAGCATGTCCGCGCCGGGCGCATCGTCGCGGGCGGCCGGTCGGCGTAGCTTCGAGACCATGCGCCTCATCGGTGCCATCCAGCCGAGCACCCGGCCGATCGGGCCGTTGCCGATGCGCTCCAGGTCGTTTTCGGGCGGACAGGCCATGAAGGTCGTCACCCGATTGAAGAAACACCCCATGGAGATCGCGAAGGCCATTTCATCGACCGCCAGCCGGGAATACCCCATCGCAACCATGGCATCGCGTGCCGCACGCGTGGGCCGGGGCCGGGATCGCGCCAGGCTGCGGCAGAAGGCGACGAAACCCCGCTCCTGATCGTCGAGTTCGGCCACATGCAGATCATGTTCGATCCGCTGAATGACTGTTTCGGAGAAACCCAGGATCTTCATGAAGGCCCGGTTGGCACCATAACAGTACCGGCACGCGTTCTCCTGCGACGTGATCAGGGCCCCCAATTGAAACAGGCGCGCCGGCATGGCGCGCGGGCGGTAGTGGGTGATGCCGAAGCTCGCTTCGCGCAACCACGGGCACGGCGCGATCATCCGGTCCGCCTTCGTTACCTGGCCACCCCGGCGCCTGACCTCGACTTCCCAGGCGGGATCGGGCACGACAGGCAACAGGGGTTCACCCCACTCGATATCCTGCAGACGCGCTGCCATCGGATGCTCCCCGATCAGTCTGACGCAATGGCACCCTGCTGCGGAGCGCCGCGCTCATTATGCGCCGTGCGTGACCAACCAGCCAGCCAGCGAAGGCCGCTCGGGCGGGTATTCGAAGATGTCAGCCGCGCGCGTGCGTCACGCCGCCATCGACCACCAGCGTCGATCCGACCACGTAGTCGCCGGCGCGCGATGCCAGGTAGATCGCGGCACC
>CAXBDR010000124.1:0-12734 GCA_963974265.1 uncultured Rhodoferax sp.
AGGTTGCGGTGCGGGATGCGGACGGCACCACTTTGCCGGCCGGTGCGAGTGGCGAGGTCTGCGTGCGCGGCGACGTGGTCATGCCGGGCTACTGGGACGACCCGCAGGCGAGCGCCGCGGCGCTGCGCGACGGCTGGTTGTGGACCGGCGACATCGGCCGCCTGGACGAGGACGGTTTTCTGACCTTGCTCGATCGCAGCAAGGATCTGGTCGTCAGCGGCGGCACGAACATCTATCCGCGCGAGGTCGAGGAGGCCTTGCTGACGCATCCCGACGTGACCGAAGTCTCGGTGATCGGCCGGCCCGACGCCGAATGGGGCGAGGTCGTCGTCGCCTACGTCGTGGCGGTCGGCAAGGTCGATGCGCAGGCGCTGGACGCACATTGCCTGGCGCACATCGCGCGCTTCAAGCGGCCCAAGCATTATTGTTTCGTCGACGAGTTGCCGAAGAACAACTACGGCAAGGTGCTCAAGACGGCGCTGCGCGAACGCGACGCCATGGCCGCTGCGCCAAAGAACCAGGGTGATCGATGATGCTGAAACAACGTTGTGCGCTGGTCACCGGTGCGACCCAGGGCATCGGCGTCACACGCCGTTGCGGTTCATCGCACCGCCCACACGGGCGCGTCGCCGATCTTCTCCATCAGGAAGTCGATGAAGATCCTGACCTTGGCGGTCAGGACGTTGGATTGCGGATAGACCAGCCACAGGGCCGACCGGTCGTCGATCGCGTAGTCCGGCAATAGCCGCACCAGGGATCCCTCTGCCAGTTCGCGGTGAATGCTCCACAAGGAGTTGATCGATATGCCGCCGCCGGCGATGGTGGCGAACTTCTGGCTTGCACCGTCGTCCACGACCAGCCGACAGCCAGCCTTGCGCGGATCGAACAGGCCCGACGAGCCGCCGGGGCCGATCAGGGTCTTGGCCGACGCGTTGCGAAAGCCGATCAGCTGGTGCTGCGACAAGTCGTCCGGATGCATCGGCGTGCCGTGTTGCGCCAGGTAACCGGGTGAGGCGCACAACATGCGCTGGTCGTCGGCCAGCTTGCGGCATTTCAGGCTGCTGTCGTCCAGTGCCATGTTGCGCAGCGCCAGGTCGAAGCTGCCTTCGATCAGGTCGAACGGCGCATCGGACAGGCGCAGGTCCAGATGGACGCCGGGATACCGCTGCAGAAACTCGGGCAGCAACGGTGCGATGTAGAGCTGGGCAAAGGTGCTGGGCGCGGCGAAACGCAGGGTGCCGCTGGCCTGCGGGCGGCCCAGGCCCAGCGCGGCGCGCGCGGCGTCTTCCTGCGCCAGGATTTCGCGGGCAAAGGCCAGGAATTCCGCGCCTTCCAGCGACAGGCTGACCTTGCGCGTCGAGCGGCGCATCAGGTCCGTTCCCAGTTCCTTCTCCAGTTTGGCCAACCGGGCACTGGCCACGGCCGGCGCCATGCCCAGCGCGCGACCGGCCGCGCTGATATTGAGCTTGTCGGCGGCGAGAACGAACAGCCGGACGCTTTCGGTATCCATTTGATTATCTTGATTTCGCGAATAGTGAATGCGATGTTAGCTGGTTTTATTCGATATCAATGGGTAATACAGTTCGTGTCACCAAGCAAATGATCACCAAGCGATCCCCAACCGACAGGAACACACCATGAAAGCCATGATTCTTCGCGCCTATGGCGCAAACGCCGCATTCGAGCCGGCCGAGCTGCCCCAACCCAGGGTCACGGCCGGCCATGTGCTGGTGCGCGTCGCCGCCACCAGCGTGAACACGGTCGACACCATGATCCGCCAGATGGGCACGGACCTGCCGTTTGCGCCCCAGCTGCCCGCCGTGCTCGGCATGGACTTCGCCGGCACCATCGAGGCCGTTGGCGCGGGTGTTTCCGGCTTCGCCGTCGGCGACGAGGTCTACGGCTGCGCCGGCGGCCTGGCCGACCTGCAGGGCGCACTGGCGCAGACCATGCCGGCCGACGCCCGCCTGATCGCCCACAAGCCCAAAAGCATCTCGATGCGCGAGGCCGCGGCATTGCCGCTGGTCGGCATCACCGCCTATGAAGGCTTGCAACGCGCCGGCGCCGGCGCCGGCGCCGGACAAAAGGTGCTGGTGCATGGCGGCACCGGCGGAGTCGGCCATGTCGCCGTGCAGCTGGCACGGCATCGGGGTGCCGACGTCCATGCCACGGTCTCCGGCGGCAAGCCGATGGACATCGTGCGCGGCTACGGTGCCACCGCCATCGACTACAAGACAGAGACCGTCGCCGACTACGTGGCACGCCACACCGGCGGGGCTGGTTTCGATGTCGTGTTCGACTCGGTGGGCGGCGCCAACATCGCGAACTCCTTCGAGGCGGCCGCGCTGAACGGACAGGTCGCGACGACGGTCTCGCTGCTGCAACTGGACCTGTCGCCGGCGCACTTCAAGGGCCTGTCGCTGCATGTCGTGTTCATGCTGATCCCGATGCTGCACGACCACCAGCGCGCAGAACACGGCGCCATCCTGGCGAAACTGGCCGGGATCGTCGATGCGGGCGCACTCAAGCCCCTGCTCGACGAGACGCAGTTCGGCTTCGAAGAAGTCGGCAAGGCCTACGCGCGCCTGACCAGCGGACAGGCCACCGGCAAGGTCGTCGTCTCCGTCCAGGACTGAGCCAGACCATGCCGTTGCGCGTGCGACGTCACGCGGACCAGGAGCACGCACCATGCTGATGAAAGTCGACGACCGGCGTTTCCCGTCCATCAACCGGGCCTACGACAACGTGTTCCGGCCCGGTCGCCTGAGCCTGGGCCTGGTCGTGCCGCTGGAGGCGTATGCCGACGCGCCGGTGCCCACGATGCGGCGCCATGTCGAACGGGCGCAGCTGGCCGAACGCCTGGGCTTTTCGGCGCTCTGGCTGCGCGACGTGCCGTTCAACGTGCCGGAATTCGGCGATGCCGGGCAGATGTTCGACCCGTTCGCCTACCTCGGTTTCCTGGCTGCGAAGACCGAACACATCGCACTGGGCGTGGCCAGCCTCGTGTTGCCGCTGCGCCATCCGGCGCATGTGGCCAAGGCGGCGGCCAGTGTCGATGTGTTGTCGGGCGGGCGGCTGATCCTGGGCGTGGCTTCGGGTGACCGGCCGAACGAGTACCCGGCGTTCGGTGTGCCGTTCGCCGACCGCGGCGCGCGTTTTCGTGCCAGCGTCGACACCATCGAACGCATGCGCGAGACCAACCCGGTCGTCGACAACTCCTATGTCAGCCTGCAAGGCGACATGGACCTGCTGCCCAAGCCGGCCGGCCGCAAGTTGCCGCTGCTGATCACCGGCGCGAGCCAGCAGGACCCGGACTGGATCGCGCGCCATGGCGACGGCTGGATCACCTACCCGCGCGGCATCGATGCCCAGCAGAAGATCATCGGCGACTGGCGCGCGCGGATGCGCGCTGCCGGTGCTCCGATCAAGCCCGCGGTGCAATCCTTGTATGTCGACCTGGCGGACGACCCCGGCGCGCCCCCGCGGCCGATCCACCTCGGGTTCCGCGCGGGCATGCGCTACCTGCGCGGCCATCTGTTGGCGCTGCAGGCCATCGGCGTCAACCATGTGGCGCTGAACCTGCGCTTGAACCAGGCGGATATCGAGACCACCTTGCAACGCCTGGCCGACGCCTTGTTGCCGGAGTTCGCTCCCTTGAAAGAAAACTGACATGCACAAGACGATTCTCATCACCGGATCGACCGACGGCATCGGCCTGGCGACCGCCCGGCTGCTGGCCGCGCAGGGCCATGCCGTTCTGCTGCACGGCCGGCAATCGGCCAAGCTGGCCGAGGTGGCCAGCGTCCTGTCCAGCCTGCCGGGAGCGGGCACGGTGGACACCTTCATGGCGGACCTCTCGCGCAGGGCCGAGGTCGAGCAACTGGCGCGCGACGTCGCCGAACGCCACCCGCGGATCGACGTGCTGATCAACAACGCCGGCGTGTTGCGTACGCCCCAGGCCTTGTCGCCCGATGGGCTGGACATGCGTTTCGCGGTCAACACGATCGCGCCCTACCTGCTGACGCAGCGGCTGCTGCCCTTGCTGGGCGCGGGCGGGCGCGTGGTCAACCTGTCGTCGGCGGCCCAGGCTCCGGTCGACCTTGGCCGGCTGACCGGTCCGCCTGCGCTCGACGCCATGGCCGCCTATGCCCAGAGCAAGCTGGCGCTGACGATGTGGTCGCGTGCGCTGGCCTTGTCGCTGGGTTCCGATGGCCCGGTCATTGTTGCGGTCAACCCCGGCTCCCTGCTGGGCAGCAAGATGGTCAAGCAGGCCTTTGGCGTGGACGGTGGCGACCTGCGCATCGGCGCCGAGATCCTGGTGCGGGCGGCGGTGGGCGGCGACTTCGCGTCGGCCTCGGGCCTGTATTTCGACAACGACACGGGCCGATTTGCAGCACCCCATCCCGACGCGCTCGATGCGCGCAAGTCGCAGGCGGTCGTCGCGGAGATCGAGGGCTGGCTGGCGCAGAACGGGAGCTGACCCGGCCGCGCCGGCCATTCAGCCGGCCAGCCGCCACCCACCCACGGCAAGGCCGACCGCACCCAGCGCAGCGAGCAGGCGCCAGATCAGCCGGCGCAGGCTGGCGTCGTCGAGCCGGGTGTAGCCACGCTGCCCGATCCAGATGCCGATGAGGGCGAACGGCAGCGCGACGGTGATCAGCTGCCAGCCCGCACCGGCCAGCAGGCCGCTGCTGCCGGCCAGCAACAGCACCCAGGTGTTGGTGAGCAGGATGAAGGCGATCACGGTGGCCCGTCCGACCGTGACGGTCGTGCGTGCGAAGAAATACACGATCACCGGCGGCCCGCCGATGGCGGCCAGGCCGTTGAGCACACCCGAGGTCAACCCGACGGCCGCTGAGGCCACAGGCCCGGCCTGTGCGCGCGGCGCCAGCCGCTGGGCCAGCAAAGGGCTCAGCATCACGGCGGCGATGGCCAGCAGGCTGGCCGACACCAGCAGCCGCACCAGGTCCGGGTCCAGCCAAGCCAGCAACGCCAGCCCGAGCGGAGCGCCAAGCAACGAGCCGCCGACGACCCAGCCCAGCGCGCGCCAGTCGACATGGCGCCAGATGCCGGGCAGCAGGTTCAGCGAAGCCATCAGCTCGAGTGCCAGGTAAGTCGGCACCACCTGCGCCGGCGGCAGCACCATGCTCAGCGCGCCGACGCCGACCAGCGACGAGCCGAAACCCGACAGGCCCCGCACGAAGAAGGCGAGCAGCGTGACGGCCGCGATGATGACCAGGGTGGGAAGGTCGAATCCGAACATGGCGATCCAGCGTGTCGATTGTGTCGCGTGCGGCCGGGCCGATCGGATCGTGCCTCCGCGACGCGTCCTCCCGTACCCGGGCTGGCCGACTGCGGCATCATGGCGGTGTCGTCCACGATGCAGGAACCGATCCCTATGAATCCAGCCCCGTTCCCCCGCCAGGCCGCCGAGCTGCTGTGGTACCACCGCAATGCCGGCACGACGCTGGACACGCTGCCGCCCACGCTGCGGCCGGCGGACCTCGTGGCCGGCCATGCGATCCAGGCCGAATGGCCGGCCGTGTCGGGCCAGGCGGTTGCGGGCTGGAAGATCGCCGCGACCAGCGCCGCCGGGCAGGCCCACATCAACGTCAGCGGGCCGCTGCCGGGGCGCATCCTGGCGTCGTTTGTATACCCACCGGGCGAGGCCGTACCGTTGGCGGGCAACCGCATGCGCGTGGTCGAGCCGGAGTTCGCGTTCCGGCTGGGCGCGGACCTGGCACCACGCGATCGGCTGCGCTCGCAGGACGAGGTGCTGGCGGCCGTCGCATCGCTGCATCCGGCGTTCGAGGTACCCGACTCGCGCTTCAATGACTTCACCGTCGTAGGCGAAGCGCAATTGCTGGCGGACGATGCGTGTTGCGGCAACTTCGTGTTCGGATCCGCGGCGCCCGTGGACTGGCGCGACGCCGACCTGCGTGGCGCACGGGTGCATGCCACGGTGCACGACGCGTCCAGCGGCTTGCGTTATGCGCGCGAAGGCGACGGCAGCGCCGCGCTGGGCGACCCGCGGGTGGCGCTGGCCTGGTTGGTCAACGAACTGAACGCGCGCGGTATGGCCCTGGCGGCCGGGCAGTTCGTGTCGACCGGCACCTGCATGGTGCCGCTAGCGGTCTCGCCGGGGGATCGGGTTGTTGCCGACTACGGCCGGTTCGGGACCATCGACCTGCGGCTCGGGCCATGAGCACCGTGCTGCGCGCCCAGCGGCGATCGGGTCATTCGAAGGTCTTGCGGACCAGGACCAGGTTGTCCAGCACCAGGTTCGACGACCAGATGAACTGGGCATCGGCCCCGGGCATGTCGAAGACGTCGGTGAAATGGGTATACGCCGGCTTGTTGTCCACGCCGACGGTCGCATTCGCATAGGTCGTCGCCCGGGGCCAGATGCTGTCGTCGAAGCCGGGCGCCGCCCAGTCGGCCGGAATCGACCAGTGCGCGCCCGAATACGGCCTTCCATCCGAAGACCCCGCGACATCGCAGGTGGTGCTGTCGCGGATCTGCCCGGCCACCTTCAGGCAGGCGCGGTCCTTGAGCGGGCCGGTATAGAAGGTCTGCGCCCGCCAGCTGCCGTCGGTCAGCGCAACGGTCTTGCCGGCCGCGTCCTGGATGTGCATGACCAGGCCGCCGTCGCCGGGTTGATAGGCATGGCCGCGGCCCCGTTCCGATCCGAGTCCCAGGTTTTCCTCCCAGTCGACCAGCTTCACGGCGATGGTCACGGGCCGGCGCGCGGTGAAGCGGATCACGCTGGAGTTGAATGGCGTGAACGGTACCGCGTCGACGGCCAACAGCTTGCCGTTGACGTACAGCTCGAAATAGTTGTCCGCGAAGACGTACGCGACAAACGCTTCTCGGCCGCCGGCGTCCAGCACCGGGATGGTCTTCAGGTCGACGTCGGCCAGGCTGGCCGGTGTCTTGCCGGCGCATGCGTTGTAGAGGTCGGCGGCCTTGGTCGCAGTCCTGAAACGGGTTGCGGCCGGAACCGTCCAGGTCTTGCCGTCATCCGAGCGGATGCTGCCGACGGCGCTGATGCGGCCTCTGCCGCCGCAGTCGAACAGGCCGGCATCGATCTGCGTCGCGGGCCCTTTGGTGAAACTCGGCTGCTGGGCCAGGGTGGACGACGCGAGAAGTGCGATGCTCAGGCCGAGGGTGCGGACATGCATGGATCAGGTTCCCGGAACGGATGGCGACACGGTCGAGCCCCAAGCTGCCGGCCAGGGACCGGCGCCGCGACGCACGGTTGTCGGCCATGGCCTGCGGGCCCTTCCCGGCAGTATGCCGCGTCAAGCTTGCCAGCGAAAACGCGCGAGCGTGTCCTCGCGCAGCTCGATGCCCAGGCCGGGCTTGTCCGGCACCTGGATGACACCCTGGTGCGGCCGGATCGGTTCGACCAGCAGGTCGGTGCGCAGCGGGTTGTCGGTGGCGTTGAATTCCAGGTAGGGGCAGTCACGCATGGTCGAGATGCAATGCAGCGTGGCTGCCACCAGGATGTCGGTCGACCAGCAGTGCGGGATGACGCGCACGTTGCGCGCCTCGGCATGGGCGATGACGCGCAACATGGCCGATATGCCGCCCATGCGCGCGATGTCCGGCTGGATGATGCGCAGCTGGCCGCGGTCCATCAGGTCGATGTAGTCGAGTTCGTGCGAGGCCTTCTCGCCGGTGGCGATCGGTGTCGGCGACGCGGCCACGAGCTTGGCGAAGCCGCCGAGGTCGTCCGGCGAGAGGGGCTCCTCGAGAAAATACAGGTCGTGCTCGGCATAGGCACGCCCCAGGTACAAGGCATGGTCGAGCGGCACGGCGAATCCCATGTCGATCATGATGTCGAAGTCCGGGCCCAGGGCCGAGCGCAGTTGTTCCGCCACCCGGACGTCGGACTTGCGGTCCTGGCCCAGTGCGCCCCAGCCGAACTTCATCGCGCGATAGCCGTTGGCCTTGTGGGCCAGCGCCAGGTCGATCGTGGCCTCCAGCGTGGCTTGCGACAGGTCGGATGCATAGGCGTGGTGGGCGCGTTTGCGCGCGCCGCCCAGCAACTGGTGTACCGGCAGGCCGACGCTCTTGCCCAGGATGTCCCACAGCGCTAGGTCGATGCCGGACAAGGCGTGCATCAGCAGCCCGCGGCGCCCGTAGGTCTGGCTGACGCGGTACATCCTGTCCCAGAGGCGGTTGATGTCGCGCGGGTCTTCGCCCAGCAGCACCTGCCTGAGGCCTTGCGCCGAGACCGAATACAGGGGCGATTCGATGATCGCCCGCGCCGCCAGCGGGTTGGTGTGCGCCTCGCCGATGCCGACGATGCCCTCGTCGGTCGACACCCGGATCACGCAGATGGTCTGGCATCCGTCGCCGATCTCCCGCACCTGCGGCAGGCGCAGCAGAATCGTCTCGACATCGGTGATCTTCATCGCCGGTCTCCTTTGCCGTGGGATGCGGTTGTCGTGCCGAGCTGCCGCTCGATCGCCTCCAGCAGTGCCGCGCATTCGCTTTCGCCGGTGTCCCAGCGGCACACGAAACGCGCCAGCCGGGGACCGCGACGCTGGAACAGGATGCCTTCGGCCTGCAGGCCTTCGAGGGCGTGCGCCGACGGCAGCTCGACGAACAACTCGTTGGCCTGCACCGGCGCGACCAGCCGGATGCCCGCCAACGCGGAAAGCCGCTGCGCGATGCCGGCGGCCGCCGCGTTGGCCTGGCGTGCCAGCCGCAACCACAGATCGTCTTCGACATAGGCCATGACCTGCGCCGACGCGAATCGCATCTTCGACCAGACCAGGCCCGCCCGGCGCAGGTGAAAACCGATGTTGGCGGCGACATCCGGCGCAAACACCACGATGGCGTCGGTGAGCAGGCCGCCGTTCTTGGTGACGCCCAGCGACAACACGTCGACCCCGGCGCGCCAAGAGGCATCGGCCGGCGAGCAGCCCAGCGTGGCCAGTGCATTGGCAAAGCGGGCCCCGTCCATGTGCACTACGAGGCCACGCGCATGGGCCACGCGGCTGACATCGGTGATCTCGTCGAGCCCGTACACCGCCCCCATGTCGGTGGCCTGGACCAGGTTGACGGCGGCCGGCTGGTTCTTGTGCGCCAGGCCGACGCCGGCGCCTTCGATCTCGCGCAGCAGCGCGTGGGCGGACACCTTGCCGTGTTCGCCGTCGACGGCCACCAGCTTGGTGCCGCCGCCGAAGAAACCGGTGGCGTTGCATTCCGAGGTGTTGATGTGGGCCTGTGCATGGCAATACACCGCGCCGAACGGCGTGCACGATGCCGCCAGGGCCACGGCATTGGCCGCGGTGCCGGTGGGAACCGGATAGACCCGCAGCGGCGTCTCGAACACCTGGGCCAGCCGGGTCTGCAACTCGGCGGTCAAGGTGTCGCCGCCATAACCGAGCTCGGTGCCGGCGTTGACCGCATGCAGCGCGGCGATCATCTCGGGAGCGGCGCGGCCGCAGTTGTCGCTGCGGAAATCGACGGTGGTGTGCGGCATGCTGGTTCACGCTCCTCGCAGGTCCGATGGTGCGGCCCGACACGGAACCAGGCCGCTGCCGAGCCAGTATTGCACAGCGCGGCCCGGTGCCATGGCGATCGAAAACACGTTCGCAGGGCCGGTTCGGCACGATGTTGTTTCATATCCGGCCGGATCGCGCAAATCGCCTGACAGGCGGGGCGGCGGACCCTAAACTGGTCGCCGTTCGTGTCGGGACCCCCGCGCGAACCGAGCGCACGACGGGTCGCCGCGGCGGCGATTTCCAGGCGTGCGCCGCAGCAAGGAGCCTTCATGCCGACCTGCGAATTCATGTGCCACAACGGCGACATCGTGGCCTATCGCGATGCCCGCATCCACGCCTTTTCGGCGGTCGTCAAATACGGCCTCGGCGTCTTCGAGGGCCTGCGCGCGTACTGGAATGCGCAGCAGCAACAGCTGCATGTGTTTCGGCTGGCGGAACATCTCGAGCGCCTGCGTTTCGGTATGAAGATGCTGCGTTGCGATCGCATCTTCGAGGCCGCATTCCTCGAGGACTGCCTGATGCGTACCTTGCAGGCCAACGCGATCCGCGAGAACGCGCATATCCGCATGATTGCCTACATCGACGGCGACGACGAACTGACGGTCACCGGACCGGTCGGACTGAGCATCGGCGTCGTCAAGCGGCCATCGGCCGGCACCTTGCACAGCGGCGTGCGGGTGGCGGTCAGCTCTTGGCAACGCATTGCCGACAACGCCATGCCGCCGCGCGTCAAATGCACCGCCAACTATGTCAACAACCGCGCCGCCGAGATCACCGCGCGGCTCGACGGCCACGACGGGGTGTTGATGCTCGGCGCCGATGGCAAGTTGTCGGAGGCCGCCGGCGCCTGCGTATTCCTGGTGCGCCGCGGCGAACTCGTCACGCCGGACGCGAGCAGCGACATCCTGGAGAGCATCACCCGCGACACCGTGATCCAGACCGCGCGCGCCGTGCACGGCCTTGTGGTGCACGAGCGGCGAGTCGACCGCTCGGAGCTGCTGGCCGCCGACGAGGCCTTCTGGTGTGGTTCCGGCCAGGAGGTCGTTCCCATCGTCGCCGTCGACCGCATGCCGGTCGGCGACGGACAACCCGGCCCGATCACGCGGCGCATACAGGAACATTATTTCCGGCTCGTGCGCGGCGAGATCGCCGACCATCCCGAGTGGCGCACGCCCGTATGGCCGACGCCATGAGTCCGCACAACGGCCCCGACACCCGGCCCGAGATCGTCGTGATCGGCGGCATGGCTGACTGGATGCTGGACGAATTGCAGCGGCAATACCGCGTCCACGACCTGGCCGCCGCCTCCGATCGCGCGGGCCTGCTCGCGCGGGCCGCGCAGGCACGCGCCGCAGTCACGACCGGTGCCGTCGGCATCGATGCCGAAACCGTGCGCCAGCTGCCGCGGCTGGCCATGCTGGCCTGTTTCGGCGCCGGCTACGACAAGGTCGACCGGGCTGCGCTGGCGCAGCGCGGCATCCCGTTGAGCAACACGCCCGGCGTCGTCGCCACCTGCGTGGCCGATCACGCGATGGGGCTGCTGATCGCGCTGGTGCGGCGCATCGCACACGCCGATCGGCTGGCCCATGCCGGTGTCTGGGGCAAGCAGGCCATCGGGCTGACGACGCGGGTGTCGGGCAAACGCCTGGGCATCCTCGGGCTGGGCGACATCGGTGCGCGCGTGGCGCAACGCGCGGCCGGGTTCGAGATGCCGGTCGCATACCACAACCGGCACCGGCGCGCGGATGCGGCGCACACCTATTTCGCGTCCGTGCGCGAACTCGCTCACTGGGCCGACTGCCTGGTCGTGGCCTGTCCGGGTGGCGCTGCAACGCGCCACCTGGTCGATGCCGCGGTGCTCGATGCGCTCGGCCCGCAAGGCGTATTGGTCAACGTCGCGCGAGGCTCGGTCGTCGACGAGGCGGCGCTGGCTGCCGCGCTTGCGGCAGGGCGCCTGGGCGGCGCCGCACTCGACGTGTTCGAGCACGAGCCGGGCATACCGGCGGCGCTGGCGGGACTCGACAACGTCGTGTTGACCCCGCATCTGGCCGGCAGCACCCGCGAGACCTGGCGCGACGCCTTCGACCTGATGTGCGCCAACCTGGCGGCCTTCCTGGCCGGCGAGCCGCTGCCGACACCGGTGCGCTGAACGCGCCCGGTGCAGTGCCTTGCGCCGTACTCAGCCGTCGCAGTCGGTGCCCAGGTGGAACAGGCAGTCGCCGCGCCGGGTGAGCCCGGGCACGCGCTTGCAGATCACCAGTCCGGCATGTTCGAAGCAGGCCAGGGCCGGTTCGCGCCAGGGCGTGGCCTGGTCGTGGAGACGCGCGGCCGGCTGACCGGCCTGCACCGTGTCGCCGAGTTCGACCAGGGGTTCGAACAGGCCGTCTTCGGGCGCATAGACGTAGTAGTCGGCGCCGAGCACTTCCAGCAGCCGGGTCGGCGGCGCGGGTTCGGCGGGGGGTTCGGACAACACGCCCAGGCGGTGCAGCACCCGGCGCAGCCCCGCTTCACAGGCCTGCAGCGCTGCCGGCGTGACCTGCCCGCCGCCGGCCAGTTCGGTGCCGATATGGCGCACGCCCTTGCGCGCGGCGGCGGCCGACGATGTCTGGTCGGCGCCCTGCGCGGCGTTGGCCAGATAGGTGATCGGTGCACCGAAGGCACGCAGCAACGCCACCGTCTCGGCCATCTCGGCCGGATCGGCGCTGCGGCGCGCCAGCGCCGACGGCACGTAGGTCAACGAGCTGCCGCCCGAATGCAGGTCGACCAGCACCTGCACGCGGGGCAGGAGGGTCTCTTCGATGAACCAGGCGATCTGCTCGGTGACGCTGCCATCCGGGTTGCCCGGGAAACTGCGATTCAGATTGCCGTCGTCGATCGGCGAGGTGCGACTGCCGGCGATGGCGGCAGGGAAGTTGGCCGACGGCACGATGATCAGCCGGCCGCGGACCTGCTCGGGCTGCAAAGCACGGATCAGCCTGCCCAACGCGACCTGCCCTTCGTATTCGTCGCCATGGTTGCCGGCCATCAGCAACACGGTGGGGCCGTCGCCATGGGCGATCACGGCCACCGGGATCGGGATGAATCCGTAGGCCGAGCGGTGCACCGAGTGCGGCAGGCGGATGAAGCCGGTGCGTTTGCCGTCGGTGGCGAACAGGTCGAATTCGGGTGTCAGGCGTGAAGTCATGGTGCTCCCGGTCTCCTCAGGAAAAGTGGCAG
>CAXBDR010000125.1:0-12701 GCA_963974265.1 uncultured Rhodoferax sp.
TGCACGGCCCGCTCAAGCGCGAGTTCATCGAGGAGCAGGGCTGGATTCCGCTCGAAGAGTCGCCCGATGGCCTGGTCATCATGTGCGTGGATCCGGAGGCCGTGCGGGGCGCTCGGGTCGTGCCGCAGGTGTTTCCGCGCATCGCCAAGTTCGCCTACCGCGTCACCACGCTGACCGAGTTCCAGGAGACGCTGGCCCAGCTGTATGGCGCCGGCGTCGAGGGTGGCTCGATCGACCAGTTGCTGGCCGACATGGATGGCGGGCCGATCGACGACGGCAACAACGACGATTCGCTGGAGTCGGCCGCCGCCGACAACGAACTGGTCAAGTTCGTCAACAAGGTCATCATCGACGCCTACAACCAGAAGGTGTCCGACATCCACATCGAGCCGATGCCGGGCAAGCTCAAGACCGGCATCCGGTTCCGCATCGACGGCTCGCTGGTGCCCTACATCGAGGTGCCGGCGCATTTCCGCCAGGCCATGGTCACCCGGCTCAAGATCATGTGCGACCTCGACATCTCCGAGCGCCGCAAGCCGCAGGACGGCAAGATCAAGTTCAAGAAATACGGCCCGCTCGACATCGAGTTGCGGGTGGCCACCATTCCGTCGGCCGGCGGCGTCGAAGACGTCGTGATGCGGATCCTGGCCGCGGGCGAACCGATCCCGCTGGAAAAGCTGGGCCTGACGCCGCACAACAAGACCCGGCTCGAGGCCACGGTGAGCAAGCCTTATGGCCTGTTCTACGTCTGCGGCCCGACCGGTTCGGGCAAGACGACGACGCTGCATTCCATCCTCAAGTTCCTCAACACGCCGGACACCAAGATCTGGACCGCGGAGGATCCGGTCGAGATCACGCAGAAGGGCCTGCGCCAGGTGCAGATCAACAAGAAGGCCGGTATCGACTTCGCGCTGGTCATGCGCGCCTTCCTGCGTGCCGACCCGGACATCATCATGGTCGGCGAGTCGCGCGACAAGGAAACCGTGTCCATGGGCGTGGAGGCTTCGCTGACCGGGCACCTGGTGTTCTCGACCCTGCACACCAACTCCGCGCCCGAGTCCATCACCCGGCTGATGGACATGGGCATGGACCCGTTCAACTTCGCCGACGCCTTGCTGGGCATCCTGGCGCAGCGCCTGGCCAAGAAGCTGTGCGACTGCAAGGAAGCCTACCTCCCCGATGCCGACGAGCTGCGCCTGTTCGTGACCGAATACGCCGAAGAGCTGCGCCACTCCAAGGCGTGGCAGGCCGACTATGCCGGCGAGGCCCGCAAGCTGGTCGAGAACTGGGTCAACCACTATGGCCAGGACGGCCAGCTCAAGCTGTACCGGGCCGTGGGTTGTGACAAGTGCGGCGGCACCGGCTACAAGGGCCGGATCGGCCTGCACGAGTTGCTGGTGTCAGACGATGCGGTCAAGAAGCTGATCCAGGAGCGCGCCCGTGTCGCCGAGCTGTTCTCCCAGGCCGTCGAAGGTGGCATGCGCACGCTGAAGATGGATGGCATGGAGAAGATCCTGATGGGCTTGACAGACATCAAGATGGTCCGGCAGGTCTGCATCAAGTGACATTTATGGCATGACATTTTTGTCATGCCATGCCCGTAAATGTCGTCGAATGTGGGTATGCGCGACGTTTGTCGACCATTTCTGTCGCAAAACACCCTGAAAACCGCGTTCCTGAGCCTGGCACAGATCGTGCTGATAGAGCTCCGTCAGTTTTCAGTGCTTGTCGTGTCAGTCATTCAATCCAAGGAGTTTTCCAAATGAAGCGTTCCATGCAAAAAGGTTTTACCCTCATCGAACTGATGATCGTTGTCGCGATCATCGGTATCCTGGCCGCCGTGGCCCTGCCGGCGTACCAGGACTACACGGTCCGCGCCAAGGTGTCCGAGCTCATCCTGGCGGCCTCGTCGGCCAAGGTTACGGTGGCCGAGGCCGCGCAGGCTAACGGCACCATGGCCAGCATTACGGTCACATCTCAGTCGTCCAAGTATGTCAATGTGGTCGAGTACGCGGGTGCTGGAAGTCAGGGAACGATTTACGCTCAGGCCAAAGGCGATAGCGCATTGATGGCAGCGGGCGTTGGCAAGGGTGTGGAATTCGTGGGTGACCTGGCTGCCAATGGCCAGGTTGTGTGGACATGCCGGGCGAGCACGATTGCCAGCATTCCGGCGATGGATTCCAAATACCTGCCCGCCAGCTGCAAGTAATTCTGCGATCATTGCCTCAGGCAAGGAAGGCCCCGTCAGGGGCCTTTTTTCTTCCTGGCGGCGGTGTCGTGACCCGACACCGTTTCGCCTAGTATTCCCGATCAGAAAACGCCAGTTAAAACCATCGTGCAACAACACATGAAGTCCGCCATGTGGCCTGTGATGTGGGCCCTGTTGCTGCAGTTGGCGTGGTTGTTGCCCAACCACTACCCGCCCTGGACGTCCTTCCACCAGGATGCCTGGAGCGCCACGGTCGTTTTGATCGGCGCGGTTGTCGTCATCCTGCTGCGCCAGGCGGCGACTCCGGTATTCGGCATTGCGTTGCTCGCGGGTGCACTGGCCCTGGCGCCGGGTCTGCAGTTTGCCGCTGGCCTGATCCGGTCGGCCGGTAATACCTGGGTCAGCACTGCCTACCTGCTGGGTTTCACGCTGGCTATCCTGGTCGGTACCCGCTGGGAGCGTGCCCGCGCCGGCCACTTGGCCGACTACCTCTTCATGGCGATCTTCATCGCCGCCATTCTGTCGGTCGCGCTGGAGTTCAACCAGTGGCTGGGTATGGACCGGCTCGACATGTGGGCCATGGGTGGGTGGTACGGCCGGCCCTACGCGAACTTCGGTCAACCGAACCAGCTGGCGACGTTCCTGTTGTGGGGGCTGCTGGCGCTGGGCTGGGCCTATGTGCGTGGCCAGATACGCGGCTGGATTGTTTTTGCCGCCGCCTTGTACCTGTTGTTCGGCATCGCCTTGACGGCATCCCGCGCGGCCTGGGTCGGACTTTTCGTGGTCGTGGCGCTGACCTGGTACTGGCGCGCCTTGTGGCCGGATCGGCGCGCACCCTGGGTCGTGACCGGGCTGGGCCTGTATTTCATCGTCTGCGTGATGTCGACGACCTGGCTCAGCGTGGAACTGGTCGGCGCCACGACGGCCTATTCCAGCGAGATTGCGCGCAAGTCCGGCGAAGCGCGCCCGGCCATCTGGGCCATGTTCATCGATGCGGCAACGCGCCAGCCCTGGTTCGGCCATGGCATCAACCAAGTGGGGCAGGCGCAGCTGTCGGTGGCGCTGGACCATCGGCCGATGCATACCTACTATGCCCATGCCCATAACCTGTTTCTCGAGTTGATCCTGTGGCTGGGCATTCCGGTGGGCCTGGCCATCAGCGGATGGCTCGCCTGGTGGGGTTGGCGCCGGTTTCGTGCCGTGGCCAGCGCCGAGAACGCGGTGCTGGTGTTGTTCCTGTTGGTCGTGGCCAACCACGCGATGCTGGAACTGCCACTGCACTATGCCTATTTCCTGCTGCCCGTGGGTCTGGTGATTGGCATGGTCGAGGTGCGGCTGGGCGCGCGTTCGCTGTTCACGCTGGCCCGGCCCGTGTTGGCCGGCTTGTGGTTGGCCGGTGCCTTGATGTTGTCGCTGATCGTGCATGACTATCTGCGCGTTGAGACGGCGTTTCGCGCGCAACGTTTCGAGTGGGCCAACATCAAGACGGCGCCAATAGAACCGCCGGAGGTGTTCGTTCTGGACCAATGGGTCGACTTCTTCCGCATGGTCCGTTTCGAGCCCCGCGCGGGCATGACGGAGCAGGAGTTGCAGTGGGCGCGCGACGTGGCCACTGCCAACGCATTTCCGGGTCTGTACCAGAAGCTCGGTGTCGCGTTGGCTCTCAACGACCGGCCCGAGGAAGCCGCATTGTGGCTGCGCCGCATGTGCCATGTCCGTCCCCTGGAGCATTGCGCTGCGGTGCAGCTGATGTGGAAGGTCCAGGCGCAGCAGTCGGCATCAATCGCAGCCGTGCCCTGGTTGCGTTGAGGCGGACAGGGCCGGAGCAGGTAGCTGTTGTCTGCGTCGTCACATCCATTGCCGGCAACGGTCGGTACGGCCGCGCTGGCGCTGGCATGGGTCTGGCCCTTTGCCGGCGGACCGTCGCCGGCCACGTTGCCGTGGCTGGTATCAGCAGCCTGCCTTTCGGTGTGGGTGCTTGTCGAGGTGTGGCGCCGTCCAGACGTGCTGCATTGCGATGCATCGGCCTGGTTGATCGCGGCGCTGCTGAGCAGTGCGATCGGCATGCTGCAGTTTTTCGGTGTCAGCGCCTGGTTCAAACCCTGGATGAACGTGACGGCGCTGGGCGATGCGTTTGGCAACCTGCGCCAGCGCAACCAGTTCTCCACCTTGACGATGATCGGGTTGGCCGTCTTGATGTGGGGGCCCTTGGCTGGTCGCCTGACAGGCCGGCACTCGGGTTTGCCCTCGTCGCTGCACATGGACCCCGGCGTTCACTTCGTCAACCCAGCAGGTCCGGCGGTGTGGCCCGGTCTGCTCGCGGCAGCGCTGCTTGCCGCAGGCAACGCGGCCTCGTCCTCGCGGACCGGACTGCTGCAACTGGGCCTGGTGGTTTTGCTGGTGTTGTGCTGGAAATCACATGCCAGCCCGGGCACCCTGCCGCGCCTGGCCGTCGCCGTCGCGACGTATGCCGTAGCCTCGCTGGCCTTGCCCTTGCTGGCCGGGCTCGATCCATGGAGCAACGGCATCGCGGGCCGATTCGGTGACGCCGATCGCGCCTGTGGCAGCCGCCGCCTGTTGTGGGCCAACGTATTGCATCTGATCGCCCAGCGGCCCTGGTGGGGCTGGGGCTGGGGTGAACTGGATTACGCCCACTTCGTCACGGTGTACCCCGGGGCCCGCTTCTGCGACATCCTGGACAACGCGCACAACCTGCCGCTGCACCTGGCGGTGGAGCTCGGCGTGCCGGTCGCGGTGCTGGCGTCCTCCCTGGCCGGCTGGCTGGTGTTGCGCGCCCGGCCGTGGCGCGAGAGCGACGGGCGTCGCCGCATGGCCTGGGCCGTGCTGGCGCTGATCGGCGTGCACAGTCTGCTCGAGTATCCGTTGTGGTATGGCCCGTTCCAGATAGCCGCGGTGTTGTCGATCTGGATCCTGTGGCGCACGCCGGTCGACTCGCCCTCCCCGTCGGTCGCAGCGGATGCTGCGCCGGCCGGTTTTCCGGCCCAGCCGTCGGCGCGCGCCGCGACCTGGATCAGCGCAGGTGCCATTGTCGCGTTGTCGGCACTCGCGTATGCCGCGTGGGACTATTACCGGGTCAGCCAGTTGTACCGCGCACCGCAGCAGCGGTCCGCCGCGTATCGCGATGACACGCTGGCCAAGGTCCGGGACTCCTGGTTGTATCGGCACCAGGTCCGGTTCGCCGAATTGACCTTGTCCGCCGTCACGCCCATCAATGCGCAGTCACTGCACCGCACCGCCCACGCCTTGCTGCACTTCTCGCCCGAGGCACGGGTGGTGGGCAAGCTGATCGACAGCGCGCTGGTGCTGGGCCGCACCGAGGAGGCGCTGTTCTACATGCGGCGTTTTCGCATCGCGTTTCCCGAGGAGTACCAGCGCTGGCGCGACAGCCGCGAGCCGGTGGCCGAATTGCCGGCGCTCGATCGCTGACCGCGCGTGTCGGCGGTCCAGTCGGCCATCCGACCGTCGGCCGGCCCTTGGTGGCGCCGACATCGTCGGACGTACACCAGCACGACGGCGTATCGTCCGGCGACATCCAGCTTGCGGCGAGCCGGGTGAACGAAGCCCTCGTGATCCGCGGGCCCCTCACCCCGCAATAAAACTCCCCGACTGCCCCCCATGTTTCTGCAGCAACTTGATGTCGCTCATCGTCATGCCGCGGTCCACCGCCTTGCACATGTCGTAGATCGTCAGCAGCGCGATCTGCACGGCGGCCAGGGCTTCCATCTCGACGCCGGTCGGGCCGACCGTCTCGACGGTGGCGCGGCAGATGATGTTGGCCGGGTGGGTGGCGTCGGCCTGCACGGTCTCGAACTCGATCGCCACGCGGGTGAGCGCCAGCGGATGGCATAGCGGGATCAGGTCGCTGGTCTTCTTGGCCGCCTGGATGCCGGCGATGCGCGCGATGCCCAGCACGTCGCCTTTCTTGGCGGTGCCGGATTCGATGATGGCCAGGGTGGCCGCATGCATGTCGATGCGGCCACCGGCGACCGCGATGCGGTGCGTGCTGGCCTTGCTCGCAACGTCGACCATGTGGGCTTGGCCGTGTGCGTCAAAATGGGTCAGGGTGTTCATGCCGGTTTCGGATAACGCTGGTGATAGGTCGCGGTCGCGGACCGCCGGCCGGAAGCATTTGGATACTTTCGATTGACGAACCATTGACCCGCGTACTGCATCATACGTCCATGCCTTTGATGAATCCTGTTCGCGCGCGCGGTCGCCGCCCGGCGTCCTTGTGCGCGCGTCGCGCCCTCGTCGCACTGGTGCTGACGTCGCTGGCCGTGTCCGCGCCGCAAGCCCAGACCGGTTCCGTCACGCCGCCCGGGACGCGGGCCAACAGCAGCAGCTTGCCGGTCATGGGTGACGGCAGCGAGATGACGGCCAGCGCCGAGCGGCGCCTGGGGGACCGCATCGCGCGCGAGATCTTCCGCGACCCGGACTACATCGACGATCCGGTGCTGGGCGACTATGTCGATGCAATCTGGCAGCCCCTGCTCAAGGCCGCATACCAGCGCGGCGAGATGTCCGACGAACTGCGGCAGCGGTTCGCGTGGCAGATCATGATGGGGCGCGACCGCAGCGTGAATGCCTTCGCATTGCCCGGCGGTTACCTGGGCCTGCACATGGGCCTGATCGCCGTCGTGACCAGCCGCGACGAACTCGCCTCGGTGCTGGCGCATGAACTCAGCCATGTGACGCAGCGCCATATCTCGCGCCTGACGACCCAGCAGAACGCGCAGACGCCGTGGATCATCGGCGCGATGATTCTCAGCGCGATGGCGGCGTCCAAGAACACCGATGCGGCCAATGCGCTGCTGGCCGGCGGACAGGCGCTGGCGATGCAGAACCAGCTCAATTTCTCGCGCGACATGGAGCGCGAAGCCGACCGGGTCGGATTCAGCCTGATGGCCGACTCCGGTTTCGCGCCCGCGGGTTTTGCGTCGATGTTCGAGAAACTGCAGGCCGCCTCGCGCCTGAACGACAACGGTGCCTTTCCCTACCTGCGCAGCCATCCGCTGACGTCCGAGCGGATTGCCGATGTCCAGGGCCGGCTGCCGCTGGGCGCAGGCAGCGCGAGCCCGCCACTGCTGATGGACCATGCCATGGCCAGCGCCCGTGCGCGCGTGCTGGCCAACCCGGCGATCGATTCCCTGCGCGACATGGTGGCCCAGGCCCAGGCGTCCAGCCTGGCCGAACAGTCTCCCGCAGCGCAGGCGGGTGTGTTGTACGCCGCCACACTGGCCGCGGCGCAGATGCGTGATTTCCCGGCGGCCAGGGCCTTGCTGGTGCGCCTGCAGGCGCTCTCGGCGGCGGCGGATGCGCCGGCGCAGCGATTGGCGCGTCTGCTGGCGATGGAACTGGCGTTGTCGTCAGGCCAGCCGGCGCCCGAGATCGTGCCAAGCGGCCGCGCCGAGTTGTTGCTGATGTCCCAGGTCTGGATCCGCGAAGGCAAGGCGGCGCAGGCCGCCAGCGGCCTGCAGTCCTGGGTTGCGCTGCATCCGCGGGACGCCGGCGCGTGGCAGATGCTGGCTCGCGCCAACACGGCGCAGGGCCAGGTGCTGCGGGCGATCCGTGCCGAAGCCGAGGCGCAGGTGGCGCTGATGGATTACGCGGCGGCGGTCGACCGGTTCAAGGCCGCGCAGGGTCTGGCGCGCAGCACGCCGGGGGTGGACCATATCGAGGCGTCGATCATCGACACCCGTACCCGCCAGGTGCAGTCACTGTTGCGGGAACAGGCCCTCGAGCGCTGACTGGATCAGCAGGCTGAGCACCGAGTAGATCAGCGAGCCGATGAGCGCGGCGCCGAATCCGTCGACGTGGAAGCCCTCCAGCACCCCGGACGCGGACCAGAACATCAACGCATTGATGACGAACAGGAACAGCCCCAGCGTGACCACCGTCACCGGCAGGGTCAGCACCACGAGAATCGGCCGCACGACCGTGTTGAACAGCCCGATCACGAAGGCGGCGATCAGCGCGCTGCCGAAACTGCTGACGGCCACGCCGCCGTAGATGTAGGCGACTGCCAGCAGTGCGCAGGCGCTGAGAAGCCATTTGACGATCAGTTTCATGGCTGGTCAGCATACCATCGCCGCCCGAGCGCGCCGTGCGCCTTGCCGTGGCAAGATCCAGGATCCCATGACAGGCATTCACATCACCGACATCGAGTCGGCCATCAACTACTGGCGCGAGCGCAAGCCTTCGCCGGACGGCATCACGCTGGCCGCCGAAGTCCGCGCATTGGCCGAGGTCTACGCGCAGATGGTCTACCACCGCGAGCCGCTGGCCGACGAGTTCACGTTTCCGCGCGAGGCCTTCGCCGCCTGGATGGCCTGGTACGAAACCACGCCGGACACGCCGTGTATCGCCATTTGCTCGACCAGCCAGGGAGATGCGACCTGCAAGGGTTGCGGCCGCAGTTTCGAGGAGGTGCAGTACTGGACCGAGATGCGTCCGGCGGAAAAACGCGCCACCTGGCGGCGCATCACGCAGGACGGTACCTCCTGGCGGTTCAACCGCTACGCCGAGCGCGCGCGCGAGCGCCCGGCAGGCCACGGGACCGGTGTCATTTCCAGCGCAGCGGGGTGATCTCGACGGCGTTGCGGTCGTCGGCCAGCATCAGGCTGCCGTCCTGCACGGTGGCCTGCAACTGCATGCTGCGTTGCGCCAGCACCTGCAGGCCCTGCGCGGCTTCGCTCGGCATGCGGAACACGCTGAGGTTGCGCAAGCGGGTGAGCTTGTTCTCGATGCCTTTCCACCACACCTCGGCGGCATGGCTGAAGCAGTAGAGCACTACGGCGTCGGACTTGGCGCAGGCCTTGGCCAGCGGCTTATCCTCGGGCTGGCCGACTTCGATCCACAGGCGGGTCTGGCCGGTGAAGTCGCGCAGCCAGACGTCGGGCTCATCCGGGTCGGACAGGCCGGCGCCGAAGGCCAGTGTGCCGTCGCCGTTGCAGACCGATTGCAGCGTATGGGCCTGCAGCGCCAATGCCGCCAGCCGCACCATCATGCGTTCGTCGGTCTCGCTCGGATGGCGGGCCAGCGTCAGCGGGTGGTCGGCGTAGTAGTTGTGGTCGATGTCGGCGATCTGCACATGGGCCCGGAACACCGTGGACTTGAGCGCCATGCGGACCGTCCGGGGCTCAGGCGCGCCGCGCCAGTTCGGCCGCCTTGCCGGTGTAGCTGGCCGGTGTCATGGCCAGCAACCGGTCCTTGTCGTCCTGCGGAATCTCCAGCTTGGCGATGAAGCCCTGCATCAACTCGCGCGTCATCGGCGCGCCGCGCGTGAAGTTCTTGAGCTGCTCGTAGGGCTGGGGCAGGCCGTAACGCCGCATCACGGTCTGGATCGGTTCGGCCAGCACTTCCCACGATGCATCCAGGTCGGCGGCGATGGCCGGCTTGTTGATCTCGAGCTTGTTCAGTCCGGCCGCCAGGGATTCGTAGGCCAGCAAGGCATAACCCAGCGCCACGCCCATGTTGCGCAACACGGTGGAATCGGTCAGGTCGCGTTGCCAGCGGCTGATCGGCAGCTTCTCGCTCAGGTGACGCAACAAGGCATTGGACAGGCCCAGGTTGCCTTCGGCGTTCTCGAAGTCGATCGGATTGACCTTGTGCGGCATCGTGCTCGAGCCGACCTCGCCCTTGCGCAACTTCTGCTTGAAATAACCCAGGCTGACATAACCCCAGACGTCGCGCGACCAGTCGATCAGGATGGTGTTGGCACGGGCCACGGCGTCGAACAACTCGGCCATGTAGTCGTGCGGCTCGATCTGGATGCTGTAGGGCTGGAAGGTGAGGCCCAGGCCCCAGGTCTGCACGCCGGTCTCGGCCGTGGGTTCAGGGCTTTCGATGACGCGCTGGCTGAACGCTTCCCAGTCGAAGTCCGGCCAGGCCGACAGGTGGGCGTTGTAGTTGCCGACAGCGCCGTTCATCTTGGCCAAAATCTTGACGCCCGAGATGCGGTCGCAGGCGGTCTGCAGCCGCATCACGACATTGGCGATCTCCTTGCCCACGGTGGTGGGGCTGGCGGTCTGGCCGTGGGTGCGGCTGAGCATCGGCACGTCGGCATAGGCGCCGGCCATCTCGCGCAGCTTGAGCAGCAACCGGTCGAGCGCGGGCAGCAGCACGATGTTGCGCGCGGCGCGTAGCTGCAAGGCATGGCTGGTGTTGTTGATGTCTTCGCTGGTACAGGCAAAGTGCACGAATTCGCCGGCTTTCTGCAGCTCCGGGCGTGACTCGAACTTGCCCTTGATCCAGTACTCGACCGCCTTCACATCATGGTTGGTGGTCTTCTCGATCTCCTTGATGGCCTGGGCATCGGCTTCGCCGAAGTTCTTGACCAGCTTTAGCAAGTAAGTGCGTGCTCCGGAGCTCAGCGGCTTGAACTCTTTGAAGCCCGCGTCGCTCAGATGCACGAACCAGGCGACTTCCACCTGCACCCGGCGCCGCATGTAGCCCAGCTCGCTCATCAGCGGGCGCAGCGGTTCGAGTTTGGCGGCATAACGGCCGTCCAGCGGCGACAAGGCGGAAACAGCGGAGAAAGTCATCGGGCGATTGTAGGTGGGCGCTTCGGGTGCCGCCCCCCGTATCGGAGCGCCATGCCCATGGCTAGAATGCCCCACACACCCGGAATTGCCCAGCCATGAAACTCATCGGATCATCGTCCAGCCCCTATGTCCGCAAGGTGCGCATCACCATGGCGGAGAAAAAGCTGGATTACCAGTACGTGACCGACAACGTCTGGTCGCCCGAGACCCGGATCGGAGATTCCAATCCGCTGGGCAAGGTACCGTGCCTGGTGATGGAGGGCGCCGAGGCCTTGTTCGACTCGCGCGTCATCGTCGAGTACCTCGACACCTTGTCGCCGGTGGGCAAGCTGATTCCGCCCAATGGGCGCGAGCGGGCCGAAGTCAAGACCTGGGAGGCACTGGCCGACGGTGTGCTCGATGCGGCCATTCTGGCGCGGCTCGAGGCAACCTGGGACGGACGCAGCAAGGCGCAACGCAGCCAGGAATGGATCGATCGCCAGTTGGGCAAGGTTCAGGCCAGCGTCAAGGCCATATCGCGTGGCCTGGCGGACAAGCCGTTCTGCGCCGGCATCCACCTGAGCCTGGCCGACATCGCGGTCGGATGTGCCCTGGGTTACCTGGACTTCCGCTTCCCCGAAATCGCGTGGCGCGGCGAACATCCGAACCTGGCCCGGCTGCAGGACAAGCTGATGCTGCGCGCCAGCTTCGCCGATACGGTACCGTCCTGAGCCCGCCCGCGCCCGGCGCGCCGCTCAGCTGTTGACGCGATTGCGCAGCCAGCGCATCACGGCGCCGATCACCGGCATCTTCTGATACAGGCCGTGAGCCGCATCCCAGTAGTCCTGGTGGTGCGTGATGCGGCCCTGGGCATCGAGCCGCAGATGGCTGGCGCCGGGCACGTTCTGGTCCACGTGCCTGCGAAACGCACGAAACCGAAAGCGGAATTCCCACAGCAACACGATCTGCTCGCCTTGCACCACCGATCCTGTGACGACGAAGTGCGGCTGCTCGAGCGTGGCGAACATGTGGCGGAAGACCTGCTCGATCGCATCGATACCCTGCACCGCGTTGAACGGGTCGGCGAAATGCGCGTCGGCGGCATAGATGGTGCGCAGCTCGCCGATGCGCGGCTCCGTCAGCGTCTCGAACACCCGGATCAGGTGTGCCAGTTCCACGGTCGGCTGCAGGTTGTCGGGCGTGGGCATGGCGGTGTCAGGCGCGGTCGAGCTGGCCCACCAGCTTGAAATACAGCCAGTAGGGCATCAGCGACAGCAGTTTGAGCCCTAGCGTGAAGCGCTTAGGGAAATGGATCTCGAAGGCGCCGCGCTCCCATCCCCGGACGATGTGTTGCGCGGCCTGTTCCGGTGTCAGCAAGGCGGGCATGTGGAAGCGATTTTGCGCCGTCAGCGGTGTTTCGACAAAGCCGGGGTTGATGATGGACACGCCGACCCCCTTGTCGCGCAGGCCGAGGTACAAGGTCTGCGCCAGGTTGATCAGTGCCGCCTTGGTCGGGCCGTACGCCAGGCTGCGTGGCAGCCCGCCGTAGCCCGCCACGCTGCCGACCAGGCTGACGAAGGGCTTGCGTGCGCTGGCTGTTGTGCCCAGCATGCCGGGCAACACCGCATCGAGCAGCGTCAGCGCGCCGGTGTAGTTGATGTCGACGTGGCGCACCATGTCGTCGAGGTCGATCGCATCCGGGTCCATGGCCGTGTAGTGTCCGGCGCAATAGACCATGCCGTCGAGACCGCCCCCACGCGCGATCTCCTGCATGGCCGTGCGCACCGCGGCTCGGTCCGTCACGTCCAGCGGCAAGGCGCGTGCGCCATCGTGTTCGGCCACGAACTGCTCCAGCGTGCCGGCGCTGCGGGCGGACACGATGACGCGTGCGCCGCGTGCATGCAGCAAGCTGGCGGTGGCGCGGCCGATACCGGTGGACGCGCCGACCA
>CAXBDR010000126.1:0-12515 GCA_963974265.1 uncultured Rhodoferax sp.
ACCTGACCCGCCTCGAGGCCCGCGCACCAGCCGAGGGCACGCCCTACGCTTGGCAGGACTACGATCGCCTGCGCTCCTTGCCCACGCCGGATGGCACACGTCGCAGCGTGTTCGACGCCCGCGGCTTCATACCGGGGACCGACCGCGCCGAAGCCTGGTTGTTCTGGCCCATGGGCATTGCGCGCGCGGGCAGCATGCGCCAGTGGGGCCGGCATGCCACCGCCTTCGTGGGCCGCCGCCATTTCGACGATGCCCACCTGCTCGACGAGCGGTTCGTGCTCGACGCACCACCACGCGACGACTGACGCGCCCGTTGCACACGACGCAGCCTGGCCTAGGCAGACCTCCGGGGCAAAGGCCCCTGCAGCAGGGATTCGAACTCGTCGATGGACGCGCAAACAGATACCCCTGGTAGGTCTCGCATCCCATGGCCAGCAGGAACTGGTGTTGCCCATCGGTCTCGACACCCTCGGCGATCACCGCCAGGCCCAGGCTTGCGCCCAGCGCCACGATGGTGCGGGCTATCGCGGCATCGTTGGGGTCCACCAGCAGGTCCCGTACGAAGGACTGGTCGATCTTCAGGTGCGCCAGCGGCAGCAGCTTGAGATAACTCAGCGACGAGTAGCCGGTGCCGAAGTCATCCAGCGAGAACGCCACGCCGCGCGAACGCAGCGCCGTCATCTTGAGGATCACATCGTCGATGTTGTCCGCCAACAGGCTTTCGGTCAGCTCGAGCTTCAGGGATTCCGGGTTCGCGCCGCTGCGTTGCAGCGCGGCCTCGACCTGCGACACGAAATCCGGCTCCATGAACTGGTGCGCGCTGACGTTCACCGCCAGGCTGAGATGCCGCGTCGCCTCGCTGGCGCCCCACTTCGCCAATTGGGCGCAAGCGGTATCGAGCACCCACAGGCCCAGCGGCACGATCAGCCGGGTGGCCTCGGCGATCGGGATGAACTGGCCAGGGGATATCGGGCCGCGTACCGGGTGCTTCCATCGCACCAATGCCTCGGCACCGATGACCAGCCCGTTGCTGCCGACCACCGGCTGGTAGTGCAGCGCGAATTGCCGCTGTTCGAGTGCGGCGCGCAGGTCGGACTCCATCGCCGCACGGGCATCGACGGCCGCCTGCATGCCCTCGTCGAACATGCGCAACGTGTTGCGACCCGCCGCCTTGGCCTGGTACATGGCCAGGTCGGCCTGCTTGAGCAGGTCCTCGACGCCTTGGCCATCGTGCCCGAACAGCGTGACGCCGATGCTGGGCGTACTGCGATGCTCACGCCCGGCCAGCATGAAGGGCGGCGCGAATGCGTCGAGTATCTTGTGGCCGACATGTTCCGCGTCGGCGGCCGCGTCCATGGCCTTGGCACTGAGGCCTTGCAACATGACGACGAATTCATCGCCCCCGAGCCGGGCCACCGTGTCGGCGCCGCGCACGCAGGTCAGCAGCCGCTGGGCCACCTGCAGCAGCAACTGGTCTCCCGTTTCATGCCCCAGGGTGTCATTGAGCGTCTTGAAGTTGTCCAGGTCGATGAACAGCAGCGCGGCATGCTGCATGCTGCGCGCGTGGGTCACCAGGGCCTGCTTGAGCTGCTCGATCAGCAAGCGGCGATTGGGCAGGTTGGTCAAGGCATCGTAGAACGCCAGTGCGTTGATCTGGTCCTGCGCCGCTTTCTCGGCCGTGATGTCGCGGCCGATGCCCCGGTAACCGCGGAACGTGCCCTGCGCATCGAAGATCGGCATCCCGCTGACCGACGCCCAGCGGAAGCTTCCGTCGGGTTTCTCGAACTTCATCTGCAGGTCGCGGAACTCCTTGTGGGCACGCAGGTCGTTGCGGTGCTGCTCCCATTGCGACTGCGTGAGTTGGGTCTCGCCCATCTCCCATCGTGTCTTGCCCAGGTAACTGCTTCCCATGAAATGCTGGCTCGCCGATTCGGTCCAGTCGGTCTGTTCGCCCCTGACCCGCACGAAGCGGAACTCCTCGTCCTGCTCCCAGTACCAGTCCGACGACAGGCTGGTCAACGCGCGGAAGCGCGCCTCGTTCTCGCGCAGCTTTTCCTCGGCCTGCTTGCGCGCCGTGATGTCCATGCAGCTGACCTGCACCGCGGTTTCGCCGTTCAGGCGAATCAGGCAGGCCTGCGCCTGGACATCCACGACCGAACCATCGACGCGAAGGTAGCGCCATTCCTGCATCGGGAAATCGACACCGTCCTCGCGCGCCTGCTGCGCGCGCTGCGCCAGCCGCGCGTGTTGGTCGGGATGGAGGAAATCCAGGATCGGGCGCCCCAGCAGGCTGTCGGCGCCGGAGGCCCCCAGCAGCCGCACCGCAGCCGGATTGACGAACACCAGCCGATGCTGCTGGTGCACCAGCACACCGATCGGCGACGCGTCGACCAGGGCCCGGTACCGCTCTTCGCTTTCCACCAGCACCTGCCGCAGGCGATATTGCTCGCTGACATCGCTGAACACCAGCACCACCCCGACCAGGTTTCCCTCGGCATCGCGGATCGGAGCCGCGCTGTCGGCGATATGGCGCTCCGATCCGTCGCGGCACAACAGGGACGTGTGGTTGGCCAGGCCCACGACCTGGCCGGTCTCGAGCACCCGGCGCACCGGATCGACCGGCTCCTCGCGCGTGACAGCATGCACGATGCGAAAGACTTCGGTCAGGGAACGGCCCAGCGCCTCGTCGACCGGCCAGCCGGTCATGCGTTCCGCCACCGGGTTCATCCGGGTGATGCGGCCCTGCACGTCCGTCGCGATCACCGCGTCGCCGATGGATTGCAGCGTGATCGCCAGGTTCTCCTGGCTGGCGCGCAGCGACAGTTCGGCGAGCTTGCGCTCGGTGACATCCTGCACGATGGACAGGGTGCCGACGATGCTGCCCTGCGCGTCGCGTATGGGGCCATGCCGTACCGTGTTCCAGACCGGCGGATTGCTGCCAACCATCGGCACGTCGGTACGCAACACCTGCTCGCCCTCGAGCGCGCGTTCACAAGCGTCCATGACTTCGTCATATTGCTCCGCGGGTTCCCTGGGATAGGTTTCCCTCACGCTGCGGCCAAGCATCTCTTCGCGCTTGCGGCCACGGATCTTTTCCATGGCCGGATTCCATTCGAGGTAACGCCCTTGCGCATCCATCACGTTCAGGCCCAGCGGCAGGCTGTCGATGATCTGGCGCGAAAAGTTGAATGCCTCGCGCAGGTCGCGCTGCGCCGCCACCTGCGCCGTGACGTCGCTGAACACCAGAACCACGCCCACGATCTCGCCCGACTTGCCCCTGATCGGCGCTGCGCTGTCGGCGATGTGGTGACGCGCGCCGTCGCGCGACACCAGCTCGGTGCCGTTGGCCAGTCCCACGATCTCGCCGGTGCGCAGCACCCGCTCGACCGGATCGGGTGCCGCCGTGCCCTCCACCCCGGAGATCCGGAACACCTGGGCCAATGGCAATCCGTTGGCCTGGTCGCGCGTCCATCCGGTCAGCCGTTCGGCGGCCGGATTCATGCGGATGACCCGGCCGGCCAGGTCGGTGGCGATCACGGCGTCGCCGATCGACTGCAACGTGATCGACAGGTTCTCCTCGTTCTCGCGCAGGGCCGCCTCCGCCACCTGACGCGCCTGCAGCATCTGGTTGAACGCGTTGCCGAGTTCGGCCACGTCCGGCGGTGCGTCGGTGGTCGCGACGCGCGCCGCGACGTCTCCCGCCGCGATGCGCGAACTGGTGGCCGCCATCGCCTCGAGCGGCCGTACGATGCGGCGCGACAGGCGCCAGGCCAGCGCCAGCGCCAGCGCCAGCAGCGCGATGCTGGCCAGTACGCTGCGCTGCAGTGCCGTGTCGGCAGCCGCGAAGACCTCGTCGCGCGGCAGGCCGGCGAACACCAGCCATCCCGTGTTCGGCATGCGCCGGTACGCGAAGACCCTGTCCACTCCCGACTGGTCCTGCAACTCGAACACCCCCACCACGTTGGATTCGACCGCGTCGCGAACCGAGGCCAGTTGCTCTGCCACCGAACGCCCCAGAAAGCTGCGCAGTTCCGCCGAGCGCAGGATGATCTGCGACTGTCGATCGAGCACCGTCACCAGCAGGCCCTCGGGCACGTCCTTCATGACCTGCTGGTTGAGCATGATCAGGTCCAGCGGCAACGCAACCAAACCCTGCGCCTGGCCGGCATCGTCGCGCACCGGCATGGTCAGCACGGAGACCCAACGCTTGGCCTTGGGTGCGAAGAATGCGTTGCCGGCAAAAAACCCGTCCTGCTGCAGGGCGGCCGAAAACCACGGGAACTGCACCATGTCCTCGCGCCCGGGTGGATCGGACAGGTAGGTGCAGACCGGGCTGCCCTGCAGGTCGCGAGTGCCGATGGTGACGAATTCGGGATTCAGCCGTGCAAAGCTGTCGATCAGCGGATCGCACAGGCCAGGCGTCATGGCTCGCACCCGCGGTTGCGTTGCGATCAGTGTCAGCGTATTGGCATAGTCGCCCAGTTGATAGGCCAGCCGGGCCGACACGTTGTCGGCCGCCTGGCGCACCTGGTCGATCGCCGTTCGCTGGTCGCGCTCGCGTTCCTCCACCAGGTGCCACAGGATGGCGCCGAACGTCGGCAACACGACCACCAGCACCAGGATGGTCAACTGCAACCGGATCGATCCACGCCCCAGACTCCAGGGCGCGCGGGATGCAGCCGCGCCAGATGTCGCCATCAACGCATCAGGCCGCTCAGCGCAGCAACACCGCAACCGCCCATACGCCAAGCCCGCCCACCCGCCAGGCGCCACGCAGAATCCATATGTGCAATCTCCCGGTTCTTCAGACGATTCCTATCGGCGGTACAGGGACTTCCGGGAGTCGAACCGTCCAATCAGGATGACTTGGCCATGGCACCGCGCCATGGACCAGCCGGCTATTGATGCCCGTCTGCAAGCGTTCAAATCTTATCATCGGCCCCACGCGCCGGGCCTGCATGAGGGCAAATACCAGTAGCCCGCCGCCCGGTTGCGCACAAGTTGGCAGGCGCCCGCCGCGAAAGACGCCGGCCAGGCTCCGCAAGTGTCCGTCGAAGTGTCGCGGCCGATGGGCCGATCGGTCCGTCAAGCGATCAGCAGCGGAAACAGCGGATGGTCCATCCTGGCACCCGCGGGCAGCTCGCGCGCCAACCCCTCGAATGGGGGGGAGGTGACCCAGCGCCGGGGCGCGTGCGTGATGTCGTCCCCCAGGAAACGCAGGCTGAAGACCCGCCGGCGCCGGTCACCCTCGACACCGCCGGCCGCATGCAGCGTCAGCATGTGGAAACACACGAAGTCGCCCGGCTCGATCGCCCAGGCCATGATCGGATGGCGCGAGCGGTCGGCCTCGATGTCGGGCAACTCCTGCAGGCTGCCTTCGGGGAACCAGCGGGCCTCGTTGGACAGGAAGCTGCGCGGCATCAGCCAGGGTCCGCGATGTGAACCCGCGACGAACTCCAGCGTCGCGGCACGGGACACCGGATCGACCGGAATCCACATGCTGACGTTCTGTTGCCCTTCGATGTTGTAGTAGGGCTGGTCCTGGTGCCAGGCCGTGCGCTGGCGGGTACCCGGTTCCTTCACCAGCAGGTGGTCGTGGTACAGGCGCACCTGGCGCGAGCCCATCAGCCGCTGCGCCAGATGGGCCAGGGGCGTGCGGTGGATGAAGTCGCGGTATGGTCCGATGGACTGCCAGTTGCTGAAGTCCTCGAAGAACCGGCCCGGATCGTCCGGCCGGCTGGCGATCTTGGCGCGCGGGCTGGGCTGCGCCAGGTTGGCCTCGATCCCTTCGCGCAGCAACGCCAGTTCATCGGCATCGAGCAACTGGCGGATCACGATGGCGCCGTCGCGCCGATAGGCCTCGACGTCGGCCTGCGACAGGCGTGCATCGACGCGCCGGCGCAGCGTGTCGGCGTCCAGGCTGGGGGGAACAACGGCAGACATGACGGTCACGTACTCCTGCAAGCGATGACAACACCACGCCGCGAGCCGCGGCGTGGCCGGGCCCGCCCCCGGAGCCTCAGTCGGGAATCCACAAGGCCGGCAGATCGTCCAGCGCCCGGAAGATCGACGACAAGGCCCCGCCATGCACCAGATTGGTGGCATGGGCGATGTCGGGCGCCAGGTAGCGGTCCTCCCGCATCACCGGCACCTGCTCGCGCAACACGGCGTGGGCCTGCTCGAGCGCCGGCGAACTGCGCAGCGGACGCAGGAAGTCGATGCCCTGCGCCGCCGCCAGGAGTTCGATGCCCAGGATATGCGCGGTATTGTCGATCATCGCCTGCAGCCGGCGCGCGGCAAACGTGGCCATCGACACATGGTCTTCCTGGTTCGCGCTCGTGGGCAGGCTGTCCACGCTGGCCGGATGCGCGAGCGACTTGTTCTCCGAGGCCAGCGCCGCGGCCGTCACGTGGGCGATCATGAAGCCGCTGTTCAGTCCGGCGTCGGCCGTCAGGAACGGCGGCAGGCGGGACACGCCGGCGTCGATCAGCATCGCGATGCGCCGCTCGGCGATCGCGCCGACCTCGGCGATCGCCAGTGCCATGCCATCGGCCGCCAGGGCCACGGGCTCGGCATGGAAGTTGCCGCCGGACACCATGACACCGTCCTGCGCGAACACCAACGGGTTGTCGGTGACCGCGTTGGCTTCGCGCACCAGCACCTTGGCCGCATGGCGCAACTGGTCCAGGCAGGCTCCGACCACCTGCGGCTGGCAGCGCAGGCTGTACGGGTCCTGCACCCGGTCGTCGCCATCGAGATGCGAGTTGCGGATCTCGCTGCCGGCCAGCAGGGTGCGGTAATACCGTGCCACGTCGATCTGGCCCGGCTGGCCACGCAAGGCGTGGATACGCGGGTCGAACGGGCCGTCGCTGCCGCGCGCCGCATCCACCGTCAGGGCGCCGACGACCAGCGCCGATTCCAGCACCGGCTCGAAACGGAACAAGGCGTGCAGCGCCAGTGCCGCGGAAGTCTGCGTGCCATTGATCAGCGCCAGGCCTTCCTTGGGGCCGAGCGTCAGCGGCGTGATGCCGGCCTGGCGCAAGGCGTCCAGCGCCGGCACCGCCTGGCCGCCCTGCAGCATCGAACCTTCGCCGAGCAGGGCCAGGGTCATGTGCGCCAGCGGCGCCAGGTCGCCGGACGCGCCGACCGATCCGCGCGAGGGCACGTACGGCACCAGGCCGGCGTTGGCAACGGCCAGGATGGTGTCGACGACGACCTCGCGCACACCGGAGTGTCCGCGCGCCAGGCTGGCCGCCTTGAGTGCCAGCATCAGCCGCACCACCGGCGGCGACAGCGGCTCGCCCACGCCCACGCTGTGCGAACGGATCAGGTTCAGCTGCAAGGTCGCCAGCTGCTGCTTGCTGATGCGCTGGTTGGCCAGCTTGCCGAAGCCGGTGTTCACGCCGGAGACCGGCGCGTCGCCATCGGCCGCGCGCTGCACCACGGCGGCGCTGTCGCGGATGCCGTCGCGCGCTGTCTCGGCCAGCGTCAGCACCTCGTCGGTGTTGTGAATCGCCTGCAGCTGTTCGAGCGTCAGATGTCCGGGATCGATCAGCATGTCAGGCGCCCAGCATCGGCAGGTTCAGCTTCTGCTCGCGTGCGCATGCCACGGCGATGTCGTAGCCGGCATCGGCATGGCGCATCACGCCCGTGGCCGGATCGTTCCACAACACGCGCTCGATGCGCTTGGCGGCGGCATCGGTGCCGTCGCAGACGATGACCACGCCCGAATGCTGCGAATAACCCATGCCGACGCCACCGCCGTGGTGCAGCGAGACCCAGGTCGCGCCGCCGGCCGTATTGAGCAAGGCATTGAGCAGCGGCCAGTCCGACACCGCGTCCGAACCGTCGCGCATGGACTCGGTCTCGCGGTTGGGCGACGCCACCGAGCCGCTGTCCAGGTGGTCGCGGCCGATCACGATCGGCGCCTTGAGCTCGCCGCTGCGCACCATCTCGTTGAAGGCCAGGCCGGCACGATGGCGCTCGCCCAGGCCGATCCAGCAGATGCGGGCCGGCAGGCCCTGGAACGCGATGCGCTCGGAGGCCATGTCGAGCCAGCGGTGCAGGTGGGTGTCCTCGGGGAACAACTCCTTCATCTTGGCGTCGGTCTTGCGGATGTCCTCCGGGTCTCCGGACAACGCGACCCAGCGGAAAGGGCCCTTGCCGCGGCAGAACAGCGGCCGCACATAGGCCGGGACGAAGCCGGGAAAGTCGAACGCGTTCTTCACGCCTTCGTCCAGGGCGACCTGGCGGATGTTGTTGCCATAGTCCACCGTGGGCACCCCCATGGCCTGGAAGTCCAGCATGGCCTGCACGTGGGTGGCGCAGCTGGCCGCGGCCGCGCGGCGCAGTCCGGCGTGTTGTGCATCGTCGCGTTGCGCCTCGCGCCAGCGCTCCACCGTCCAGCCGCCCGGCAGGTAGCCGTTGACCAGGTCGTGCGCCGAAGTCTGGTCGGTCACCAGGTCCGGACGCAGTCCGCCGGCCTTGGCGCGGCGCACCAGCTCGGGCAGCAGCTCGGACGCGTTGCCCAGCAGGCCGATGGAGACCGCCTTCTTCTCCTGCGTGTAACGCGCCAGGCGCTCGAGCGCATCGTCGATGTCGCGGGCCTGCTCGTCCAGGTAGCGGGTCTTGAGCCGGAAGTCGATGCGCGACTGCTGGCATTCGATGTTCAGCGAGCTGGCGCCGGCGAAACTCGCGGCCAGCGGCTGCGCGCCACCCATGCCGCCCAATCCGGCGGTCAGGATCCAGCGCCCGGCGAGGTCGCCACCGTAATGCTGGCGCCCCGCCTCGACGAAGGTCTCGTAGGTGCCCTGCACGATGCCTTGGCTGCCGATGTAGATCCAGGAGCCGGCCGTCATCTGGCCGTACATCATCAGGCCCTTGCGGTCGAGTTCGTCGAAATGCTCCCAGGTCGCCCACTTGGGCACCAGGTTGGAGTTGGCGATCAGCACCCGGGGCGCGTCGACATGGGACTTGAACACGCCCACCGGCTTGCCCGACTGCACCAGCAGGGTTTCATCTTCCCGCAGCTCGCGCAGGCTGGCGAGCATGGCCTCGAAGCAGTCCCAGTTGCGCGCGGCCTTGCCGATGCCGCCGTAGACCACCAGCGCGTCCGGGTTCTCGGCCACCTCCGGATCGAGGTTGTTCTGCAGCATGCGGTAGGCGGCCTCGATCAGCCAGTTCCGGCAATGCAGTGTGGTACCACGCGGCGCACGGACGGGACGGGCCTGGGCGCGCTGGTGCACGGGGGACAAATCGGACATGGCAATCTCCTTCAAGGGGGTTGGGACAAGCTCGGAATGGCGGCAGTGTACTTGACTAGACAAGTATATGCAACTACACTGCCGTCGTTCGGACCCCGCATGCAAGGTTCATGGCTACCCACCCCGCATCCCACTCCTCCGCCGGCGCCGCGCCGGCACAGGCCCGCGCACCGTACGCACGGGTCAAGGCCTATCTCAAGCAGGGCCTGTCCAGCGGGCGCTGGCCCCCCGAAACCCTGATGCCCTCCGAGTCCGAACTGGTGCACCAGTTCGGCGTGAGCCGCATGACCGTGACCCGCGCGCTGCGCGAACTGCAGACCGAAGGCCTGGTGCACCGGGTACAGGGCCTGGGCACCTACGCCGCGCATCTCGCACCGGTCTCGTCGACGCTGACCATCCGCGACCTGCACGAGGAGATCGTCGCGCGCGGGCACCGCCACCACGCCGAGGTGCACCTCTCGCGCGAGGAGCCCTGCGATGCCGCCCTGGCCCCCAAGCTCGGCCTGTCCGCGGGCGCCCCGGTGTTCCATACGCTGATCGTGCACCACGAGAACGGCGTGCCGCTGCAATGCGAGGACCGTTTCGTCAATCCCGCCTGCGCGCCGGACTACCTGCAGACCGACTTCACCCGCATCACCCCCACCCACTACCTGCTCACGGTCGCGCCCTTGTGGGAGGCACAATATGCGATCGAGGCCGGCAGACCGACGGCGCAGGAGGCGCGGCTGCTCGGCATCGCCCGTACCGATCCCTGCCTCGTGATCGTGCGCCGTACCGTGAACCACAACGTGCCCATCACGCTGGTGCGCCTGGTGCATCCGGGCCACAGCTACCGGCTCGAGGGCCATTTCAAGCCATGACCACCCTTGCAACGATTTCCGCCGCCTCCATCGAACCGCAGCGCTGGCGCAACGGCGGCGGCCAGACACGCGAGTTGTTCACCTGGCCGGCCGATGGCCCCTGGCGGCTGCGCATCAGCCGTGCCGACATCGACGCCGATGGCCCGTTTTCCGCGTTTCCCGGCGTCACCCGCTGGTTCTCGGTGCTGCAAGGCAAGGGCGTCGAGCTGACCCTCGACGGCCGGCGCCATCGCGTGCTGGCCGACGGCGACGCACTGTGTTTCGACGGCGCACTGGCGCCCGGCTGCACGCTGATCGACGGCCCGACCCAGGACCTGAACCTGATGGCCATCGGCGGTGCATCGACGATGGTCCGGGTGACGCCCGGCGCACCCTGGGACCCGGCCTGGACCCTGTGTGGCCTGTACACCACGGTTGCCGGCACATGGCGGGACGCACACGGCACCTGCCGGGTCGAATCCCATACCCTTGCATGGCAACACGCGCCCGATGCGGCCGGCGCATGGACGTTCATGCCCGACCCGGGCGCCGACGGCCATGCCTGGTGGCTGGGTTTCTCGCCGAACGACTGAAAGAGCACCATGGCAACAACACATCTGTGGCACAACGCCCGCCTGGCCACGCTGGCCGACGACACCGGCTGGGGACTAGTCGAACACGGCGCCCTGCTGGTGCAGGACGACCGCCTGTTGTGGGTCGGCGCACTGGACGACATGCCGGCAGCGCTGCGCGCCCAGGCCGGTGCGCAGCACGACCTCGGCGGCGCGCTGGTTACGCCCGGCCTGGTCGACTGCCACACCCACCTGGTCTATGGCGGCCAGCGCGCGGGCGAATTCGAGATGCGCCTGCAAGGCCTGGACTACGCGGAGATCGCGCGCAGCGGCGG
This sequence comes from uncultured Rhodoferax sp., assembly GCA_963974265.1. Lineage (GTDB taxonomy): Bacteria > Pseudomonadota > Gammaproteobacteria > Burkholderiales > Burkholderiaceae_C > CAISIP01. The sequence continues at coordinate 11,010 of CAXBDR010000126.1, forward strand.
TGGCATCCGCTCGACGGTCGCCGCCACCCGCGCGTGCGGCGACGCCGAACTGCTGGCCGGTGCGCGCCGGCGCGCCCAGGTCCTGATGGCCGAAGGCGTGACCACGCTGGAGATCAAGTCCGGCTACGGCCTGAGCCTGCTCGACGAGAGCCGCTGCCTGAGCATCGCGCGCCAGCTCGGCGCCGAACTGCCGCTGACGGTGCGCACCACCTACCTGGGCGCACACGCGATCCCGCCGGAGTTCGACGGCCGCGCCGACGACTACATCACCGCGGTCTGCGCCTGGATGCCTGCGCTGCACGCCGCCGGGCTGGTCGATGCCGTCGACGCCTTCTGCGAGAACATCGGCTTCTCGCCGGCGCAGACCCGGCGCGTGTTCGTGGCCGCGCGCGCCCTCGGCCTGCCGGTCAAGCTCCATGCCGAGCAGCTCAGCGACCAGGACGGCGCCGCGCTGGCGGCCGAATTCGGCGCCTTGTCCTGCGACCACCTGGAATACCTCAGCGACGCGGGCGTCGACGCCATGCGGGTCGCCGGCACGGTGGCGGTGCTGCTGCCGGGCGCCTATTATTTCCTGCGCGAAACCCAGTTGCCGCCGGTGGCGGAACTGCGTGCGCAGCAGGTGCCGATCGCGCTGGCCAGCGATCACAATCCCGGCTCCAGCCCCGGCCTGTCACTGCTGCTGATGGCCAACATGGCCTGCACGCTGTTTCGCATGACGCCGCTCGAGGCCGTGCTGGGCATCACCGCCCATGGGGCCCGCGCACTGGGGCTGACCGACCGCGGACGCCTGGTCGCAGGCCTGCGGGCCGACTTCGCGGTCTGGGACCTGGAGCATCCGAACGAACTGGCCTACTGGTTCGGCCACAACCCCTGCCGGCGCGTCGTGGCCGGCGGAATCGAGAGAACCGCATGAACAACGATATCTACACCTTGCTGCCGGGCACCGGCGCCGTGCTGATCAGCGTGCCGCACGTCGGCACCGTGATCCCCGACGACCTCGCGCCGCGTTACCAGCCGCGCGCATTGCAGGTCGAGGACACCGACTGGCACCTCGAACAGCTCTACGCCTTTGCCGGCTCCATGGGCGCCGGCCTGATCGTGCCGCGCCATTCGCGCTTCGTCATCGACCTGAACCGCGCGCCGGACAACGCCCCGATGTACGTTGGCGCCAACAACACCGAGTTGTGCCCGACACGTTTCTTCACCGGCGACCCGATCTACCGCGACGGCCAGGCGCCGGACGCCGCCGAGATCGCGCGCCGGCGCAACGTCTACTGGCAGCCCTACCACGATGCGCTGACGGCCGAACTCGCGCGCATCCGGGAGCGCCACGGCCATGCCATCCTGTTCGACGGCCACAGCATCAAGTCCACGCTGCCGTGGTTGTTCGAGGGCAAGCTGCCCGACCTGAACCTGGGCACCGCCAATGGCGCCAGCTGCGCACCCGGCCTGCGCGCGGCCCTGTCGCAGGTGCTGGCCGCGCAACAGGACTTCACCCAGGTCACC
>CAXBDR010000127.1:0-12496 GCA_963974265.1 uncultured Rhodoferax sp.
TGCTGTGCATCTGCGCACCACCAAGCGATTCGGCATCGACTGTTTCGCCGGTCGCGGCGAAGGTCAGTTCGGGGCCGCCAAGGTACATGAAACCTTGCTCCTTGACGATCACCACTTCGTCACACAGCGCTGGAATGTAGGCCCCGCCAGCCGTGCACGGCCCCAGCACCACGGCGATCTGCTGAATACCCTCGGCCGACATGCGCACCTGATTGTTGCAAAAATGCGCCGCCGCTGTCGACCAGCGTGATACAGGGCAGGCGGTGTGCCCAGGCGATCTGCTGCGCCCGCACGTGTTTCTTGCAAGTCATCCCGTAATACGTTCCGCCTTTCACGGTGGCGTCGTTGGCGATGATCATGCAGGGACGGCCTTGCACCAGACCGATACCGGTGATGATGCTGGCCCCGGGCGGGACCCCGTCGTACAAGCCCTCGCCGGCCAGCATCCCGATCTCGAGAAATGGTGAACCCGGGTCGAGCAGCACCTCGACCCGGTCGCGCGGCAGGATCTTGTTACGCGCCAGGTGTTTGTCGCGCGCCTTTTGTGGCCCGCCTGCGATTGCGCCGCGCCGGCGCTGATGCAACCTGGCAATCAACGCCTCATAGGCTACACGGTTGAGTTGGAACTCCGGGTCGGTGGCGGATGTGCGGGTGGCGAGAATGGCCATGGGTATTGCGCTGCCTCAGTCCTTGAACACCGGCGCTCGGCGCGCCTCGAATGCCGCCAGGCCTTCGCTGACATCGTCATTCATCAATTCGCGGATGACGATGTCTTCCTCAAGCTTCAGGCCATCGGTGAGCGATCGGTCCATGCCTTGTCGCGCCAGCCGCTTCATGGTGGCGATGCCGACGCGGCTGCGCGTCGCGATCTTGGTGCAGTACTCCAACGCGGCATCATGGAGCTTGTCGCCCTCGACCACATAGTTGACCAGACCCCACTGCAATGCGGTCGGCGCGTCGATCCAGCGTGCACTGAAAAACATGTCCAGACCGCGGCGCTGCCCGACGGCACGCGGGAATCGCTGCGAACCACCCCAACCGGGCACCAGCCCGTACTGCGCATGCTGGTCTCCGATGCGCATGTCGCCGGCCGCGAAGACCACGTCGCATGCGAGCATCAGCTCGCTGCCGCCAGCCAATGCGAGGCCCTGGCAGGCCGCCACCACTGGGAGGTCGCTGGTTTCAAGTCGCCGCAGGACGGTGTGGCCATAACGGATGAAATGGGCGATCTTGGCCGGGTCGCCGCGCAGGGTCTTGACTTCGTCGAGGTCGGCGCCGGTGCAGAAGTGTTTTCCCTGCGCGCGTATCAGCACCGCCCGCACCGGCGAGCCGGGTTTCTCAAAATCGTTTAGCGCGCCCTCAATGGCCCCGTGCACGGCCATTGAAAGACAGTTGAACTTGTCGGGCCGCGCCAATTCGATCACACCAACCGCACCGATGCAGTTGACGAGAACGGGCGAATCCGTGCTCATTTGCGATTCTCCGCCGCGTACTGCACGGCCATGCGACCCGCGCGTTCGCGCGCGACGATCAGCTTCATCACCTGCGCAGTTCCATCGCCGATTTCCAGCCCCATCACGTCGCGCAATCGCTGCTGATGCGGCAGATCCTTCGACCAACCGTAGTGACCGAAGGTCAGGATGCATTGGTGGATCGCGTCGAACGCGGTCTTCGGGCCCATCCATTTGACCATCGCAGACTCTGCAGTATGGGGTTGCCCTGCGTCGCGCAATGCAAGTCCGTGGTAACACAGCTGACGGCAAGCGGCAAGCAAGGTCTCGAACTCCACGATCGGGAACGACACACCCTGGTATTGGACAATTGGCGCGCCCATGGCCTGGCGCTCTTTCATGTACTCCCAGGTTTCATCGATCGATGCCTGGGCAGCGGCGATGCATTGCAACGCAATCAGGATGCGGCTGAAGTCAAAGCCCTGCATCACCTGGGTAAACCCCTTGCCCTCTTCGCCCATTCGGTTTTCCACCGGCACGCGCACATCGTCAAAAAACACCGATCCGCGCCCGATGATCTTGCTTCCCACATCGTTGAAACGGGTGCGTTGGATGCCCGGAGAATCCATTGGCACCAGGAACGCACTGATGCCGCGCGCCCCTTCGTCCGGCTTGCCGGTGCGCGCGAAAAGCACAATGGCATCGGCCTGGTCGGAAAAACTGATGGATGTCTTTTCGCCCGACAGAATGTATGCATTGCCATCGCGGCGCGCCTTGACCTGCAGGTTCGCCGCGTCCGAACCACCACGCGGCTCGGTCAGGCCCAGTCCGATGATGGCTTCACCGGCGACCAGCCTGGTGTTCCAGTGCCGTGCCAGTTCAGGGTTGGCGTTGCGGTGGACGATCGCACCCATCAAGGAGCCGAGCAGCTGCAAATAGCTGATATTGAAATCACCGTAGGCGATCTCCTCCGTGATCAGTCCGGACGTGACACCGCTCAGACCCAGCCCGCCATACTCTTCGGGCAGATCGACACCGATCAGGCCGAGCGATCCGATCTCCTGCATCAAGGCACGGTCAAACCCCTGGTCCGCCTCGCGCTTCTGATAGTGCGGCTTCAGTTTTTCCCGCGAGAATCGGCGAGCAACGTCGCGCAAGGCAATCTGGTCTTCGTTGAGTAGCATGTCTTGGCCTCCTTCGTGGTTCCTGGATTGATCAACCGGAGACCTATCAACAAGGCAAGATCCGGTACCAGCGCTTCGACATCACAGCACGTGCTTGCTCGCGCGGTTAATCTGATGGTATCATGATAACGAACATACGTTAGTTAGATTTGATATCCAAGCTCTTGAACTATGCGCCGTACTGGCTACAGCCGCGACTGTTACCATTTTCGGACCATTTCTTACCTAACTGACCATCGATATGCCTACTAAAACCCGCGAAAAGCCGACATCCGTCGAAGCCGATACCGCGACACGCCAACGCATCTTGCTGGAGGCAGCTCGCCTCTTTCGACATCACGGCTATGCGGCAACCACGTTGCGCGAGGTGGCCGATGCGTCGAACATCAAGGCCGGCAGCATTTATTACCATTTCGAGTCCAAGGAACAAATCCTTGGCGAGGTTCTGGACAAGGGGATTCAGGTCGTTTCCGACGCGGTCCACGAAAGGGTGGAGGCGCTGTCAGAGACCGCAAGCGCCCGGGACCGCCTTTCCGCAGCGATCGAGGGCCATTTGTGGGGGTTGCTGCACCACGGCGATTTCACCTCAGCCAATATCCGAATCTACGGTCAAGTCCCCACCGCGGCCAAAACCCGCCATCGCCTGGTGCGCCGCGCCTATGCTGACTACTGGGACGGACTGCTTGAAGATGCGCTCGCGCGCGGTGAACTTCGCCCGGATGCCAACCCCACCGTCATCCGACTATTCGTGATCGGCGCGTTGAACTGGACCGTCGAGTGGTACAACCCGCAAAAGGGCTCGTTTCAGGACTTCGTCAAACAGGTAACGGCGATTGTCTTCGACGGCACCTTCCGCCGTGAATAGCGCCACATGACGGTCAAGACTGGCTGGGAAGGTCGCTTCTACGAAGACTTTCATGTTGGCGACGAATACCGGCATCCGCTTGGCCGTACCGTCACGCAGCAAGACAATATCTGGTTCACGCTATTGACCCAGAATGTGGCCGCCGTGCATTTCGATGCGCATTACGCGGCCAAAACCGAATTCGCCCGCCCTCTTGTCAACTCCTGCCTGACCATCTCGCTTGTCACCGGGCAATCGGTGATCGACGTGTCATACAACGTATTTGCCAATCTCGGCTGGGATGAGGTTCGTCTGCCCAAGCCGGTGTTTGAAGGCGACACGATCTATTCGCGCTCGAAGGTACTTGATACGCGTGAGTCAAAATCGCACGCCAACGTCGGCGTGGTGACGGTCAAGACCGAAGGATTCAACCAAGATGGAGGGGTGGTGTGTACCTTCAAGCGTACTTTGCTTGTATACAAACGCGCGGGTGCGCCGAACCGCGCGCCGCCAGTCCCCGGCACACCTTTCTGATGTCAGGTCGGGGCCGGACTTGGTGCAGCTGAAATCACACGATCACGTCGGACACTGCGGCCTGATCGCTGCATCTGGCGAAGACTTCCAATGCGCTGGCCGATGGACGGCGGCGGGATGCCTGGCCTGGCCGATCATCTTGCCGCCATTGCGAAGCGAAATCATGGCGAGGCGAACTGATGAGTGAACTCGGATTCGGTATGGACGACGAAGCATTGGCCCGGTTGCCGCGCGTGTTCGAGGGCGGGCTTTTCGACGGCCAGGTGGTGATGGTATCGGGCGCCGGCAGCGGCATTGGAAAAGCCATCGCTTTCCTTTACGCGCGCCTGGGTGCCAGACTGGTGATCTGTGGTCGCGACCGCGCCAAACTCGAGGCCTGCGAGCCCTGGTTGCGCAAGCTTGGAAGTCCCGATGTTCTGGTGCAACCGACGAACATCCGAGAACCGGACGCCGTCGATGCCCTGCTGGATGCCACCTACAGCCGATTCGGCCGACTGGATGTACAGGTCAACAACGCAGGTGGACAGTTCCCGAAAGCCGCGCTTGACATCAGTGTCAAAGGCTGGAAGGCCGTGATCGACAACAATCTCAACGGTACCTGGTACATGATGCAGGCGGCTGCCAGGCGCTGGCGCGACACCGGCACTCCAGGCAGCATCGTCAACATCGTGGTCACGTTCCAGCGCGGCTTTCCCGGGGTTGCGCACACCTGTGCGGCACGCGCCGCAGTCGCCTACCTGTCCAAGACGGTGGCTGTCGAATGGGCACCTGACGGCATTCGTGTCAACTGTGTCGCTCCAGGTGTCATTGAAAGCAGCGGCATCAAGCAATACTCGCCCGAGGCCCGGCAGCACTTTGCGCGCGGCAACCCGATGCTGCGCGCCGGCAATGTGCAGGACATCGCCCACGCAGTGGTCTATCTCACCGGGCCCAGCGGCCAGTTCGTCACAGGCGAGCTGCTCAACGTGGATGGCGGGGGATTATTGTGGGGCGAACTGTGGACGATCCCCAAGCCCGATTACTTCAAGGCCCCGCCATGAATTCAACTGCGACGGAGCGGCCCAAGTTCGGCCCCGGCGACGAAGCGCTCGCGACACTACCCACCGTTTATCGCGACGACCTGTTCGCCGGCAAAGTGGTGCTGGTATCGGGTGCTGGCAGTGGCATCGGAAAAGCCATCGCCTTCCTCTACGCCCGCCTGGGCGCGACACTTGTGATCTGCGGACGCAAGGCGGACAAATTGGAAGACTGTGCCGAAAAGCTGCGCATGTTGTCCGGCCGCGATGTGTACTGGCACCCGATGACGATCCGTGACCCGGAGCAGGTCGATGCCCTGCTGAGCGCCGTCTGGGACCGCCACGGGAGCATCGACATCCTGGTCAACAACGCCGGCGGGCAGTTTGCCGCGCACGCGATGGATTTCACCCACAAGGGCTGGAATGCCGTCATCGACACCAACCTCAACGGCACCTGGTACATGATGCAGGGCTCCGCGCGGCGCTGGGTACAGCAGGGAAAACGCGACGGCAACATCGTCACCATCGCCGCCGCGGTCGATCGCGGTCTGCCCGGAATGGCCCATACCGCGGCCTCGCGGGCCGGCGTCATTGCACTGACGAAGACATTGGCCGTCGAATGGGCTGAGCATGGAATTCGGTTGAACTGCATCGGTGCCGGCGCGATCGAGAGCAACGGATTCAACAACTACAAGCCCGAAAACGTGGCAGGCCTGTTTCGCACCAACCCGATGCTGCGTGCAGGCGACGTGCAGGATGTCGCCGAAGCCGTTGTCTACCTGACCGCGCCGTCGGGCAAGTACATCACCGGAGAGACCATCAACATCGACGGCGGAATGGTGTTGTGGGGTGAATTCTGGCCCGCCGGCATGCCGGAATACTTTCGGCCGCCGGCGTGACCGCGCCTTTCAGCCCGCCTGGGCGGCACCGGCGCGCATGACCCTGCCACGCACCAGATCATCGATGTCCTGACGCGCTATGCCCCACTCGCAGATTCGATCGAGCACCGACGCATCATCCGTGTGCGGAGCGCGCGGCAGCGATGTCGGGGTGGCACTGAAGCGGGGGGCCACTCCAGGCTGGAGCACGCCGTCCACCTCGATGAAAGTGTCACGTGCGCGATGGTGGGGATGGTCTGGCGCCTCCATCGGAGACAACACAGGCGCAAAGCAGGCGTCGCTGCCCTCCAGCACCTCGCACCATTGGGCCCGGGTCCGGGTCGCAAACACAGCCGCCAGCCGGGCCTTGCTGTCGGGCCAGCGGGCGCTGTCGTCGAAATCGATCGCGTCCCCCGCCAAACCCAGGCGCTCGATCAATACGGCACGAAACTTCGGTTCGATCGGCGCCACCGAGACATATTCACCATCCGCGCAGCGGTAGACCTCGTAATGCGGAGCACCGGAATCCAGCAAATTGGTGCCACGCGCTCCGACGTGCCTGCCGCTGCCCAGCATGCCGTACATCGAGGTCATCAGCATCGCTGCGCCATCGATCATCGCCGCATCGACCACCTGGCCGGACCCGCCGCGCTGCACGTTCCACAGGGCGGCGAGCATGCCAAAGGCCAGCAGCAGACCGCCGCCGCCGAAATCGCCCACCAGGTTCAGCGGCGGGGTAGGAGGTGCGCCTGCACGCCCGATCGCGTGCAGTGCGCCGGCCAATGCTATGTAGTTCAGATCGTGCCCCGCCGCGCCGGCCATCGGACCCGACTGGCCGAAGCCGGTAACCCGGCCGTACACCAGCTTGGGCTGGGCGGCCAGACAAACGTCGGGGCCCAGTCCCAGACGTTCCATGGTTGTCGGTCGAAAACCCTCGATCAGTGCATCGCCGAGACCAACCAGCCGGCGCGTAAAGGCGATGCCTGCCTCATGCTTGAGGTCGACCGCGATCGAGCGCTTGCCGCGGCTGAGCAGGTCGAATCGAGGCGGTCGCTCGGTCCCCAGACCGCTGGGCGCGAGCCTGTCCACCCGCAGAACTTCGGCGCCCAGGTCAGCCAGCAGCATGCCGCACATCGGGCCCGGGCCGATGCCCACCAACTCCACGACCTTGAGGCCGCTCAACGGTCCAGTTTTCATTGCCATATCTCCTTGAAGTGCTGCCACGAACCAGTGCCGAGTATCCATTCACTTTGGCCGGAAAATTGAATCTAGTCCAATATTGGATTATTATGCCAATAATGGAACAGTCAGATTCTCCTCGCAGCGACGATTACAGCGGGCCCAAGTCCCCGTTGCGCGTGATGCAGATCGTCGAACTTCTGGCCAGCGCCAAGGGTGGCATCACGCTCGCTGCGATGACCGAGGCCATGCAGATTCCAAAGACCAGCCTGTTGAATCATTTGAGGGTCCTGCTCACAGCAGGTTACGCGGGGCAACGCGACGGCCGTTATACGCTGGGTCCGGCGTCGTTGCGGCTGGGTTCGATCATTGCCGCCGACTCCGGAGTGCTGGTGGCTTCGCGCCCGGTGTTGGTCGACCTGGTGGCCCGGACCGACGAGACCGCCATGCTCGCCACACTGGACGAAGGCGGCACCCAGGCGCTGTACATCGACGTGGTGGAAAGCCAGCAGGACATCCGTTATTCACCGCGGATCGGTTCCCGCTGGCCCCTGTATTGCACCGGCATGGGTCGGGCGCTTCTGGCCTTCCAGGATCCGGCCTTTATCGAATGCTATCTGGCTAATACCGAACTGCTGAAACCCACGTCGCTCACGGTCACCGACCGCGCGCGGCTGCGCCGCATCGTCGATGAGTTGCGCAGTGCCGGCGTCGTGGTCACGCAAGGCGAACACACGGTGGGCGCGGGTGCCGTGGCCGCACCGATCATCGAACGCGACGGGCGTGTACGCCATGCGATCGGAATCGGCATACCCGTTGCGCGACTCAAGTCGCGGCGCGAGCACCTGATCGCCATGGTGCGCGAAGCGGCCCGCCAGGTCGCCTGGACATTGGGACGCGACGACATCGCCCCTACACCCACCAAAGCAGATCCATACGGGCCGACCCGTGCCCGACGCAAGACAACGGGACACGCACGTTAAATCAGCAACGGCCGACAGACGCAATCCTGCGCAGCAAGCATGAAACAGGAGACTTCTGTGAAAACCACATTGACAACGAAAACCAACCCCTCCAATCGAAGTTTCCTGCGCCGCGTGGGCATGGGCATGGTATTGAGCCTGGCGGCATTGTCCGGCCACGCCCAATATCCGGACCGTGCAATCCGGCTTGTCGCGCCTTTCGGCCCGGGCTCAGCCTCAGACACGCTCCTGCGCATTGTTGCCGAGCCGCTCGGTACGACGCTGGGCCAGGCCGTGGTGATCGAGAACCGGCCTGGCGCACAGACCACGCTCGCCATAGAGCACGTCGCCAAGGCGGCGCCGGACGGCTACACCCTGCTCGCCGCCACCAACTCGATCGTCGCCAACCCGGCCGGCATCATGCGCAGCGTCAATTACGATCCGTTTCGCGATTTCGTGCCGATCACCCGGCTTGCCGGCACCTCGTATGTGCTCGTGGTGGCCGCTGACCAGCCGTGGAAAAACATCAACGAGTTGATCGATTACGGACGCGCCAATCCCGGCAAGCTCAACTATGCAAGTGGCAACCTGGGCGGTCTACTGTATGGCGGCATGCTGCAAAAGGGAGCCGGACTGAACATGGTCCACATTCCCTTCAAGTCCACGCCACCGGCGCTGCTTGAAGTCCTGGCCGGCCGCGTCCACCTGATGTTCACGGATATCGTGACCGCGAACGCGCAAGCCAAGGCCGGCAAGGTCCGACCCTTGCTGGCGACCGCCACGACCCGCACCGCGCTGTTTCCCGATGTGCCAACCATCGCCGAGTCGGGCCTTCGTGGCCTGGCCGACATGCCTGCCTGGTGGGCACTCTTCGCGCCTGCCGGCACACCCAAGGATGTCGTCGACCGTCTGAACCGCGAGTTCAACCTGATTCTGCAAAGGCCCGAAGTTCGCGCGAAGCTGCTGGTACTCGGAATCGACGCCATGCCTTCCACCTCTGAGGCGCTGGCCGCTTTCACCCGCGAGCAGTCCCAAGCCTATGTTCGACTGATCAAGGAATTCGGAGTCCAGCCAGAGTGAGAGCCGCAGCCAAGAAAACCATCGACAAGATGAACGACCCATCCGGCGTGTTGTGGCTGGACACGATCCGGCCGGGCATGCGCCTTCCCATGCCCGGCTTTGATTGCAGTGCCGACCTGGTTGCCGGTTATGCCGAACTGCTCGATGCGCACCATCCGGTCCATGTGGATCCCGAATACGCCAAAACCACACGGTACGGAAGACTCATCGCACATGGGCCACTGGTGATCGCCAAGGCCCTGGCCATGCTCGGCGACCTGTTCGGTCCGGCGCTGCAAGTCATGCTCGACGTGGGCGAGTGGCGCTTCTACGCTCCGGTATTCGTCGGAACGCAAGTCCGTCTGGAGTGTTTTGTGGTCGACGTATCGAGCTCAAAGGGTCGCAGTGCCGGTGCGGTGCGCCTGGAGATCCGCGTGCTCGGCGCCGACGGCGCGCTGGCCCAACGCGGGACCGCAAACGTGCTGGTACTGCGCCAACCCCATCGTGATCCGGCCTGAGCCACCTGCCCACCCCGAACCCTCGTCATCCCATGAGCCAATCCGAACGCCGCATCCCACCCAACACCGTCGACCGCGAAGCCTTCCGCTACATGTGCCGCAAGTTTGCCGAACGTGAAATCAAGCCGCGCTGGGCGCAGGCCGATCAGGAGGCGCGTTTTCCGCGCGAGGTCTACACCGCCGCTGCCAATGCCGGCCTGATCGGACTGCATGCCCCCGAGTCCCTGGGGGGTGCCGACCTCGGCGTGACCGAAGAGGCCATCTCGATCGAGGAACAGGCCAAGGTCAACCCCAACCTGGCCATCATGCCGCTGATCCAGGGAGTCGCCGGCTCACTGCTGTGCGAGCACGGCAATGAGGACCATCATGCGTTGGCACGTGCCAACATTGCCGGTAATTGCCTGCTTGCGCTGGCCGTCACCGAACCCGAGGCCGGCAGCGACGTGCAGAACCTCAAGACGAGCGCCCGGCGCGACGGCGACATATGGGTGCTCGACGGCATCAAGTCGTTCATCACCCTGGGCGGTGATTGCGACGTGATGCTGGTGCTGGCCCGCACCGACCCGGGAAAGGGCCGTCACGGCATGCATTTCTTCGCCGTCGATCGCAACACGCCGGGCGTGGAAACGTCGCAGATCAAGACCTACGCCAATCGACCGGTTCCGACCTATCGGGTGATGTTCAACGATGCCCGGGTGCCCGAGTCGCGCCGCCTGGGTGCCGGTTTTGGCGCCATCATGGCGGGGTTCAACCGCGAACGGGTGATGGTCGCCGCGCGCTGGCTCGGCCATATGCAGACCGCTCTGGCCTGGGCGCTGGACTACGCCAAGGTGCGCCAGCAGTTTGGCAAGCCGATCGGTGCCAACCAGAGCATCGCCTTCATGCTGGCCCAGGGCCACGTCGATGTCGAGGCCTCGCGCCTGTACACGTACCATGCCGCGCAACGCTGGGACAGCGGTGCCGCGATCAAGGACATCATCCTGGATGTCTCTTCGGCCAAGCTGTTCGTGACCCAGGCCGTCTACCGCGTCACGCAAAACGCCCTGCATATTGGGGGCGGCTGGGGCATCACGGAGGAACTGCCCGTGATGCGCATGGCACTCGACGCCCTGGTCGCGCCGGTCACCGTGGGATCCTACGAGATTCAGTTGCGCGTGATCGCCAAACAGCTCGGCCTGCCCTGCGACTGACCGGAGCCGACTCGTGAGAACACCCGACCGTTCCCTGGGCAGAGTTGCCGCCATCGTCGGCATGGGCGACGCCTACGCTGACAAAACAAATATCAAGGACCCGCTGCAACTGGCTACCGAAGCCAGTTGGGCTGCCTTCAAGGATGCCGGGATTCGCAAGGACGACATCGACATCCTGCTCACCGGGCGCTCGCCCTGGGCCGACCGGCGGCCCCAATGGAACAACATCTTCGCCTCGCACATGCAAATGCCGGTGCGCATGACCACCGAGATCACGTTCCACGGCGCGGGCGTCAACGCAATGATCGGCCAGGCCGCGCTGGCCATTGCCGCCGGAACGGCTGACTATGTGTTGTGCGTGCAGTCGGACGCGGTCGAATTGTTCATCGACGCCACGGCGGTCGGTGCCGCCACAGACGCCTGCCCGCAGTTCGAATTTCCCTATGGCCCGACCATTCCCACGATCTATGCGCAGCTGGCCTGCCGCTATATGCACGAATTCGGCGTCACCGAGGAAGACTTCGCCGAGGTCGCGGTGCAGCGCCAGGAATGGGCCGTGCACCACCCCAAGGCCGCCAAGCGCCGCCATGGACTCATCAGCGTCGACGATGTGATGCGCTCGCCCTACATATCGACCCCGCTACGGCGCTGGATGTGCGCCACCTGGGGTCCGGGCGGCACAGCCGGCGCGTTTGTCGTCACCAGTGTCGAACGCGCCAGGCAGGCCAGGCGACCGATCTACATCCACGGTTTCGGAACCTGCACCACGCATGAGTACCTGTGCGAGCGTATCAACCTGCGCAAGAGTCGTATCCCGCTCGGGCCGCTGCCGGCCATCACCACGACCGGCGCCGCACACGCAGCGCGCGAGGCCTATGCGATGGCCGACATGGCGCCCACCGACATGCAACTCGGAGCGCTCGCCGGAAATTTCTCGCATACGGTGCTGGTGCAACTGGAGGACCTGGGCTTTGCGCCCAAGGGCCGTGCGATGGACCTGGTTCATAGCGGGCGCATGCGGCCCGGCGGCGATTTCCCAGTTGACACCAACGGCGGGTGGATGGGCTTTGGCCAGCCCGGTATCTCGGTTGCCGCCGACTCGCTGGTTGAAACCGTGCGCCAGTTGCGGGGCGACCCGCTGGGGCTGTCGGCCGGCAATTCACCGAAACGCGCCATGGCGTATTCCGCGGGCGGCATGCTGGCCTGCCATAGCGCCGTGATCCTGGGCACCGAAGCCCTGTAGGAACAGCACCATGATGGAACAAGGCGAATTCGCGAACTACACCGATTCATTCCCGGCACCGCGTGTCACGCAGGACGCCCTGCCCTACTGGGCCGGCGTCAAGGACGGCAAGCTGATGTTTCAACGCTGCCCGGCCTGCGGCGGCGCGATTTTTCCGCCACGCTCGATCTGCCCGATGTGCGAAGCCGGTGCCACGCCTGTATGGGAATTGTCCAAAGGGGCCGGCAGCATCTACAGTTTTTCGGTCGTGCACCGGCCGCCATCGGCGGTATGGCGCGACCACGCGCCGTATACCCTGGGCCTGGTGCGGCTCGACGAGGACTGGTTCCTGTTTGCTGAAATCGAAGGCCAGCCACAAGAGATGAAGATCGACCGGCGGGTCCAGGTCTGCTTTCCGCAACGTCAAGTGCCGCTACCCGTGTTCCGCCTCGTCGCGGG
>CAXBDR010000128.1:0-12413 GCA_963974265.1 uncultured Rhodoferax sp.
CGACCTGCCGGTCTATATCTACGGCTCGCGTGAAGACCATATCGTGCCCATCGGCGGCGCCTACGCGTCGACCCAGCATCTGCCGGGCAAGAAGCGCTTCGTGATGGGTGCGTCGGGCCATATCGCCGGCGTCATCAATGCGCCGGCGAAGAACAAGCGCAGCCACTGGATCGGCCCGGCCAACAAGTTTCCGGCCACGGTCGACCAGTGGATCGCCAGCGCCAAGGAGCATCCGGGTAGCTGGTGGCCCGACTGGGCCGACTGGCTCAAGTCCCAGGCCGGCAAGCAGATCAACGCCCCGAAGTCCTATGGCTACGGAAAATTCAAGGCCATCGAAGCCGCGCCCGGCCGTTATGTCAAGGCCAAGGCCTGAACCTGCAAACAACCTAAGGAGAACAGCATGGAAGATATCGTCATCGTAGCCGCAGCCCGTACCGCCGTGGGCAAGTTTGGCGGCAGTCTGGCCAAGGTGCCGGCCACCGAGCTGGGGGCCATCGTCGTGGCCGAAGTGCTCAAGCGCAGTGGCGTCGGCGCCGACCAGGTCGGCGAGGTCATCATGGGCCAGGTCCTGGCCGCGGGTGCCGGCCAGAATCCCGCGCGCCAGGCCCTGATCAAGAGCGGCCTGAACCAGGCCACGCCGGCGCTGACCATCAACGCCGTCTGCGGCTCCGGTCTCAAGGCCGTGATGCTGGCGGCACAGGCGGTGGCATATGGTGACAGCGAGATCGTCATTGCCGGCGGCCAGGAAAACATGAGCGCGGCGCCGCACGTGTTGCTCGGCTCGCGCGACGGCCAGCGCATGGGTGACTGGAAGATGATCGATTCGATGATCGTCGATGGCCTGTGGGACGTCTACAACCAGTACCACATGGGCATCACGGCCGAGAACGTCGCCAAGAAATACGGCATCACGCGCGAGGCGCAGGATGCACTGGCGCTGGCCAGCCAGCAGAAGGCGGCGGCCGCCCAGGAGGCCGGTCGCTTCAAGGACGAGATCGTGTCGGTGAGCATTCCGCAGCGCAAGGGTGATCCGGTGGTGTTCTCTGCCGACGAATACATCAACAAGAAGACCAATGCCGAGGCCCTGGCCGGTTTGCGGCCCGCGTTCGACAAGGCCGGCGGCGTCACCGCCGGCAATGCATCGGGCATCAACGACGGCGCCGCCGCCGTGATGGTCATGACGGCCAAGAAGGCTGCGTCGCTCGGCCTCACGCCCATGGGTCGCATCGCCAGCTTTGCCACCAGCGGCCTGGATCCGGCCATGATGGGCATGGGCCCGGTCCCCGCGTCGACGAAGGCGCTCGAGCGAGCCGGCTGGAAGGCCAAGGACCTCGACCTGCTGGAGATCAACGAGGCCTTTGCCGCCCAGGCCTGTGCCGTGCACCAGGAGATGGGCTGGGACACCAGCAAGGTGAACGTCAATGGCGGTGCCATTGCGATCGGTCACCCGATTGGCGCGTCCGGATGCCGCATACTGGTGACCCTGCTGCACGAAATGCGCAAGCGCGATGCCAAGAAGGGCATTGCGTCCCTGTGTATCGGTGGCGGCATGGGCGTGGCACTGACGATCGAACGCTGAGCGGCCGGCGCGCGCGAGACCATTTCAACAAGAGGAGATCGACATGAGCAAGAAAGTAGCGTATGTAACCGGAGGCATGGGGGGAATCGGAACCGCGATTTGCCAGCGCCTGCACAAGGAGGGGTTCACGGTCATTGCCGGTTGCGGCCCGACCCGCGACCACGTCAAGTGGATCGCCGAGCAGGCCGCGCTGGGGTTCACCTTTCATGCGTCGGTCGGCAATGTCGGCGACTGGGATTCGACGGTCGCCGCCTTTTCCAAGGCCAAGGCCGAGCATGGCCCGATCGACGTGCTGGTCAACAACGCCGGCATCACCAAGGACCGCATGTTCCTGAAGATGACGCGCGAGGACTGGGATGCGGTGATCGAGACCAACCTGAACTCCATGTTCAACGTGACCAAGCAGGTCGTGGCCGACATGGTGGAAAAAGGCTGGGGCCGCATCATCAACATCAGTTCGGTCAATGGCGAAAAGGGCCAGGCCGGCCAGACCAACTATTCGGCGGCCAAGGCCGGCATGCACGGTTTCACGATGGCGCTGGCGCAGGAAATGGCGACCAAGGGCGTGACCGTCAACACGGTCAGCCCCGGTTACATCGGCACCGACATGGTCAAGGCCATCCGCGAGGACGTGCTGGCCAAGATCGTCGCCACCATCCCGGTCAAGCGCCTGGGCGAGCCGAGCGAGATCGCTTCCATCATTGCGTGGCTGGCGTCCGACGAAGGCGGTTACTCCACCGGTGCCGATTTCTCCGTCAATGGCGGTCTGCACATGGGCTGATGCCCCGCAAACCCGCGGCAGGCGCCAGCGCCTGCCACGGGCGACCGACAACCCGCTGCGGCGGGTTTTTTTGCAGCCAGGCTGTGCCGGTGCCAGGCCTGGAATGCCCGGAGCCGCACCGATGCACCGCGGCTCCCGCCTGCCAGCCCGCCTTTCGCCTGGCGCTGAAGGCGGATCGCAAAACCCAGGCAGGGCCCGCCCGGCGCTGCGCATCCGGGATCGCTTGTGACCTCCTCAGACCCCTTCAACACATTCGTTGCCGGCTTCGAGCAGTTGCTTGCGCAGGGGCGCCTGCTCGGCGCCGGGCAGGCCCGTGCGGCCGCACTGCCGGCGGTGCCGGACGGCGCACCGCTGTGCCTGGTGTTTTCGCCCCACCCCGATGACGAGGCCATCGCCGGTGGCCTGCCGCTGCGACTGCGTCGCGAAGGTCCCTGGCGCGTCGTCAACGTCGCCGTGACATTGGGCTCCAACCGCGCGCGGCGTCGCGCGCGCTGGGACGAACTGTGCCGATGCTGCGACATGCTGGGGTTCGAGCTCGTCAGCGCATCCGGGGAGTCGGAGCACGGCCTCGAACGCATCGATCCGCAATTGGCACAGGCCGATGCCGTGCACTGGGCGCACTGTGTCGAGCGGATCGCGGCCTTGCTGCGCCGCTATCGTCCGCAACTGGTCGTGTGCCCGCATGCGCAGGATGGCCACCCGGTGCACGTGGGAACGCACGCACTGGTCATGGACGCCTTGCCTGCGGCAACAGCGCGTGCATCTGGCCTGCAGCGAATACTGGAACACCCAGCTGCAT
The DNA here is from genome assembly GCA_963974265.1 of uncultured Rhodoferax sp. Taxonomy (GTDB): domain Bacteria; phylum Pseudomonadota; class Gammaproteobacteria; order Burkholderiales; family Burkholderiaceae_C; genus CAISIP01. The sequence continues at coordinate 3,160 of CAXBDR010000128.1, forward strand.
CCGGGGCTGATGGTGGAGCTCGGGCGCCGGGATGTCGCGGACCTGGTGGCGGCCCTGAGCCAGCACGTCGGCGAGGTGGCGCGCAATCCGTATCACCTCGGCCTGCCGGCCTGGTTCATCGACGGGGTTCGCCGTGGCGCGGAGCGCGTGGGCGGAGCCGGTGCCGCGGCGCCGGATTTCCGGTTCGCCGCCTTGTACGGATGGCAGCGCTGGGAGCAGGGCGCGCTGGTGGCCATGCCGCCATGCACCGTGCCGCTCACGACGCCGGCGCAGACGCCTTTTGCCTGAGCGCGGCCGCGCGTACCAGTAGCAGCCGGTCGTTGCCGAAATACATGTCGTCGCCGACGAACAGGGTCGGAGAGCCGAAGCCGCCCCGGCGCACCAGTTCCTCGGTATTGGCCTTGAGCCTGTCCTTGATCGGCTGCGTGGCAATGCCTTGCATCACGGTGGCCGTGTCGAGCTTGCAGCGATCGCAGGCCGCGGCAATGACGTCATCGCGCGAGATATCCTGGTCGTCGCCCCAATAACTTTCGAACACGGCGCGCGCGAACGGCACCATGGCCTGCGGTTGCGGCTGTTCCAGCAGCCAGGTGCAGGCGCGCATCACCTTCACGCTGTTGACCGGAAACACGCTGGGCGGCATCTTGATCTTCAGGCCGGCCATCGTCGCCCAGTCCTGGATGTCCTTGTACATGTAGTCGAGCTTGGCCGGCACCGGCTGCTCGCGTTGGGCATAGACGCTGGGATTGACGCTGTTGAAGACACCGCCGACCAGAATGGGGCGCCAGCGCACCGGAACGTCGATCTCCCGCGCCATCGGCTGGATGTTGTGAAACGCCAGGTAGGTCCAGGGGCTGGAGCAGTCAAAGAAGAATTCGATCATGGTGTGCCTCCCGGGTGTTGGCGCAGCGAGTCTGCGGTTTGTCCGAACAAGGCCTTGCGGGCCTCGTCGGTGAGGGTGTGGGCGCGCAATTCCTTGCCCAGGTCCAGCGCGCGTTGCACCGCCGGGCGCGCGAACACCGTGTCGTACCAGTGCGCCACATGCGCAAAACGGGCGAGATCGACCTGTTGCTTGCGGTGGATCCGGATCCACGGAAAGATCGCCATGTCGGCGATCGTGTAGTCGTCGCCGGCCACATGGGCGCCGGTCCGGGCCAGTTGCCGGTCGAGCACGCCGTACAGGCGGTCCACCTCGTCGGCGTAGCGTCGCTGCGCATAGGGCAGGGGCTCGGGCGCATACAGCAGGAAGTGCCCGAGTTGGCCGGCCATCGGACCCAGGCCACCCATTTGCCACATCAGCCATTGCAGCGCCGTGTGCCGCTCGCGCAGCCCGGCAGGCAGGAAGCGCCCGGTCTTTTCGGCGAGGTAGATCAGGATGGCCCCGCTTTCGAATACCGGGAACGCGGCGCCGGCATCGGACGGTGCATGGTCCACGATGACGGGCATGCGGTTGTTCGGGCCGATGGCAAGGAACTTCTCGTGAAATTGTTCACCTTTTCCGATGTTGACCGGAACCATGCGATAGGGCAACGCACATTCTTCAAGCATGATGGAAATCTTCCACCCGTTGGGCGTGGGCCAGTAGTACAGGTCGATCATCGGTGGGGTCGGTCTTGCGGTTGTGCGACGGTTGCGACAAGCCATGATACCCATCGGTGTCGCATGAAAGAAACATGCAAAGGGTTTTACCATTGCTGGACCATGCCAGTAGTAAGCTCATGACCATGACCGCCCTGTCCAGCCTGCAGTACGCGTCGCTCCGTCGCGGCAGGCCACGGCCATGAGGGGTTCCGGTTCCGGCACCGGTTACGCATATGCGACGCTGGACGAGTTGCGCGTCGGCCTGTTCGTCGATCTCGAGTTGGGCTGGATGTCCCACCCCTTTCCCAAGGGCAGCTTCAAGATCACATCGGCGCGACAGATCGAGACCTTGCGCAGCCTGGGCCTGTCCAGGGTGCGGTATGTCCCGGCGCGCAGCGATCCCGCGCCGCAGGCCACGAATGCATCCGGGCCGCCGGATCCACCGCCAGCCGATCCGGCCGCCCGCGGACCCGACCCGGTCGACGCCGCGGCCACGACGACGCCCGCAAGCGCGAAGGAGCCGGACGAGCGGGAGACGCGGCAGCGGCGCCACGCCGCATTGGTCGCGGCGCAGCGCGCCAGCCTGGAGTTGTGCGATCAACAGTTCGACGCCGCGATTCGCCAGTACCGTGCCGTCGTCGATCTGATCCCGCGTGACGCGCAATCCGCGTCCGATCGCTGCGTGCAACTGGTGTCCTCGCTGGTCGGCGACATGCTCGGGCAGAGCGAATCGTCGATCCGCCTGTTGTCGGAAACGACCGGCGACCGGGCCTGGATGCACCCGGTCAACGTCACGGTACTGTCGCTGCTGTTGGGCAAGGCCCTGGGCTTGCCGGCGCAGGCACTGCGCGATCTCGGCCTGGCTGCGTTCCTGCACGACATCGGCAAGATGCAGTTGCCCGACCAGGTCCGGCTGTCGGATTCCAGCTTTGCACCCGCGGAGTACCGCCTGTACCAGAGCCATGTGGCGTTCGGGGTCGGCATCGCGCAGCAACTCGGGCTTTCGTCCGAAGTGCAGAACACCATTGCGCAACACCATGAGATGCTCGATGGCAGCGGTTTCCCGAACCAGATCCGCGGTGCCGACATCAGCCAGGCCGGCAAGGTACTGGCGCTGGTGAACCGCTACGAGAACATGTGCAACCCGCCGCGTCAGTCGGCCGCCGTCACGCCGCACGAGGCCTTGTCACAGATCTTCTCCCAGATGAAGGAGCGCCACGACGTATCCGTGCTCGCCGCCTTCATCCGGATGATGGGTGTCTATCCGCCAGGATCCGTGGTGCAGTTGTCGGACAGCCGGTTCGCACTGGTGGTGTCCGTCAACTCGGCGCGCCCGCTCAAGCCGCGGGTCATGGTGCATGATGCCGGCCTTGCCAAGGAGGAAGCCTTGATACTCGACCTGGAACAGATGCCCACGGCCGGCATCCGGCGCAGCCTGCGCCCTGACCTGCTGCCCGCCGACGCGCGGGACTATCTCGCGCCCCGGTTGCGGATCTGCTACTTCTTCGAACGGGCGTCCGATCCGGTGCGCGGAGAGGTCGTGCCGTGATCACGGCCGGCTACAACGTCCTGATCGAGGCCTTGATCGAGGCTGTCTGGCTGGTGGATCCGGTCAGCCTGCGCATCGTGTCGGTCAACCAGGCCGCCATCGCGCTGGCCGGTGTGTCGCGCGAAGACCTGCAAGGACAACTTGCCATCGAATTGACGGCGACGCCGGAAGACCAATGCTTCTGGGAGGATGTCGCGGCCGGACTCAGCCATGAGATCCATTCGGAAACCCTGCTGCGTACGGGCGACGGTGTGGCGATTCCGGTCGATCGCAGGGTCAGTCGCATCTGGATCGATGCGGCGACGCCGCTGTACCTGGTCTGTCTGCAGGACCTGCGCCAGCAGCGGCGAACCGAGGTCGAACTCGAGCGCCTGGTGGCGGAACTGCGCGCGACGCTGGAGTCGACGGCCGACGGCATCATGGCCAGCGACCGCGATGGCCGCGTGCGCAACTACAACCGTCGCTTCGCGGAGATCTGGGACCTGCCCGAGGCCCTGATGGTGCGACGCAACGACCCGGCCCTGTTCGCGCACATGGCGCAGGCCGTGGTCGACAGCGACGCGTACCAGGCGCGGCTGGCCGAGATCGCCGCGTCGCCGCTGCTCGAGGCCGACGACGAACTCGTTTTGCGATCCGGTCGCATCATCGAGCGCCGCTCGTTGCCGCAGTACCACCGCGGGGACGCCAGCGGCCGGGTGTTTGCATTTCGCGACATCACGCAGCGGGTGGACAGCCAGGGCCGGTTGCGCCTGGCAGCAAAGGTATTCGAATCGAGCCTGGACGCGATCTTCATCACCGGGGCCGATTTCCGGCTGCTGGCGGCCAATCCCAGTTGCGAACGCCTGACCGGCATCGCGCAAGCCTCGCTGCTGGGTGGCTCGGCGAGGCAGTTTTTCCACGATCCGCACGACCAGGGCTTTTTCGCCCGCATCGAGCAGCATCTGCAGGCCGAAGGCTTCTGGGAAGGCGAGGCCCAGCGACGCAATGCCGGTCGTCCCGCACAGACGGTGCAGGTATCGTGGGTGTTGCTGCGCGACGAGCACGGGCAGCCGGTGAACAGCATCTGCTTCTTCAAGGACCTGAGCGAGAAATACGCGGCGCAGCAACGGATCGAGACACTGGCCTACCGTGACGTCTTGACCGGCCTGCCAAACCGCCTTTTGCTCACGCAAAGGGTGGACTTCGCGTTGCGCATGGCCGAGCGCAGCGGCGGCCAGTTTGCGGTGTTCTTCCTCGATCTGGACCGATTCAAGAACATCAACGATTCGATGGGACATGCCTTCGGCGACCGGGTGCTGGTCGAGGTCGCCGCACGCATCGACGCCTGCCTGCGCGATGTCGACACCTTGTGCCGGCTCGGCGGCGACGAATTCGTCGTGTTCCTGCAGGAGGCCGACGCCGCGGGCGCCGAGGCCTGCGCGCAACGCGTGCTGCTGGCGATGGCCGACCCCTTTGTTCTCGACGGCATGAACTTCTCGGTCGGTTGCAGCATTGGCGTGGCGCTGTATCCCGACGACGGCAAGACGCTCGATGACCTGATCCAGTTCGCCGATACCGCCATGTACCGGGTCAAGGAGCGGGGTCGCGGCAGCTTCCGCTTCTACCAGCCGCAGATGAACGTCGACGTGTTATCGCGCATCAAGATGGACCATGCGATGCGCCAGGGCCTGCAACAGGGCCGCTTCAGCGTGCATTTCCAGCCCCAGGTGGCTTTGGAAGGCGGCCGGATGATCGGGGCGGAAGCGCTGGCGCGCTGGAACGACGAGGAGTTCGGTGCCGTGGCACCCACGACCTTCATCCTGCTGGCCGAGGAAACCGGCTTCATCATCTCGATCGGCAACTGGGTGCTGGAGCAGGCCGTGCGGCAGGCTGCGGCATGGCAACATGCCGGCCGCCCGATCCGGGTGTCGGTCAACGTGTCGGCGCTGCAGTTCCAGCAGGCGGACTTCGTGTCCATGGTCGATACGGCGTTGCAGGAGGCCGGGTTGTCCGCAAAGCTGCTGGAACTCGAGCTCACCGAATCCATCCTGCTGCGCGATGCCGACGAGGCACTGGATCGCCTGCATGCGCTCGCGCGCATCGGTGTGACGATGTCGATCGACGATTTTGGTACCGGGTACTCGAGCCTGTCCTACCTCAAGCGTTTCCCGATCTCGCGACTCAAGATCGATCGATCCTTCGTGACCGGCCTGCCGCAGGACGACAGCGATCGCGCCATCGTCAGCGCGACCATCGGCATGGCACGCGCCCTCGGGCTCGACGTGGTCGCCGAGGGAGTCGAGACGCAGGCCCAGGCGGATTGCCTGCGCGAACTCGACTGCGCGGCATTCCAGGGATTTCTGTGTTCACCCGCGGTGCCGGCGGAGCAATTCGAACGCCTGATGGACACGCTGCGGGACGGCTGAGCCGCCTCGGCGCAGCACCGGGTGTGGCCCGCGACGCAGCGCCGTGCGGATGACTACGACCCCAGGCCGAGCTTGGCCGCCAGCCCGATACGCTGCAGCTTGCCGGTAGCGCCCTTGGGAATCTCGGTCAGGATCAGGATCCGGCGCGGTACCTTGAAGTCGGCCACGCGGCTGGCCACGAAGGCGCGCAGGCCGGTTTCGTTGGCCGGTTGTGCCGACTCGCGCAGCACGACGGCAGCGGCCACCTCTTCACCGAGCTTGGGGTGCGGCATCGCGAAGGTCACGGCCTGGGCCACGGCCGGATGGTCCATCAGCACTTCGTCGATCTCGCGCGGCGAGATCTTCTCGCCGCCGCGGTTGATGATCTCCTTGAGCCGGCCGGTGAGGGTGAGGTATCCATCGGCATCGAGCACGCCCTGGTCTCCGGTGCGGAACCATCCGTCGACAAAGGCTTCGGCATTCGCCGTCGGATTGTTTTCGTAACCCGCGGTCACGTTGTCGCCTCGGATCACGACCTCGCCGACCTGGCCGCTGGCCAGTCGTCGTCCGTTCTCGTCCATGATGGCGATCTGCGGGCCGGCGGCTGGACCGACCGAGCCGGGAATGCGCCGACCCGGTGGCAAGGGGCTGCTGGCCATCTGGTGCGTGGCCTCGGTCATGCCGTAGGACTCGATCAACGGAGCGGCGAACACCTGCTCCAGTTCAGCGATCACCTGCGGCGGCATCGACGACGACGAGGAGCGCAGAAAACGCAGCGGATGATCGCGGATCACGTCGCGGTTGTGCGGTGCCCGCGACAGGATGGCCTGGTGCATGGTAGGCACCGCCGTGTACCAGGTCGCACGGCTCTCGCGCAGCCAGCCGAAGAATCGCAGCGCATGGAATCCGGGTGTGCAGAAGATCCGGCTGCCGACGGACAGGGGCGCCAGCAGCCCGGCGATCAGGCCGTGGATGTGGAACATCGGCATCACGTGCAGGCCGCAATCCGATGGCGCCAGCCGCAGCGTGTGGCTGATGTTGCGCGCCGAGGCGCACAGGTTGCCGTGGCTCAGTGGCACGATCTTGGGCCGCGATGTCGTGCCCGAGGTGTGCAGGATCAGCGCCACGTCTGCGGCACTGGCGGGTGCATCGCCGGTCGTCGCGCCGTGGCTGGACGGCGGCTCGCTGGCGGCATGCAAGGTGAAGGTTCCGGCCGGCGCGGCAGGGTCGGCCGGCAGTTCGAGCACGAGCATGCCCAGCTCGCGTGCGGCCGCGATGGCCGCACTGTCGCTTCCCTGCGCGACGATCAGTGCCTTGGCACCCAGGTCCGACAGGTAGAACGCGAACTCCTCGGCCCGATACGCTGCATTGAGCGGCGCGGCCGTGCATGCGGCGGCCACGGCGACGAAGGCACAGGCCATCTCGGGTCCGTTCTCCAGCACCAGGGCGACACGATCGGTGCGCGCCAGGCCATGCGCACGCAGCAGTTGCGTGGTGCGCTGCACCTGTTGCCCGAGTGCGCCGTAGGGCAGCGGTTCGCGCGCGGGCGCCATCAGGGCAACGGCCTCGGGCGGCTGGGCCGCGATCATCTCGGGCAGGGTGGCGAAACGGGTCATGGTCGGTTCCGGGTGGTCGACGCGACCGACAGTCGCGCCTGGTGTTGTTGCAGCGTGCGCGCCAGCAGGCTGGCCAGCGCCCAGACCGCGTCGATCGAAGGGGTCGGTGTCTGCGTGATGCGGCCGAGTTCCGCGACCGCGCCGACCAGCGCCTGGAGTTCCAGCGGGCGTCCCTGCTCGACGTCCTGCAGCATCGAGGTCTTGTGCTGGCCGACCGCCTGCGCACCGGCGATGCGCTTGTCCAGGCTGACCTTGAACCGCACGCCGAGCTTCTCGCCGATGGCCTGGGCCTCGGTCATCATGCCCGCAGCCAGTGCGCGGGTCGGCCCGAACAGGCAGATGTCCTCGAGCGTGGCATGGGTCAGGGCGCTGATCGGGTTGAAGCTGAGGTTGCCCCAGACCTTGAGCCAGATCTCGGAGCGGATGTCGCTGGTGACCGGGGCCCGCAGGCCGGCCGCCATGAACACCTCGCTGATGGCCCGTACCGACGGCGTGTCGCTGCCGTCCGGTTCGCCCAGGCTGAACCGGTTGCCCTCGATCACCCGGATCACGCCGGGACGCATCACTTCGCAGGCCGGGTAGACGACGCTGCCGATGATGCGTTCGGCCGGCACATGGCGGGCGATGCTGCCGTCGGGGTCGAGGCAGTGCAGCGTCGTGCCGTGCCAGGGGCCGGCCAGGCCGTGGAAATACCACCACGGGATGCCGTTTTGCATCGTCACGATGCGTGTGCCGGATTCCAGCAGCGGCGACAGCAGCGGCGCCACATCGGCCACCTGGTGCGCCTTCATGGCCAGCACCACGACCTCCTGCGGACCGGCCTCGGCCAGGGTGTCGGTCGCGCAAGCCGGCCGGGTCACCTGCTGCACACCCGCTTCGTCGATGAGTGCCAGTCCGTCGCTGCGGATCGCCTGCAGGTGGGCGCCACGCGCGATCAGGCTGACCGTGTTGCCGGCCAGCGCCAGGCGCGCGCCCAGCATGCCGCCGATCGCTCCGGCTCCGACCACGCAGATTCGCATGTTCCGTCGTCCTTTCAGGTTCAGCGCAGGATGAAATACGCAGCCAGAGCGTACAGCACCAGCGCGAACACCCGCTTGAGCGGCGCCACGTCGATGCTGTGGGCGACCCGGGCGCCCAGGGGCGCGGTCACGATGCTGGCCGCCGACAACACCAGGAATCCCGGCCAGTACAGGTAGCCGAGCGCTCCGGCCGGCATGTCCGGCAGGCTCCAGCCGGCCACCAGGTACCCGATCGAGCCGGCCAGTGCAATCGGGAAGCCCAGTGCCGCCGATGTGGCCACCGCCTGGTGGATGACGACATTGCACCAGGTCATGAACGGCACGGACACGAACGCACCACCGGCGCCGACCAGGGAGGACATCAGGCCGATCAGGTTGCCGACACCGAACATGCCGGGCGTGCCCGGCAACGTGCGCGAAGGCGTGGGTTTGCGGTTGAGCACCAGTTGCGTGGCCGAGAAGGCGACGAAGCCGGCGAACAGGTAGCCCAGCAGTCGTGCCGGCATCGCGGCGGCGAGTTGCGCCCCGACGAAGGATCCGAGCACGATGCCCGGCGCCAGCACCCGCACGATGGGCCAGCGCACGGCACCGCGCCGGTGATGGGCGCGCACCGACGCCAGCGACGTGAAGCAGATCGTGGCCAGCGACGTGGCCACCGCCATCTTGATCACATGTTCGGGCGGGTAGTTGCGCGTGCTCAGGATGAAGGTCAGGAACGGCACCATCATCATGCCTCCGCCCAGTCCCAGCAGCCCGGCCAGGAAGCCGGTGCACAACCCCAGCAGCGCCAGTTCGAGAATCAGGGTGAGGGAGAAATCCACGGGAGAAGAAGGTGCCTGCAGGGGCCACCGAGCCGCATCCTGAACCGGGGTTCAGGTGGGCGAGGTCAGCGTTGGCGTCGGGTTCATCTGACGCGAGATGATCACACCAGCCAGGCGATGTTCCAAGCCCGAGCTACGAGAGCATTGGTTCAAGGAATTAAAAGCCCGATGGGCACTGCAGACGTGTCCATTGTAGGCGGACGGCATGGACCGTGAAGCGAATAGACCCACGGCATGCAGGTCTGTGTTCAGATCAGCTGGCCGTCTTCGCCCAGCGCCCGATC
>CAXBDR010000129.1:0-12403 GCA_963974265.1 uncultured Rhodoferax sp.
GGGAATCGATGGGCGAAGCCCATCGAGGAGGACATGAACGGAGCCCCCCACCCGCATCGCCTGGCCCACCACCGTCGTCACGCCGAAACCAGGAACCGCAAACCGTGTCGGGCTGCCGTCCAAGGCCTGTCAGGCGAACAACGCCGGTCGGATCAGGCCGGTACCAGGGGCGAACGAAACGCAACTACTGCATGAACGAAGGCAGCCACAGGCTCAGGATGGGGAAAGCCACCAGTAGGATCAGCATCAGCACCTGCACCACGACGAAGGGCCACACGCCCTTGAAGATGGTGCCCAGCCGCACGCCCGGCAGCAGCGTGTTGAGCACGAACAGGTTCATGCCCACCGGCGGCGAGATCAGGCCGATCTGGATCACCATCACGATCAATACGCCGAACCAGACCGGATCGAAACCCAGGCTGACGACGATCGGGAAAAACAGCGGAATCGTCAGCAGCACCATGCTGAGTTCCTCCATTACCGTGCCCAGCAGCACGTAGATGACCATCATCGCCGCGACGATCATCGGCGGCGACAGGCCCAGGTGGGTGATCCACTCCTTCAGATCGCCGGGCATGGACGTGAAATTGACGAAGTTCGCGAACACGGTGGCGGCGATCAGCAGCGTGAACAACATGGCGGTGGTGCGCGCCGACTCCACCAGGATCTGGAACAGCGACTTCCAGGTCAGCGCGCGCCGCGCCAGCGCGAACAGGAAGGCACCCGAGGCGCCGATGCCCGCGCCTTCGGTGGCAGTGAAGACGCCGCCGTAGATGCCGCCGAGCACGACCACGACCAGCAGCAACACGCCCCAGATGCCGCGCACCGCCGCCAGTCGTTCGGACCAGGTCGACTTTTCGCCTGGCGGCGCGTGTTCGGGATCGCGCGAGGTGACGATGACCACGGCGACCATCATTGCCAGCGCGGTCAGCAGCCCGGGCAACACTCCGGCGGCGAACAACTTGCCGATGTTGGTCTCCGTCACGATGCCGTAGATCACCATGATGGTCGAGGGCGGAATCATGATGCCCAGCGTGCCGCCGGCGGCCATGACACCGGTCGACAGCGACTCGCTGTAGCCGAGTTTTTGCATCGATGGATAGGCAACCTTGCTCATGGTCGCGGCGGTGGCGATGGAGGAGCCACAGATGGCACCGAAGCCGGCGCAGGCGGCGATGGTTGCATGTGCCAGGCCGCCGCGCAGATGACCGATGAACACGAAAGCGGCGCGGAACAGTTCATGTGCCAGGCCCGCGCGGGCGACGAAGTTCCCCATCAAGATGAACAGCGGGATCACCGACAGCGTGTACGCGAAGCCGGTCTCGTACACCACTTGCGAGGTGCTGTAGAACGCGGCCGGCCAGCTGCGTGTCAGGCCCATGCCGACGACGCCGACGATGCCCATCGCGAATGCCAGCGGCACGCGCAGGAACGCCAGCAGGAAGATGGCGCCGAATCCCAGCAAGGCTTCGGTCATGGCTTGTCGCCTCCGGGTTGGGGCGGGGTGTCCGGTCGGCGCAGGGCGATTCGCAGCAGGTGCACCAGGCCGGTCAACCCGCACAAGACCGACATGCCGTAGATGAACGGTGCCTTGAGCAGCTTGAGCTGGGCCGTGGTCTCGCCGGCTTCGGCGAACTCGCCCGCGGTGCGCCACATCAGGTAGGCCAGTGCCATCAGCAGTGCACCGCACACCAGGTTGACCAGCACGGCCTGCACCCGCCGCAGCATCGGCGACAACACGTGGTCGAGCGAGTCGAAGACCACGTGTTCGCGCCGGATCGACACCAGCGGCAGCGCGGCGAAGATCACGACGACCATCAGCAACTCGGTCACCTCCAGCGAACCGGGTATCGACGCCGACGCGAATTTGCGGCCGCCGACGTCGAAGAAGGTCAGGACCATGATGGCAAAAAGTGCTGCGGCGGCCAATGCACCGCACGCCCATTCGAATATTCGGTTCACGGAGAAAGGCGCAATGGAGTCGAAAAAAATGCGGCCCTCATTGTGCATGAGGCCGCATCCAGGCCGGGCCGGCGATCACCCGGCTGCCGGCCTCGCGTCATTTCTCCTGGCGGGCGATCTCGGCGCGAAAGTCGGCCAGCACCTTGGCGGCGTCCTTCAGGCCGGCCGCCTGCGCATCGTTGACCCACTTGGCTTCGAGACTCGCTGTCTTGGCCTTGATGTCGGCGACGAACTGGGCGTTGGCCTTGGTGATCTGCACGCCGTTGGCCTGCATCAGCGCTGTGGCGCGCAGGTCGACCTTGTCCCAGGCGCGGCCGAACATGCGGGCATAGACCTCACCGGAGACGGCGTCGACCGCCTTCTTCTCGTCGGCACTGAGCTTGTCGTAGCGCGCCTGGTTCATGATGGCCACGAAACTGGTGTTGTACAGGCCGCCGGGGAAAGTGGTGGCGTGGCGGACGATCTTGTCGATCTTGAACGATTCGGTGGACTCGGCCGGGAACAAGGTGCCGTCCATCACGCCGCCGGACAGCAGTTCGTAGGATTCGGGGGCAGGCTTGAGCGTGACGTTCATGCCCAGGGTCTTGGAGATCTCGTTGACCATGCCGCCACCGACGCGGAATTTCAGGCCGCCGAGGTCGTCCACCTTGGTGATCGGACGCTTGGTGTTGAACACGATGCCGGGGCCGTGCGTGAACAAGGTCAGCACCTTCACACCCTGGTGTTCCTGGTTGAACTGCGGATGCTTGGCCGCGATCTTGTTGAAGGCCACGGAGATCGATTCCGCGCTGTTGCCCAGGAACGGGAATTCCGCCATCTGCGCGAGCACGAAGCGGCCCGGCGTGTAGCCGTGCACGGTATAGGAGACGTCGGCCAGGCCGTTCTTGACGGCATCGAAGGTGCCGGGAGGGGCGGACACGCCGCGTGGCAGGATATTGCATTTCATCTTGCCGGCCGTGTTCTTCTCGAGCAGGTCGCACCAGTCTTTCTGCGTGGAACTCAGCGCATGGCTGGGCGGAAGCCAGGACGATACCGTCAGGACGGTCTGCGCACCGGCAAGGCCGGCAAAACAGCTGGCCATGACGGCTAGGGCGGTGAAGGCGAAACGTTTCATGGTTCAGGAACTCCGAAGGAATGCGAAAGTTGCTCGAATATAGGCCCGATGACGGACCTTGTCTGTCCATGGAAACCCGCACGCTGGCCTTGGCCGCGGGCGGCCGAGGACTCGGCCCTACAATGTCCGGCACGAAAAGCACGACCGTTCTATTCGTCCGGGATGCCGGTTGTCGTCGCGGCGCCCGCGCCTGTCGCGCAGGCGAAGACCGCGCGGCGGATGCCCCGCATAGAATGGTGCGGTTTCCTTCGGGCCCGACCGGTCCGAAGCCGGTTTCCCATCAATCGATCAATCAAGCAATGGAGTCGCAACAATGAAGGTAATGGTGCCTGTGAAGCGCGTCGTGGACTACAACGTCAAGGTGCGCGTCAAATCCGACGGCAGTGGCGTGGACATCGCCAACGTCAAGATGAGCATGAATCCGTTCGACGAGATTGCCATCGAGGAGGCGGTTCGCCTGCGCGAGAAAGGTGTTGCCACCGAGGTGATCGCGGTGTCGTGCGGCGTATTGCAATGCCAGGAAACCCTGCGCACGGCCATGGCCATCGGCGCCGACCGTGCCATCCTGGTCGAGACGACCGAGGAACTGCAGCCGCTGGCGGTGGCCAAGCTGCTCAAGGCCCTGGTCGAGAAGGAGCAGCCCGGCCTGGTGATCCTGGGCAAGCAGGCGATCGACGACGACTGCAACCAGACCGGCCAGATGCTGGCTGCCCTGTGCGACCTGCCGCAGGCGACGTTCGCCAGCAAGGTCGAGGTCGCCGACGGCAAGGCCAGTGTCACGCGCGAGGTCGACGGTGGCCTGGAAACGGTGTCGATCACGCTGCCGGCCATCGTCACCACCGACCTGCGCCTGAACGAGCCGCGCTACGTTACCCTGCCCAACATCATGAAGGCCAAGAAGAAGCAGCTTGACAACGTCAAGCCGGCCGATCTGGGCGTGGACATCAAGGCCCACATCAAGACCCTGAAGGTCTCCGAACCCCCGCAACGCGCTGCCGGCATCAAGGTGCCCGACGTCGCCACGCTGGTCGACAAGCTGAAGAACGAAGCCAAGGTCATCTGACACCGCATCCGGCAACGATGTCCGCTTCCGTGTCAGGCCGCGAGGCCCTGGCGCCCACCGATTTTTGGAGATTTGATTCATGACCGCACTCGTCATCGCCGAACACGACAACAACAGCGTCAAGGCCGCGACGCTCAATACCGTCACTGCCGCATTGCAGTGCGACAAGGATGTCCACGTCCTGGTGGCCGGCTCCAATGCCGGCGCCGCAGCCGCCGAAGCAGCCAAGATCGCCGGCGTGGCCAAGGTGCTGCATGCCGACGATGCCGGCATGGCCCATGGCCTGGCCGAAAACGTCGCCGCGCAGGTGCTGGCGATCGCCAAGGACTACGGCCACATCCTGTTCCCGGCCACGGCCTCGGGCAAGAACATCGCGCCACGCGTCGCGGCCAAGCTCGACGTGGGCCAGGTCTCCGACATCACCAAGGTCGAGTCGCCCGATACCTTCGAGCGCCCGATCTATGCCGGCAATGCGATCGCCACCGTGCAAAGCCTCGATCCGATCAAGGTCGTCACCGTGCGCACGACCGGATTCGACGCGGCTGCGGCCGAAGGCGGATCGGCTGCGGTGGAATCCCTGACCGCGGCCGGCGCCAGCGACAAGGTTTCGTTCGTCGGCAGCGAGATCGCCAAGAACGACCGCCCGGAACTGACCGCTGCCAAGATCGTCGTCAGCGGCGGACGGGCGCTGGCCAGCGCCGAGAAGTTCACCGAAGTCATGACACCGCTGGCCGACAAGCTCGGCGCCGCCCTGGGCGCCTCGCGTGCCGCGGTCGATGCCGGGTATGCACCCAACGACTGGCAGGTCGGCCAGACCGGCAAGATCGTCGCGCCGCAGTTGTATATTGCCTGCGGCATCAGCGGCGCGATCCAGCACCTGGCCGGCATGAAGGACAGCAAGGTGATCGTCGCGATCAACAAGGATCCCGAGGCACCGATCTTCAGCGTTGCCGACTACGGACTCGAGGCTGATCTGTTTGTTGCCGTGCCGGAGTTGGTTGCGGCGCTGTAGTAGCGTTGCGGACGTTGCGAGATCGCGCCACCTCGGCGCAGTGCGCGTTTCGGCTGCACCTGAGCGACCGCTGGTCGGTCCGGTGCGGCCTTTTTGATTTCTGGAGGTTGTCATGAGTTACGTCGCTCCCGTCAAGGACATGTTGTTCAACATCGAACACCTGGCCGGCCTGGCCGAGGTGGCCGCCATGCCCGGGTTCGAGGATGCCGGCATGGACACGGCGCAGGCGGTGCTCGAGGAGTCCGCGCGCTTCAACCAGGAGGTGCTGTCCCCGCTGAACTGGGACGGCGACCTGAAACCCTCTTCCTGGAAGGATGGCGTCGTGACCACGACCGCCGGCTTCAAGGAGGCGTTCGCACAATTCGTGCAAGGGGGCTGGCAAGGCCTGCAACATCCGGCCGATTTCGGTGGCCAGGGCCTGCCCAAGACCATCGGCGCGGCCTGCATCGAGATGGTCAACAGCGCCAACATGAGTTTTGCGTTGTGCCCGCTGCTGACCGACGGCGCCATCGAGGCCTTGCTGACGGCGGGCTCGGATGATCTCAAGGCGATCTACCTCGAGAAGCTCGTCAGCGGCCAGTGGACCGGCACCATGAACCTGACCGAGCCGCAGGCCGGCTCCGATCTGGCCATGGTGCGCAGCCGCGCCGAGCCGCAGGCCGATGGAACCTACAAGGTGTTCGGCACCAAGATCTTCATCACCTACGGCGAACACGACATGGCCGAGAACATCGTGCACCTGGTGCTGGCCCGCGTCAGTGGTGCGCCCGAAGGTGTCAAGGGCATCAGTCTGTTCGTCGTGCCGAAGTTCCTGGTGGGCAAGGACGGATCGCTGGGCGATCGCAACGACGTGCACTGCGTCAGCA
The DNA here is from genome assembly GCA_963974265.1 of uncultured Rhodoferax sp. Lineage (GTDB taxonomy): Bacteria > Pseudomonadota > Gammaproteobacteria > Burkholderiales > Burkholderiaceae_C > CAISIP01. Next base: position 6,018 of record CAXBDR010000129.1, read on the forward strand.
TCGAACACAAGCTGGGCATCAAGGCCTCGCCGACCGCCGTGCTGCAATACGGCGACCATGGCGGCGCCATCGCTTACCTGGTGGGGCAGGAGAACCGCGGCCTCGAATACATGTTCATCATGATGAACGCCGCGCGTTATGCGGTCGGGGTGCAGGGCATCGCGATCGCCGAGCGGGCCTACCAGAAGGCGGTGGCCTTTGCCCGCGAGCGCGTGCAGTCGCGCCCGGTGGACGGTTCCATCAAGGCCAGCGCCCCCATCATCCATCACCCCGACGTCAAGCGCATGCTGATGACGATGCGCGCGTACACCGAGGGTTGCCGTGCGATGGCGTCGGTGGCCGCGGCCGCCTACGACGCGGCCCACCACCACCCGGACGCAGACACGCGCAAGCAGAACCAGGCCTTCTACGAATTCCTGGTGCCGCTGGTCAAGGGCTACAGCACCGAGATGAGCGTCGAGGTCACCAGCCTGGGCGTGCAGGTCCATGGCGGCATGGGTTTCATCGAGGAGACCGGCGCGGCCCAGTATTACCGCGACGCGCGCATCCTGCCCATCTACGAAGGCACGACGGCGATCCAGGCGAACGACCTGGTCGGGCGCAAGACGGCGCGCGATGGCGGCCAGACCGCGTTGGCGATCGCCGCACGGATCGAGGAGACCGAGCAGCAACTGGTCGCCAGCGGCTCGGCCGATGCCAAGGCAGTCGCGGCACGGCTGTCGGCAGCCCGTGCGGCTTTTGCCGACGTGGTGCGATTCATTGCCGAGCAGAGCAAGACTGCACCGAATGCGGCGTTTGCCGGCAGCGTGCCCTACCTGATGCTGGCCGGCAACCTGATGGCCGGATGGCAACTGGGCCGGGCCCTGCTGGTGGCGCAACGGCAGATCGCGGACGGCAAGGACGACACGTTCTTCCACGCCAAGATCACGACCGCGCGGTTTTATGCCGACCATCTGCTGACCAAGATCCCCGGCGCGCGCGACAGCATCGTCGAGGGTGCCGAGAGCGTGGTCGCGCTGGCGCCCGACGCGTTCTGACGACGGGCCCGCCCGCCGATCTCGCCTGCATGGCCCGCCGCGCACCGCCAGCGCCGCCAGGCTGGCGGGCCATGGCAGGCTCGCCGCAACCCACGAAGGACCCCATGTCGACCTTGCCCCCGCCTCTCGACGCGCTGCCACTGCCCATCATCGGCGCGCCGCTGTTCATCATCAGCAACCCCAAGCTGGTGGTGGCGCAATGTATTGCCGGCGTGGTCGGCTCCATGCCGGCCCTCAATGCGCGGCCGGCCGCGCAACTCGAGGACTGGCTGGCCGAGATCTCCGAGACGCTGGCGGCGCACGACCGTGCCCATCCGCAGCAGCCCGCGGCGCCGTTCGCGATCAACCAGATCGTGCACAAGAGCAACGACCGGCTCGAGCACGACATGGCCTTGTGCGTCAAGTACAAGGTGCCGGTCATCATCACCAGCCTGGGCGCGCGCGAGGACATCAATGCCGCCGCGCACAGTTATGGCGGCGTCGTGCTGCACGATGTCATCAACAACCGCTTCGCGCACAAGGCCGTCGAGAAAGGTGCCGACGGCCTGATCGCGGTCGCGGCCGGCGCCGGTGGACATGCCGGCGTCAAGAGTCCGTTTGCGCTGGTGCAGGAAATCCGCCAGTGGTTCGACGGGCCACTGGCGCTTTCGGGCGCGATTGCCACCGGCGATGCGGTGCTGGCCGCCCAGGCCATGGGCGCGGATTTCGGCTACATCGGTTCGGCCTTCATCGCGACCGAGGAGGCCCGCGCCTTCGACGCCTACAAGCAGGCCATCGTGGACGGCAATTCGGACGACATCGTCTACAGCAACCTGTTCACCGGCGTGCATGGCAACTATCTCGCACCCAGCATCCGCGCCGCGGGTCTGGATCCGGATCACCTGCCGGTCAGCGACCCGAGCAAGATGAACTTCGGCGGCGACGCCAAGAAGGCCTGGAAGGACATCTGGGGTTGCGGCCAGGGCATCGGCGCCATCGACAAGCTGCAAAGTGCGGGCGACTACATCGCCCAGTTGCGGCGCGAATACCAGCAGGCGCGAGCCCGGTTGCTGGGTTCCCGCGCGAACGCCTGACGCGGTCGGCGCCGGGCGGCCGGTCGCTCGGCGCCGCGGGCTTGTCGCAGCCGGCCGGCGAGGCGCCGGGCGGCAACAATCGTTGACGCCAGCGGGTGGCAGCGCATATACTGTTTTTATGACCAGTATTGTCCATTCGACTCCATGGCTTGGCGGTTTCGAGGCCTCGTTCCGGCGGAGGTCGGTGCGTGTCTGAGGTCCGCATTCCGCTGGCATCCATCAAGGGCCGCGGTGCGGCCAGCCGCGTGGCGCACCGGTTCGCGGCCGATGCGCGCGCCGAATTCGACGATGGATGGGGCACCCTGGACGCGCAGGAAACCCGCCCGGCGGCGGGCAGCCTGCTCACCACGGTGACGCCCGCGGCGGTGGGCAAAGCCATCAGCCGCAACCAGTCGCCCGACATCCATTTCGACTATGGCCTCAATCCCTACCGGGGTTGCGAGCATGGCTGCGTCTATTGTTATGCGCGCCCGACCCACAGCTACCTGAATCTCTCGCCCGGCCTGGATTTCGAGACCCGCATCTTCGCCAAGCCGGACATCGCCGCGGCGCTGTCGCGCGAACTGCAGGCCGCTTCGTACGTGCCCAGCCAGATCGTCATCGGTTCGGTGACGGATGCCTACCAACCGGCCGAGCGACACTGGAAGATCACCCGCGCGGTGATCGAACTGCTGGCGCGCTGCGACCATCCGCTGGCCATCGTCACCAAGGGCAGCGGAATCGAGCGCGACATCGACCTGTTGGCGCCGATGGCACGACGCAACCTGGCCGCGGTCTACGTCACGATCACGACACTCGACGGCGCGCTCGCCCGCGCGCTCGAGCCCCGGGCGGCGGCGCCGCAGCGGCGGCTGCGAACCATCCGCGCGCTGGCCGATGCCGGCATTCCGGTCGGTGTCAGCGTCGCACCGCAGATTCCCTTCATCAACGACGACATGGAGCAGGTGCTGGAGGCCGCGGCACAGGCCGGCGTCACGTCCGCGTTCTATTCCGTGTTGCGTCTGCCCTGGGAGCTCAATGCGGTGTTCCAGGAGTGGTTGGCGCTGCATTACCCGCAACGGGCGGCACGTGTGATGGCAAGGGTGCGCGAGATGCGCGGAGGTCGCGACTATGACGCGGACTTCTCCACCCGCATGAAAGGCCATGGGGTCTGGTCGCAGTTGCTGGCGCAGCGTTTTGGCAAGACATGCGCGCGGCTCGGCCTGACCCGCGAGCGCCAGCCGCTCGACCTGGGCCTGTTCCGACCCTCCGCGTTGTCGGCGCAGCAGAGCCTGTTCTGATCGGTTGCTTGCCGCTTTTCGCTTGCTGGCCGCCTCAGGTCGGCCAGGTCGAACCGTGCTCCGGCACGACGGCTCGCCAGCCCAGCTCGTGCTTGATGCGCTTGCGCAGCTCGTCCGAGGCCGTGCGCTCGCCATGCACCACATACACCTGGCCCGGCGCCTGGGGCATGGTGCGCAGCCAGGCGATGAGCTGGCGTGCGTCGGCATGGGCCGAGGCCGCCTGCAGTTGCGCCACTTCCGCCTGTACCGGCACGTCGCGTCCATGGATGCGTATCGTGTCCGCTCCGTCGGCCAGCGACGCACCCCGTGTACCCGGCGCCTGGAAGCCGGTCAGGATCACCATGTTGCGGTGGTCGCCCAGGTAATGCGCCAGATGGTGCAGTACCCGCCCGCCGGTGGCCATGCCGCTGGCGGACAGGATCACCATCGGACCGTGGCGCCGGGCCAGCGCCTTCGACTCGTCGGTATTGGCCACCATGGTGGCACCCCGCGTGAGCGCCTGCGACTGCTTCTCCGTGAGGCGATGCAGGCCGGGGTGCTGATCGAACAGCCGGGTCGAATGCACGGCCATCGGGCTGTCCAGGAACACCGGCAAGGAGCGCGGGATGTCCCGTCGGTTCTTCAACAGCGCGATCGCATGCAGCAGGGCCTGTGCGCGGCCGACCGCAAACACCGGCACCACGGCCACGCCACCCCGCGTGGCGACGGCCTTGAGCAAGGGGCCCAGTTCGTCCAGCAGCTTGTCGTGCGGGTGTTCACGGTCTCCGTAGGTCGATTCGATCAGCACCGTGTCGGCCATCGGCGCGTTGGCCGGCGGGTTCATGATCAGGTCGTCGCTGCGGCCCAGGTCGCCCGAGAACAGGATGCGCCGACCCGCGACCTCGAGCAGCACGCTGGCAGCCCCCAGGATGTGGCCGGCCTCCTGGAACGTGATGCGCCAGCCCGGCATCGGCGAGACCGTGCGGCCGAAGGCGATGGCCTTGATGTGCCTGAGGCTGGCCACCGCGTCGTTGCGCGTGTACAGCGGCTGGGCCGGCGCGTGTTTGGAGAATCCGTGGCGGTTGGCAAACGCCGCGTCCTCCTCCTGCAGGTAGCCGCTGTCGGGCAGCAGGATCTTGCACAGGTCACGCGTGGCGGAGGTCGCGTAGGTCTTGCCGGCGAAACCCTCGCGCACCAGCAAGGGCAGGTAGCCACTGTGGTCCAGGTGCGCATGGGTCAACACCACCGCATCGATTTGTTCCGGCGCGACCGGCAGCGGCGCCCAGTTGCGCAGGCGCAGTTGCTTGACACCCTGGAACATGCCGCAGTCCACCAGCAGGCGTCGTTTGTCATGGGTCACCAGGTACTTGGATCCGGTGACAGTGTCGGCTCCGCCCAGGAAGGTGATGGTCACGGACATGGGGTCTCCTCGATGGGTCGTCGCGCCGCGACGGCTGTCGGGCACGACTCATTCTGGCATTGCCCGGCACCACGGTCCGTGGCGATCGCGGCCCGTGCAAGGCGCCCCGGTCGGGGCGGCATGCGGGTTTGCCGAGACAGGTGTCGTCGAGTAAGACCTGCGTCGACAATGCCGCCCCGGTTGTCATGCGAATACGGCATGATCTTATGCCGATAAATACATGCCAACTTGATCTGGCTTGACCTCGATCGATGCGGGATTTCCCTGTGCGTGTGGCGTTCTCGCCGGCTGTGCTGGCCGTGGGGACCACCGCGGGTCGACGCTGGCCGGTCACTTCGCGCCGTTGCCAGCGGTAACACTGCTGTTAACCTTCCAAGCCTGCGCTGATCGTCCTTGGACAATCAGCGCGGTCACACGTGGCCGCCCGTCCGGATTCGGACGGCGCGGCATATGTACAACACGGCAGCAGGGCTGCCCAACGACAAAAGAGACGGATGACAACAACGGCGACGCGAATCAAGAGCCAGAAGGACTTTTTCTCTGGTCTACTATTCATGGTGGTGGGTGTGGGATTTGCCTGGGGCGCTACCAGCTACAAGATAGGCGATGCGTCCCGCATGGGTCCCGGGTACTTCCCGCTGATGCTCGGCATCCTGCTGGCGGTGGTGGGCCTGGTCGTCATGTTCCTGTCGCTGGTCGTGGAAACCGAGGATGGCGACCCGGTGGGCAGCATTGCCTGGAAGCCGCTGTTCTTCATCATCCTGGCCAACCTGACCTTCGGTTTGTTGCTCGGGGGCCTGCCCAGCATCGATCTTCCCCACATGGGCCTGATGGCGGCCATCTTCGCGCTGACCTTCATCGCCGCGTATGCCGGTGACGAGTTCAAGGTCAAGGAGGTGTTCATCCTGGCCATCGTGCTGGCGGCGTTGAGCTACATCGCCTTCATCTGGCTGCTGTCATTGCAGTTCCCGGCCTGGCCGGCTTTCATCAGCGGCTAAGGGGCGCACACCATGGAATTGTTTTCCCACCTGTCGATCGGTTTCGGCGTCGCGTTCACACCGATCAACCTGCTGTACGCCTTCATCGGCTGCCTGATGGGCACGCTGATCGGCGTGTTGCCGGGCATCGGCCCGCTGGCCACGATCGCGATGTTGCTGCCCGCCACCTATGCCTTGCCGCCGGTGTCGGCGCTGATCATGCTGGCCGGCATCTACTATGGCGCCCAATACGGCGGCTCCACCACGGCCATCCTGGTCAATCTGCCGGGAGAGGCGTCGTCCGTCGTCACGGTGATCGACGGCTACCAGATGGCGCGCCAGGGCAGGGCGGGGCCGGCACTGGCCGCCGCCGGTCTCGGTTCGTTCTTTGCCGGCTGCGTCGGCACGCTGGTGCTGGCAGGTTTCGCCATACCGCTGACCGAGGTGGCCTTTCTGTTCGGACCGGCCGAATATTTCTCCCTGATGGTGCTGGGCCTGATCGGCGCCATTGTGCTGGCCTCGGGCTCGATCCTGAAGTCGGTCGGCGTGATTCTGCTGGGCCTGATGATGGGACTGGTCGGCACCGACGTGAACTCCGGCGTGGCGCGTTTCAGCTTCGA
>CAXBDR010000130.1:0-12397 GCA_963974265.1 uncultured Rhodoferax sp.
GATCCAGCCAAAGTCAATCGCACGGTGGCTGTGACCATGGACGACACCATGCGGTACACGCCTGCCCAAGTTTCAGTAAAGGCTGGCGAGACCATTCGCTTCTTCCTGAAAAACAATGGGAAAATTGCGCACGAAATGGTCATCGGAACGGCGGCTGAATTGAATGAACATGCCGAGATGATGCGCAAGATGCCGACGATGGTGCATCAAGAGCCCAATATGCTGAGGCTGGATCCGGGAAAAAGTGGAGGGATCGTCTGGCAATTCGACAAAGCTGGAGAGTTCGATTTCGCATGCCTTGTTCCGGGCCACCGAGAGGCTGGTATGGTGGGTAAACTCAAGGTAATGTAGAACTGCAGGACCGGGCGCCAAGCACCGACAAGGGGGGCTTAGTACGGACCGCCGCAGTGGCCTTGGAAAAGTTCAGGGCCATTCGTTTTGTCGCTTGGCGCTATCGCAATAGGGATCTCCCCAAATGCCATCGACTGGGTCTTGTCACGCCAATCGATGCAGTGTCGAATTCGCCACCGTGCAGGTGGCCGGTTGGATTCATTGATTGCCGTACCTGCAGATATCTGCTCTGATCGTTGTCGAAGCGGGCTACGGAAATGAGGTGTCCGATTGTTTCAATGTTGCAGGCAGCGGGCGCGTCAAACTGGTTCGGCGTATTGGTCTGTGCTAGCTGAGATCAGGAATCGTGACTAGATCAACTGAATTGCGGCCTGAGACGATTCGCTGGTTGGTGATTCTGGTATTCGTCACCAATCTGGCCGTTATTGGCCTACTTTTTGCGTACGGCGCAATCAATTTGCTGCCGTATGTGCCAGTGGATCACGAAATTCACCCCAGAAACTATTTGCCAGTCGTTGTTGTCTTGTCGGTCCTTGTTCCGACCATGGCGGCTGCGGTGTACCTTCGACCTGTGTTTGCCTGGTTGCGCGCCGACGGCGGGGTCGACGAAAAGGTTTCTCCGATTTCGGCCGAGATGGCGCATTTGTCGACGTCGTTACCGCTGGTCCTTGCCCTATGGTCTTGGTTGGGCTGGATTGCAACGGCGGTTTACGTGACTGCGCGCGCAATTTCTGGCGCTTTGGAAATACCAGATGGACACCTTCTGCATTTCGTTTCCCGCCCGGTAATGGCAGGCTTGATTGCTGCGACCTCCACATTCTTTGTGGCGGAGCACTTTTGCCGAAGTACGATTTGGTTGACAACACTTAAGTTCATCACGGTCACCGGAAACAGCCGACTTCGCCGTGTTCGAGTTTGGCATCGGCTTGTCGCTTTGTGGCTTGTGGTCGGTGGACTGCCGCTTGGCGCTATCGTCCTGACAACACTGGCTTTGCTCGGGAATGCAGATCAGGCAGCGGATCCAGTGACTCAGCGGTTTGCGTCAGTGTTGCTGCTGATCGCGGGCTCTGCGATTGTGGGGGGCATATGGTTGTCATGGCTGGTTTCTAGGTCAATCACGGAGCCTCTGGAAAAGTTGGAGCAGGGGACAGCCCTGTTGAGTTCAGGCGATTTCAATGTCCGTATCCCAGTGAGGGCTACAGACGAATTTGGATCGTTGACGGAGGGGTTCAATACTGCGGCCTCGCGATTGTCAGTTTCGTACGCCGAAATCGAATCAAGGAATAGGGAACTGGCGACAGCTTTGGAACGTGTTGAATTGTTGGAACAGGTCAAGCGCGGACTTGATCGATTTGTCCCGGACGCCGTCCGACGTGCGATAGAACTTAATCCGGAGGCGCCAGAACTCACGAAGCGCACCAAGGATGTCACGGTGTTGTTCCTGGATATTGAAGATTATTCTCGACTTAGCGAGTTGCTTGAACGTCACCAACTCAATGCATTGGTAGAGAGTTACTTCTCGCTTTTCCTAGAAACAATTCGGGACGAAGGGGGCGACATAAATGAAACTGCAGGCGATGGGTTGATGATCATTTTTCAAGGGTCGGACGTCTACTCGCACGCCGTTTCGACCGTACGCGCGGCTCTTGCCATACAGTATCAAACCATGGTAGCAAACAAGAAGATCGTGCATAACATGCCCCAAATAGCTATCAACATCGGGATCAGTTCCGGCGAATGTGATGTGGGAGCGACGCGATTCAAGGGACCAACAGGTGAAAGATGGACGTTTACAGCCAGTGGCCCAGTGACCAATTTGGCCGCGCGACTCGGTGACTACGCGAAAGGTGGACAAGTGTTGCTATCGAATGAGTCTGCCCGTCGTGTTGAAGCGCGCTTCCAACTGCGCAGTCTCGGATCCGCAAACCTGAAGGGTTTGACGCGGCCGGAGGAAATTTGGGTAGTCGTCACGTAGTCGCAGTAGTCCGTCCAAGCCGGGAGCTGTTCGGCACTTGCAAATGCAGGAGGTTCAAAGTTTGACATTTCAACGGCAAGCGCTTCGCAACGCGCGAATCTTTAATAGCAGGAATGGTCACCTGGTTTTAGGCCAACAGATCATCATCGACGGCACACGGATCGAGGCCATCGTCGATGCATCCGAGACGGTGGGCGCGGCCCAGGTCATCGACGCGGGTAACCGGGTCGTGCTGCCAGGCCTTATCGACGCTCATGTGCATGTCGTGGCTGCCTCGCATGACCTGGTCGGACTGGCGCTGCAACCGCCGTCCATGGTGGTTGCGCAAAGCAGCCAGATTCTGCGTGGCATGTTATTGCGCGGATTCACTACAGTGCGCGATGCGGCAGGCGCCGATTACGGCTTGCAGGAGGCGGTGGCGCGGGGCCTGTTCGAAGGTCCGCGGCTGTTCATTGCTGGTTTCCCGGTTTCGCAGACCGGCGGCCATGCGGACATGCGGCCTAAGGGCGTGCGCATGCGCGAGATGTTCTGCAGCTGCGCCGGCCTGGGATTGATCGGCGCGATCGCCGATGGCGTGGGCGAGGTGCGCCGCGCGGTGCGCGAGCAGGTGCGCAATGGCGCAAACCAGATCAAGATCATGGCCGGTGGCGGCGTGTCCAGCCCGACCGATCCCCTCGAAGGTACGCAGTTCTCGATCGAGGAATTGCGCGCTGCCTGCGAAGAGGCCGAGGCGGCCAACCTGTACACGATGGCGCACGCCTACTCGCCGCGTGCGGTGACGCGCGCGGTGCAGGCCGGCGTGCGCTCGATCGAACACGGCAACCTGATCGACGCGGCCACCGCCCGCGTCATGAAGGAACACGGCGCGTACCTGGTTCCGACCTTGTCCACCTACCAGGCCTTGTCGAACGAAGGTGCGCGGCTGGGCTGGTCGGGCGAGATGCTGGACAAGCTCGCGATGGTGCAGCAACGCGGCATCGAGTCGCTGCGGATCGCGCGCGCCGAAGGCGTGCCCATCGTGTTCGGCACCGATCTGCTGGGCCACATGCACGACCAGCAGTCGGGCGAGTTCGACCTGCGCACCCAGGCCATGTCGCCGGTCGAGGCCTTGCAGAGCGCGACCATCGTCGCGGCCCGGATGATGCGGCAGGAAGGGCAGATCGGCGAACTGGTCGCCGGCGCCTGGGCCGACCTGCTGATCGTCGACGGCGACCCGACGCAAGAGTTGTCGATGCTGACCCGGCCGGATACCGGCATCGAGCTCATCATGCAGGCCGGACGGGTCGTGGTCGACCGGATGGCGCAAGCCGGTGCACCCGTGAACTGACGCCGCCAATGGCCTGCGGCCGACCGGTCTGACAGGCGCGCAAAACCGTGCGCTGTCGACGGCCAAGAAAAAAGCCCGCGCTCAGGCTGTGTAAAAAGTCCTGTTTGAAGTCGGCCCCGAGCGCCCGCCAGACGTTAAGTTTGGCGGGCGTTTTCATTTGGGAGGCGAGATGGGACACCGAAGAGGAGAAGGCAGGAGTCAAGCGGCGCTGTTTCCGGTGATGCTGGACGAATTGGTAAGCCAGGATTCGCTGGTTCGCGTGGTCGATGCATGGGTGGCGTGCCTGGAGCTCCAGGTCTTGGGATTTGGCAAGGCGCAGGCGCAGGTGATGGGTGCGCCGCCCTACGATCCGGCCGACCTGCTCAAGCTGTACATCTGGGGCTATTTGAGTGCGGAGCGCTCCTCGCGGGCGCTGGAGCGCGAGTGCCGGCGCAACGTGGAGTGCATGTGGCTGCTGGGCCGGTTGGCGCCGGACCACAAGACGATCGCCGAGTTTCGCCGTACTAACACGCCCGCCCTGGTGGCTGCATGCGCGGTATTTGTGCAGTTTGCGCGCGCGCAGCGCCTGATCGCGGGAAACACGGTGGCCATTGATGGCAGCAAGATTCGCGCAGTAGCGTCGCGCAAGGCGGTGATGGACAAACAGGCGCTGGGCGAGCAGGCCCGGCACAACGCGCAGCAGATAGAGCAGTACCTGCAGATACTGGATGCGCAGGATCGCCAGGACAACTCAGGCGAGGCGCGTGCGCAGGACGTACGCCGCGCGCTGCAGCGGTTGCAGGGCCAGCAGGCCCAAGTGCAGGAGAACCTTCAGCGGCTGAAGCAGGGACGTGGGCAGACTGCGGTGCGAGGCGAGCCACAAGCGCAGGTGATGGTGCAGGCGGGCAACAGGGTCCCTGCGTACAACCTGCAAACGGCCGTGGAGAGCCAAAGCCACATGATCGTGGCACACGAGGTGAGCAACGACGCGAACGACCAGCGCCAGCTCCAGCCGATGGCGCAGGCGGCCAGCAGCGCGCTGGGAGAGCCGGTCATTGCGGTGGCCGATGCGGGTTATGCCAATGGCGAACAGATCGCCAGGCTGGGCGACGAGGGCATCACCACCTTTGTGGCCGTCAAACGGGCAGTCAATAACCAGGCGGGCGGGACACTGTATGAACGCAGCGCCTTCACCTACGACGCGCAGTCAGACAGCTTCGCCTGTCCCGCGGACAAGACGTTGCAGCGCAAGCAACTGCAAAGCAAAGACAAGATGGTCATCTACGCCGCACGCCCGCAAGACTGCGGCGCATGCGCTCACAAGCTGCAATGCACGTCGGCAGCGCAGCGTTTCGTGAGTCGCCACCTGTATGAGGGCGCCCTGCAAGCCAACGCCCATCGGATGGCTGAGCGACCCGAGATGATGCAACTGCGCAAGCAGACGGTAGAGCACCCCTTTGCAGACCTCAAGCATCTGATGCTGGGCAACGCCAGGCTGCTGATGCGTGGGTTGGCGGGCGCCAGAGGCGAATTGGCTATCGCTGTGATGGCCTACAACATCAAAAGGGCCTTCAACATGAAGGGCGCAGCCTGGATGCGCACCGCGCTGCAGGGCTGAGGCCTTTTCCTTCGCGCAAACAAAAAATGCCCCGCTTCCGCGGGGCATTTCACTTCAGCCAACTAAACAGGACTATTTACACAGCCTGCGCTGCGGGCCTTTTACATGTCAGGGTCGGGACCCCGTTTACTTGACGCTGGTGAAACGTGCCTCAGGCCGGTCGTCGTTGCGGTAGACCGTGTCCACGCCCTTCTTCATGGCCCAGGGCCGCAGCTGGTGGTGCAGCGGAATCAGCAGCACTTCGTCGCGCGTGCGAACCAGGGCTTCGCGGATCATGGCGTTGCGCTTGGTGGTGTCGATCTCGGACTTCATCGCGTCGACCAGACGGTCGACTTCCGGGTCGCTGGCGCGGCCGAAGTTGAAGTTGCCGTCGGCGCCGGTGGTCTTGGTGCGCACCAGCGACTGCAGCGTGTATTGCGCGTCCATCGTCGCCACGCCCCAGCCCAGCAGGTAGGCCGAGGTGTCGTAGTTCTGCACCTTCTGGATGAAGGTGGCCATGGACTCGGCCGCCAGCTTGGTCTTGACGCCGATACGTGCCCACATCACGGTGATGTTCTGGCAGATTTCCTCGTCGTTGACGTAGCGGTTGTTCGGGCAGTTCAGCTGCACTTCGAAGCCGTTCGGATAACCGGCATCGGCCAGCAGCTTCTTGGCACGCTCCGGGTCGGCCTTGGGTGCGACGTCGATGTCGGGTGCGTTGCCGTTCACGCCCGGTGCCACCATGATGCCGGCCGGCAGCGACAGGCCGCGCATGGTGTTGCGCTTGATCAGTTCGCGGTCGATGGCGATGCTCAGGGCCTCGCGCACGCGCTTGTCCTTGAACGGGTTCTTGCCCTTGACGTCGGAGTACTTGAGCTCCGGGCTGTGCATGTCGAGCGCCAGGAAGATCGTGCGCACCTCGTTGCCGTCCATGACCTTGAGCTTGGAGTCACCGCGGATGCGCGCGACGTCCTGGGTGGGCAGGTCGGTCAACATGTCGAGCTCGCCGGAGAGCAGCGCCGCGACACGGGTCGGGTCCGACTTGATCGGCGTGTAGATCACTTCGGTGACGTTGCCGCTGTGCTTGTCCCACCAGTTCTTGTTGATCGTCATCGTGATCTTCTGGTCGGGCTGCCAGGCGGTGATCTGGTAGGCGCCGGTGCCGTTCACGTTGCGCGACGCGAAGTTGTCTTCCTTGTTCTTGTAGTCCTGGACGTTGGTCGAGTTGTTCTTCTCGGCCCAGGCCTTGCTCATCATCCGGAAGTCGATCAGGTTGCGCAGCAGCATCGGGTTGGGTGCGGCCAGCGTCATGTCGACTGTGTAGTCGTCGACTTTCTTGACCTCGTTGATGCCGGTCACGTAGATGGACATCGTGCCCTGGGGTTGCTTGATGCGACCGAAGTTGAACACCACGTCGTCGGCGGTGAAATTCGAACCGTCATGGAACTTGACGCCCTTGCGCAGTTCGAAGCGGACCTGCGTCGGGGAGATGAAGGTCCACTTGGTGGCCAGCGCGGGCTCGACCTCGAACTTGGGGTTGTAACGCGTCAGGCCCTCGTACGAGTGCATCAGGATCGCGTTGGTGGTCGCGTGGTTCTGCGAATGCGGGTCGAGCGTCAGGATGTCGTTCTGCGCGCCCCACTTGAGTGTCGTCGCATGCGCGGCCGACAAGGCAAGGCCGGTGGCCAATGCCGCCACGGCCAGAACTCGCTTGAAATGCATGTGGAATCCCCGATGAATGGTGAAGTGCGCCACTGTACTGGCATGTGTCGACTGCGACAAGCGGGCAAACCCGCAAGCGAGGAAAACCCCGAGGTCCATGGGTGATTGCCCATGCTACATTCGCCCCTTTCGTCTCAGCCCATGTTTGCATTCATCCTGCGTCGCCTGCTGCAAGCCGTGTTCGTGATGGCCACGGTGGCCTTCATTGCATTCATGCTGTTCCAGTTCGTGGGCGACCCGGTGTTGTTCATGCTGGGCCAGGACGCAACGCCCGAACAGGTGCGCGAATTGCGCGAACTGCTGGGCCTGGACCGGTCGTTCATCGTGCAGTTCGGGCACTTCCTGCTCAATGCCGCGCAGGGCGATTTCGGCATCAGCCTGCGCCAGGGCGGCAAGGTCTCGTCGCTGATCGCGGAGCGGTTTCCCGCCACGCTGGAACTGGCCCTGGTCGCGGCGGTGCTGGCCCTGGTCGTTGGCGTGCCCATGGGTGTGTACGCGGCGCTGCGCCGGGGCAACTTCCTGAGCCAGAGCTTCATGATGTTCTCCTTGCTCGGGGTCTCGTTGCCGACCTTCCTGATCGGCATCCTGCTGATCCTGGTGTTCTCCGTGTGGCTGGGCTGGTTTCCCAGCTTCGGCCGCGGCGACACCGTGGCCGTCGGTGGCTGGAACAGCGGCCTGCTGACGGTCGATGGCTGGCACCATGTGGTGTTGCCGGCGATCACGCTGGCGATCTTCCAGCTCACGCTCATCATGCGCCTGGTGCGCGCCGAGATGCTCGAGGTGCTGCGCACCGATTACATCAAGTTCGCCCGCGCCCGCGGCCTGAGCGACCGGGCCATCCACTTCGGCCACGCGCTCAAGAACACCCTGGTTCCGGTGATGACGATCACGGGCCTGCAACTCGGCGGCCTGATCGCCTTTGCCATCATCACCGAGACGGTGTTCCAGTGGCCCGGCATGGGCCTGCTGTTCATCCAGGCCGTGAACTTCGCCGACATTCCGGTGATGGCCGCCTACCTGTGCCTGATCTCGCTGATCTTCGTGGTCATCAACCTGGCGGTCGACCTGCTGTATTTCGCCGTCGATCCCCGCCTGCGCGTCAGCGGCAAGGGGCACTGAGCGACCATGACGACGGCCCTGCTTGAACCGCGGCTGCGTGCCAGGGGGCGCGCGTTTGCCCACATCGCCCAGTTCCATCCCGAACTCACCGCCTTGCGGCGCGACCTGCATGCGCATCCGGAACTTGGCTTCGAGGAGCGCTATACCGCGGCGCGCGTGGCCGAGTCGCTCAAGCTGTGCGGCGTCGACGAGATCCATACCGGCATCGGCAAGACCGGTGTCGTGGCCGTGGTGCGGGGCCGCAACCACGCCAGCGGACGCATGGTCGGCCTGCGAGCCGACATGGACGCCTTGCCGCTGACCGAACACAACGACTTTCCCTGGAAGTCCGCCACCGCCGGCGTGATGCACGGCTGCGGCCACGACGGCCATGTCGCGATGCTGATCGGTGCCGCGCGGTATCTGTCGGAATCGCGCCAGTTCGATGGCACCGCGGTGCTGATCTTCCAGCCCGGCGAAGAGGGTTATGCCGGAGCCCGCGTGATGATCGAGGACGGCCTGTTCGAGCGTTTTCCGGTCGACAGTGTCTACGCGATGCACAACCAGCCGCTGATGCGCCCGGGCACGATCGGGGTGAATCCCGGCCCGGTCATGGCGGCGGCGGACCGGGTCACGATCGAGGTCACCGGGCGTGGCGGGCATGGCGCGCACGCCTATGCCACGGTGGATCCCGTGCTGGTGGCGGCGCACATCATCACCGCGGTGCAGAGCATCGTCTCGCGCAATGTGCGGGCCATGGACTCCGCGGTGATCAGCCTGTGTGCAATGCGGGCCGGCGATCTGGGGGGCTTCAGCGTGGTGCCCGAAAGCGCCACGCTGGTCGGTACCGTGCGCGCCTTCCGCCCGGCGGTGCAGGACATGGTCGAACGCCGGCTGACGGAGCTGTGCACCGCGGTGGCCCTGGGTTTCGGCGCCAGTGCCACGGTGCGATACGAACGCCTGTATCCGGCCACGGTCAACAGCGAGGTCGAGGCCGGGATCGCCGCGGACGTGGCGGCCAGCCTGGTGGGGCGCGAGCATGTGTTGCGCGACCTCGAACCCAGCATGGGTGCCGAGGATTTCGCCTTCATGCTGCAGGCCAGGCCCGGCGCCTACCTGCGTGTGGGGCAGGGCGCGGAGAACGGAGTGGGCAGCTGCACGCTGCACAACAGCCGGTATGACTTCAACGACGACATTCTTCCGCTCGGCGCCGCGCTGCACGCGGGTCTGGTCGAGCATCTGATGCCCTTGTCCACGCAGGAATCCCGATGAGTCGCATGCAACGGATCTGGAACAGCGACGTCGGCTACAGCTTTCGCACGTCGCCGGTTGCCATTGGCGCCACGCTGGTCGCGCTGGTTTGCGTGTTCTGCGCGGTGTTCGCCGGCTGGGTGGCGCCGCACAACCCGTTCGACCTGGCCACGCTGGACCTGGCCAATGCGCGGTTGCCACCGGCCTGGACGAGCGAGGGCAGCGCGAATTTCGTGCTCGGCACCGACGACCAGGGGCGCGACATCCTGTCGGCGCTGATGTACGGCGCACGCATCTCGCTGGCGGTCGGATTCGCGTCGGTGATCCTGTCGGTGGTCATCGGCGTCGTGCTGGGCCTGCTGGCCGGTTTCCTGGGCGGCTGGGTCGATGCGGCGCTGATGCGCTTGTGCGACGTGATGTTGTCGTTTCCGGCCATCCTGGTGGCGCTGCTGATCGCCGGTGTCGGCCGTGCGGTGTTTCCGAACGCGCCCGACAACCTCGCGCTGGGCGTCTTGATCGTGTCGATCACGCTGACCGGCTGGGTTCAATACGCGCGCACGGTTCGCGGCTCGACCATGGTCGAGCGCAACAAGGAATACGTGCAGGCCGCCCGCGTGACCGGCGTGTCGTCGCTGCGCATCATGCGCCGGCATGTGTTGCCCAACGTGCTGGGTCCGGTGCTGGTGCTGGCGACGATCCAGGTCGCCACGGCCATCATCACCGAGGCGACGCTGTCCTTCCTGGGCGTGGGCGCGCCACCGACCTCGCCGTCGCTGGGCACCCTGATCCGGATCGGCAACGACTATC
Source organism: uncultured Rhodoferax sp. (assembly GCA_963974265.1). Lineage (GTDB taxonomy): Bacteria > Pseudomonadota > Gammaproteobacteria > Burkholderiales > Burkholderiaceae_C > CAISIP01. Next base: position 10,108 of record CAXBDR010000130.1, read on the forward strand.
TGTTCTCGGGCGAGTGGTGGATCACGATCTTCCCCGGCCTGATGCTGATCATCATCGCCTTGTCGGTCAATCTGCTGGGTGATTGGCTGCGCGACGCACTCAATCCGCGGCTGCGTTAACGAGCCCCGTCCATCCATGTCACTGCTTCAAGTCAAGGATCTGGTCGTCGAGTTCCCGACACGCAAGGGCACCTTGCGCGCACTGGACAAGATCTCGTTCGACATCGCACCGGGCGAGGTGCTGGGTGTGGTCGGCGAATCGGGCGCCGGCAAGTCGCTGACGGGTGCCGCCATCATCGGCCTGCTCGAGCCGCCCGGCCGTATCGCCGGCGGAGAGATCGTGCTCGAGGGCCAGCGCATCGACAACCTCGACCACGAGGCCATGCGGCATATCCGCGGGCGGCGCATCGGCGCGATCTTCCAGGATCCACTGACCTCGCTCAATCCGCTGTATTCCATCGGGCGCCAGCTGATCGAGACCATCCGTACGCACCTGCCGATGAGCGAGTCGGATGCGCGCGCCCGCGCCATCCGGCTGCTGCAGGACACCGGCATTCCCGCGGCCGAGCAGCGCATCGAGCATTTCCCGCACCAGTTCTCCGGCGGCATGCGCCAGCGGGTGGTGATCGCGCTGGCGCTGGCGGCCGAGCCCAAGCTCATCGTCGCCGATGAACCGACCACCGCGCTGGACGTGTCCATCCAGGCGCAGATCATCGCGCTGCTCAAGACGGTGTGCAAGGAACACGGCGCGGCGGTGATGCTGATCACGCACGACATGGGCGTGATCGCCGAGACCTGCGACCGGGTCGCGGTGATGTACGCCGGGCGCGTCGCCGAGATCGGGCCGGTGCACGAGGTCATCAACCATCCGGCCCATCCCTATAGCGCGGGGCTGATGGCTGCCATTCCCGACATCACGATGGATCGCGAGAATCTGCACCAGATCGACGGCGCCATGCCGCGGCTCAATGCCATTCCCGCGGGATGTGCGTTCAACCCCCGCTGCGAGCGGACGATGGAGCGCTGCGGCCGCGAGCGCCCCGAACTGATGGCCGCCGGGCCGACCCGCGCGGCCTGCTGGCTGCATGCCGTCGAAGCGGCCGGCTGATACGGAAGCAACATGTCCATGGCACTGGTTCAAGCCGACGATCTGGCGATGAGTTTCGATGTGTCGGCCCCGTGGCTGAACCGAATGATCGAGCGTACGCCGCGCTTGCTGCTGCACGCGGTCGACGGCGTGAGTTTCACCATCGAAAAAGGCAAGACGCTGGCGCTGGTCGGCGAGTCGGGTTGCGGCAAGAGCACGGTGGCGCGGCTGCTGGTCGGCCTGTACGAGCCGACGCGCGGCGGTTTTCGTTTCGACGGCGCCGATGCGCATGCGACCTACGCCAGCGCCGCGGGCCTGCAGCTGCGCCGGCGCATCCAGATGATCTTCCAGGATCCGTACGCCAGCCTGAATCCGCGCTGGATCGTCGAGGACATCATCGGCGAGCCGCTGACCGAACACGGCCTGATCACCGACAGGAATGCCTTGCGCGCCCGTGTCGAGGAACTGCTGGAGTCGGTCGGCCTGGCGGCGCAGGATCGGACCAAGTATCCGCACCAGTTCTCCGGCGGGCAGCGCCAGCGCATCTCGATCGCGCGTGCGTTGGCAACGCAGCCGGACTTCCTGGTCTGCGACGAGCCGACGTCGGCGCTGGACGTCAGCGTGCAGGCGCAGGTGCTCAACATCATGAAGGACCTGCAGCGCCGGCTCGGGCTGACCTACCTGTTCATCTCGCACAACCTGGCCGTGGTGCGCCACGTCAGCGACCAGGTCGGCGTGATGTACCTGGGCCGGCTGGTCGAGCTGGCCGACAAGCAGGAGCTGTTCTCCAACCCGCGCCATCCCTATACCCGGATGCTGCTCGATGCGATCCCGAAGATGCACGACACCGGCCGCGCTCGCACGCCGGTCCAGGGCGAAGTACCCAACCCGCTGAGTCCGCCCAGTGGTTGCGCCTTTCACCCGCGTTGCCCGCACGCGAACGAGCGGTGTCACACGGAGCGTCCGCAGATGCGCAATTTCGCCGGTATCCGGATCGCCTGCCACGCAGTCGAGGAACAACGGATCTGAACACGGTAGTCCGGGTCTCGCCGGGTGACGGGGTGTTTCAAGCGTCTGTGGGATCGTGTTCGGACTCAGGTGGCGTCCCGTGTGCGCGGGCTGCGAAGGCCCGCGAGGCCCATGCGCAGCGCTTCACTGTGGCGGTCGGGCGCTGAACGCGCCTGCGACTGCCCTGCGGTGCTCG
>CAXBDR010000131.1:0-12362 GCA_963974265.1 uncultured Rhodoferax sp.
CGATTCCGAGTCTGTTCGAACGCGCCGGCGCCGAAGGCCCGCGTTACATCCCGATGGCGATGGCCGATCGGCATGTCGGGCTCGCGATCGTCAATGCCGTGCTCGGGGCCCTGGTCCACAAGTTGCGTACCGGCGAGGGCCAGTCGGTCGAAGTACCGATGTTCGAAACCATGGCACAAGGTGTCCTGGGCGATCACCTGATGGGTGCCAGCTTCGACCCGCCACTCGGACCGCCGGGTTATCCGCGCCATCTGAGCCGGGACCGGCGCCCGTTCCGCACCACCGACGGTTATCTGTGCGCTTTCATCATCAGCGACCGCCAGTGGCGTGCGGTCCTGCAGGCCCTGGGCCAGCCTGAGCGCATGGACGACCCGCACTTCGCAACGCTACAGGCGCGCACCGACCATTCCGCCGACGTCTATGCCTTCCTCGACGCCATGTTTCGAACGCGCAGCACCGCACAGTGGCTGGACCTGCTGCGTCGGGCCGATGTGCCGGCCGGGCCGCTGCACTCACTGGAGTCCCTGCTGGCGGACGAACACCTGAACGCCGTCGGATTTTTCGAACGCCACGAGCACCCGAGCGAAGGAACGGTGGTCAGCCTGAGTCCACCCTCGCGCTGGTCGCGCACGCAGCCGTCCATCGACCGGCTGCCACCCCGATTGGGTGAACACAGCGCCGAGATCCTGCGCGAGGCGGGCTACGGGCCTGCTGAAATCGAATCCCTGGTTGCGCTGGGTGTGACCACGCGCGGCACGGACAAGGGGTAACGGCATGCAAGGCAAGGTCGCCCTGATAACCGGTGGCTCGCGTGGCATCGGCTCTGCAATTGCGCAGGCCCTGGCATGCGCGCGCGCTGGAACTTCCGGGTCAACTCGGCCGCCGGTCCTTTGGCGGGTGGTAGCGCCATGCTGACCCTGCTCGCTCCCAAGAACCCATCAGGTTCCGGTAAAACGCGGCTCGCGCTTTTCGAGCAGTGCCGATATCCCCTCTTTCCCATCGGCCATCTCGAGCGTGCGCGACTGGCAATGTGCCTCAAACTCGCCGGCGGTCTTCGGGTCCCAGTCAAGCCCCCGGTACAGCGAGCGCTTCATCATCCGCACCGCCGCCGGGGCGCAGGCGGCGATCTCGGCGGCCAGTTCCCGCGCCTTGGGCAACACCAGCTCGGGCGCCACGGCGTAATTGGCGATGCCCATTTCAGCTGCGCTTTCGCCGGAAATCACGCGGCCTGTAAACAGCAGTTCGGCGGCACGCGCAACCCCGATGATGCGTGGCAACAGGTAGCTGATCGCCATGCCCGAATGCAGACCCAGGCGCGCAAAATTGGCGCCGTAGCGCGCTTCCCGATTGGCAATGCGCAAATCACACACCAGACCCAGCCCAAATCCACCTCCGATCGCGTGGCCGTTCATCGCCGCGATCACCGGCACCTCGACATCGAGAATACCCAGCATCGGCTTGTAGATGCCGAACGCCGCCTCATGCGGCAAGTGGTTGCCGTGGTCCAGAACGCCGCTGCGAAAATCGGCGCCCGAACAAAAACTGGTGCCACTCCCGGTGATGATCACGCATCGTATTGTCTGATCCGCCTTCACGCCATCGATCACCTCCTGGAACGCCTGCAGCAGATCGGGCGCCATCGCATTGCGGTTGTCCGGGCGGTTCAGCGTGATCTCGCAAACGAGATCACGGGTACTTTGAATCACTGCAGCGTCGGCCATCACGGTTCCTTTTGCGGAGCCTGCGTGGCCCCGCCGCATTCTAGACCTTGCCGCTACCGCGGCAACGGCTTCGCCGCAGCCGGAATGCGGCACCAACCTCGCAATTGCATCGTTTCACACTACCGGAGACAGATATGAAAAAACTGAAAATCGCATTGGCCGCGCTTGCCCTTTCGGTGCTGACGCCATTCAACCTCGCATGGGCCCAAGCCTGGCCATCCAAACCGATCCAGATGATTGTTCCGCAAGGTGCCGGGGGATCCACCGATTCGCTGGCGCGCATGGTGGGCACGGCGCTTGGCGAGCGGCTCGGGCAGCCGGTGGTGATAGACAACCGCGCCGGCGCCGGCGGCGTGATCGGCGTGGCTGCAGCGGGCAAGGCGCCCGCCGATGGCTACACCTTCATCATAGGCTCGAACACCACATTGGCGGCCAACGCGTTTCTCTACGCCAGTTTCCCCGGCGATCCGGTCAAGGATTTCGCGCCGCTGGCACTGGCCGCAGACGCACCCTTCGCGCTGATGGTGCCGGCATCGTCTCCGTTCAAGTCTGTCAGGGAACTGATCGCCGCAGCGAAGGCCAAGCCGGGTTCTCTCAACTATGGCTCCGGCACAAGTTCCGCCCTGTTGTGCTCGGAACTGTTCAAAGCTTCTGCCGGCGTGGACATCACCAAGGTGCCGTACAAGGCATCACCGCAGGCCCTGACCGACCTGATAAGTGGCCAGCTCCAGGTGTTGTGCGAACCCCTTTCAAGCGGCATGCCGAACGTGCGTGCCGGCCGACTGCGCGCCCTGGCACTGACCGGCGCGCGCCGCTCGTCCCTGGTGCCCGACCTGGAGACCGTCGCAGAGGCCGGTGTACCCAGCATGGATTACGGCGCATGGATCGGCTTCTTCATCGCCTCGGCGACGCCGAAGGATATCGTCACGCGACTGAGCAGCGAACTCCTGAAAGTCCTGAACGATCCCGCTTTCGCCGACAAGATTCGCGGCATCGGCATGGAGCCCCGAACGCTTGACGCCGAAGCGTTGGGTGCCCTGCACCGCTCTGAAATGAACAAGATCGCCGCCATCGTCAAGACGGCCGGCATCAAGGCGGAGTGAGCGTCGACGAAATGCCCGGACGGCCAGCAATGAACGACATGCTGGTCGAATCCTATCTGGGTCGGGTTGGCGCCATGGAGTGCGATCATCTTGGCCACATGAACGTGCAGTTCTATGTCGCCAAAGTGTCCGACGCCGCCTGGCACGTCATGGCCTCGATCGGAATGACGCCGGCGTTTATCCGCGAGCGGCGGCAGGCACTGGCGGCGGTCCGGCAGGAGATAGCCTACCTGAAGGAACTGCTCGCGGGCGACCTGGTATGCATGGAAAGCGGCGTGCTGGAGGCCGGCGAACGCAAGCTCACCTTCTTCCATCGGCTACGCAAGGTCGAGACCGGCCAGATCGCGATGACCTGCAAGGTGTTCACCATCAACCTGGACCTCGAAACACGACGATCTGCTCCGCTGGACCCTGCGATCCTGGCGCGCGCACAGACACGCCTGCTCGACCAGGGAACGCTCTGAAAATACCTGCCGATCCGCAGTGCCGGAACCACTCTCACAGAAAGATCCGGTTTACCTCATGAGCACCTCTACCTTCATTACCGGCCGCGGGGCCATCAATGCCTGGGAATGCGACCAATGGGGTCATCTCAATGTACAGTTTTACCTGACCAAGGCCGGTGACGCGCAATCCCATCTCGCGGCCCGCCTGGGCCTGGTACCTTCAAGGCTGCGCACGGGCGACCTGCGCCCGGTTCCGGTGACAGACCGGACGCTGTTCCGCAGGGAGTTGCGCGCCGGTGACGTCTTTTTCATACGGTCGGGTATTCGTGCCGTGGGCACGGACGGTACGCTGGACATTGCCAGCCGCATGGTCAATCAGGACACAGGTGTCGAGTCGGCGGCCTTCGAGACACGCCTGCGCTGGATGGCCCAGGATCACCGCAGTCCCCTGCCCTGGCCCGCGGATGTGCATGCCGCCGCGGCGGAACTGGCAGCAGACCTGACCGACATGCCACGACCGGCGCCAATGGCGCAGCCGGTGCCGCAGGCGCCGGACCTTGGCGGTCTGGAACTCACCTACCGCGGTTCCGTGGAGCCGTGGGAATGCGAAGCCGGCGGCTTCGCGCCGCCGCGTGCCCACATCGCCCGGTTCAACGACGCCATTACCCACCTGTTCCGCACACTGAAGATCGACCGCGCCGACCTGTTCCGGCGCGGCTTCGGGTCCGCCGCGATTGACTACGACATCGTCTACCGACACCCCATGGTTTCCGGCCAAGCGGTGGAGATTCGCAGCGGCTTGTTGTCGGTCGGCCCCAAGGTATTCCATGTCATACACCATGTGCTGGACGCGGCGAGCCACGAGGTCATCACGTCGATCGTGGTCGCGGCACTGTTCTTCGATCTGGCCGCCCGCAAATCGGTGACGATCGCGCATGCGCTGCCTGGCGCAGCCGGTGGTCGATTGGCCGAATTGGCCGCTCGGGCGAAGCTCCCCAGGTTCGCCACATGAGAGCAACCGGGCATCCGGACGCAGCGGCGACCGGCGGCGGCCATAGTGGCGGCGCGCTGGCCGGACTGCGGGTAGTGGACCTGTCCCGTGTTCTGGCCGGACCCTTGTGCGCGCAAATGTTGGGCGACCATGGCGCCACGGTGACCAAAGTCGAACCGCCGACCGGCGACGAGGCGCGTCACTTCGGGTCGCCACCGGATGAACGTGGCGAATCGACTTACTACGGTGCGCTCAATCGCGGCAAGCGCTCCATCGCGCTGGACCTGTCGCGCACGGCCGGTCGCGAGGTGCTCGAACGACTGCTGCAGGATGCCGACGTGCTGGTGGAAAACTTCCTGCCCGGCACGATGGAAAAGTGGGGCCTGGGCTACGAAGCCGTACTGTCGCAGCGTCATCCCGGACTGATCTATTGCAGCGTCAGCGGATTCGGTGCCGATGGACCGCTCGGCGGCCTGCCGGGTTACGACGCAGTATTGCAGGCCATGTGCGGACTGATGAGCGTCAACGGCACGGCCGAATCCGGCCCGCTGCGCGTCGGTGTACCGGTGGTCGACTACCTGACCGGCTATAACGCCATGGTCGGAATTCTGCTGGCCCTGGCAGCACGGCAAAACACCGGCCTTGGCCAGCGAGTCGAGGCGACGCTGTTCGACACGGGTTTGAGCCTGCTGATCCCGCACGCGTCCAACTGGCTGTACTCGGGCCGAACACCGCAACTGCTTGGCAGCGCACACCCCAACATCGTGCCGTACGACCGCTTTTCGGCCAGCGACGGGGATGTTTTCATCGGGGTGGTCAACGACAGCCAGTTCCGCCGGTTCTGTCAGTGCATCGCGCGCACCGATCTGCCCTCCGATGCTCGGTTTTCCGATAATTGTCTGCGTCTGGAAAACAGGCAGGCGTTACGCCTGGAGATCGACCAATCGCTTGCGGGTTTCGAGGTCGCGGTCCTGTGCGAGACCTTGATGCGCAATGGTGTTCCCGCCGGCGCCGTCAACACCGTGCCGCAGGCATTGAGCCAGCCCCACGTCGCCGCGCGTCGCATGCTGGTGGAGCAGGATGGTTACCGTTCGCTCGGCGTCCCGGTAAAACTCTCGGCCACGCCTGGCAAACCCGGTCACAGGCCCGCACGACTGAGCGAGCACGCCATCGCGATTCTCGGTGAGTTGGGTTACGACGACGCGGCCATCAAGGCGCTGTGCATCGACGGCGCGCTCAGCGCGCCGAAATCTTGACAAACGACGGCGTCTCAGCCCCTGCGTTGATCGAACGCGCGTCCGTACACCATAGCTGCAATCGTATTGCGCAATATCTCGGTCGTTCCACCACCGAGCGAAAAGCCGCGCGAATCGCGCACCATGCGTTCCAGCGGCAGATCACGCGTGAAACCGGCGTGGCCGTGGATCTGCAGCGCCTCGTTGGTCACACGCTGGACCATCTCGTTGGCGTAGAGCTTGGCCATCGCGGCTTCCAGCGGATCAGGGAAGCCGTCGACCAGGTTCGTCGCGGCACGGTAGATCATCAGACGGGCCGCATGCAGTTGCACCGCCATGTCGGCGACCTTCCACTGCAGGCCCTGGAACTCGCAGATCGGCCGGCCGAACTGTTCGCGCTCCATCGAGTAGGCCTTGGCGGCCTCATAGGCCGCCTGCGCCACGCCCAGGCACATCGCGGCGTTGCCGACCCGCTCGGGACCGAAGGAGCTCATCAGGCGCTTGAAGCTGCGCGTGGAATCGGGGTCGCCGACGATGATCACATTCTTGCGCGGTACGCGGCAATGGTCGAAGTACAGCTCGACTTCGGGCATGCCGCGCCCGCCCATCTTGCGCGCCGGGTGGCCGACATCGAAGCCCTTGGTGCCGCGCTCGACCACCAGTGCACCGATGCCGCGCGGCCCCTGGGTCTTGCCCCAACGGGCGAAGACGAAAATGTGGCTGGCCAGGTGGCCGCCGGTGCAATAGGCCTTCTGGCCGTTGAGCACGATGTCGTCGCCATCGGGCGTTGCCGAGGTGATCATGTCCGTCATGCCCGAGCCGGCACCCGGCTCGCTGATGCCGATGGCAAACATGATCTCGCCGCGCGCACAGCCGGGCAGCCAGCGCTGCTTCTGCTCCTCATTGCCCATCACCGCGATCGCGCGTGAGGGGCCATTGATGGCAATCTGCGCCACCAGCGCGGTGTTGAAGCACACGCGGGCGATTTCCTCGAGCATGATCGTGCCCTGGATCACCGGCGCACCCGAGCCGCCGCAGGCTTCGGGGATCACGATGCCCAGGTAGCCGAGCTTGGCCAGCAGCGCGCGGTTCTCCTCCGGAAACTCCTCCTTCTCGTCCCAGTGGGCTGCCTTGTCGCGAAAGGCGCGTTCGGCTGTCTTGCGGACCTCCTGGCGGAAGGTTTCGAGTTCAGGGTCGAGTTGGAACATGGTCACTCCGACGGTCAATGGCCGACAAATTTGGGTTGGCGCTTTTCGCGGAAGGCGGCGGCGCCCTCCTTGTGGTCGTCGCTTTGCAGCACCAGGTTTTGCACCTGCGATTCGAGTTCGAGAAAGGCCTCGAGGCTGGGTTGCACCGCGCCGCGGAACAGCCGCTTGCCCATCGCCAGCGCAAAGGTAGCGGACGCTGCCACTTCGTCGGCGAGCGCCGCGGCACGCGCCTCGAGCAGCGCGTCGGGGATGACTTCGTTGATCAGGCCAAGTTGCAGTGCCTCGGCGGCTTCGACCATGCGCGCCGACAGCATCAGTTCGCGCGCCCGCGGTGCGCCGATCGCCTGGATCAGGAAATAGGCGGCGGCGCCATCAGGCGCCAGGCCGATCTTCTTGAACACCTGGCCGAAGCGGGCGTTTTCCGATGCCAGGATCAGGTCGCAGGCCATCGCGAAGCTCCAGCCCACGCCCACCGTGGCGCCGCGCACTGCCGCGATCACCGGCTTGTCGAGGTTGGCCAGACCGGTGATGACACGGTGTGCGCGATGGATGCGTGCGCGGCCGGAAACGACGTCGAAACCGGTCATGGTGCCGACATCGGCGCCGGCACAGAAGGCTCGCCCCTCGCCGCGCAACACGACGGCGCGCACGCTGGCGTCCTTCTGCAGCGCAAGCGTGGCCTCGCCAAGCTGCTCCATCATGTCGGGCGTCAGCGCGTTGAGGCGTTCGGGGCGGGCCAGCACTAGTGTCTTGTCCCGCAAATAACTGGCATTAGTTTTGCATGCCAATGCGGTATCTTTGGAACGGAGATACCGCGATGAGAACTGGAAGGCCGAAGGCTGAATTGGCATTGAGTGACGACGAGCGATCGCAGTTGGAGTCGTTCGCGCGCAGCCGCTCGTTGCCAGCTGCGTTGAGTGGCCGGGCGCGCATTGTTCTGAGTAGCGCCGAGGGCGAGCCCAACAGTTCGATCGCCGAGCGGCTGAGATTGACCAAGGCCACGGTCGGTAAGTGGCGCAGGCGGTTCATCGACCGTCGTATCGCGGGCCTTTATGACGACCTGCGCCCTGGAGCGCCGCGCACCATTGACGATGAGCGGGTGGCACAGTTGATCAAGACCACGCTTCACACCAAACCGGCCAGCGGATCGACGCACTGGAGCGTGCGCTCTGTGGCCGCCGAGACGGGCATCTCCAAGACCAGCGTGCAGCGCTATTTCCAATTGTTTGGTTTGCAGCCCCATCGCACCGAGGGCTTCAAGTTGTCCAACGATTCGTTCTTCGTCGAGAAGCTGCGCGACGTGGTTGGCCTGTACCTGAGCCCCCCGGACAACGCCCTGGTCATCTGCGTCGATGAGAAGAGTCAGTGTCAGGCGTTGGAGCGCACGCAACCGATGTTGCCCATGGGATTTGGCTACGTCGAGGGAGTCACGCACGACTACAAGCGCCATGGCACCACGACGCTGTTTGCTGCGCTCAATGTCCTGAACGGCGCCGTTCTGGCCAGTTGCAAGCCGCGCCATCGCCATCAAGAGTTCCTGTCGTTTCTGCGCGAGATCGACAAGGCGGTTCCGACCGAACTCGACATCCATTGCATCGTGGACAACTACGCCACGCACAGTCATCCGAAGATCAAGGCTTGGCTGGCTGCCCGGCCACGCTGGCACATGCACTTCATCCCGACCTACAGTTCCTGGCTCAACCAGGTCGAGCGCTTCTTCGCATTGATTACCGACAAAGCCATCCGGCGCGGATCGTTCACCAGCGTCAAGCAACTCGTGCAGCGCATCGATCAGTTCGTCACACACCACAACGCCCACAGCCAACCGTTCCGGTGGACAGCCACCGCAGACTCGATTCTTGAAAAGCTGCATCGACTTTGCTCACGTATTAGCGGGACAGGACACTAGGTGCGCGACGGCCCCATGGCGTTCCACACGGATGGTCATTGCCTGCTCCTTGCGCCCGAGGGTGTGTCAAAAATATGGGCCGCGATCACGTTCTTCTGCGTCTGCGTGGTGCCGCCGGTGAGCGTGAGCATGCGCACGTCGCGCACCATGCGCTCCAGCGGCAGCGAGCCGAAGTAGCCGTAGCCGCCGAACATCTGCTGGCATTGCACGGTGACGCGCTGCGCCATCTCGGTGGCAAAGACCTTGGCGATTGAGCAAAGCTGCGCATCGGGTTTGCCCGCGTCGATGAGAGCCAGCGCCTTGTAGCAAAGGCAGCGCGCGGCTTCGATCTCGATCAGCGCGTCGGCCATGATCCAGCGCAGGCCCTGCATCTGGCTCAACTTCTGGCCGAACTGTTCGCGCACCGTCATGTAGTCGCGCGCCAGCTCGAACGCGCCTTCGGCGACGCCCAGCGCCATCACGCCCATGCCGACGCGCGTGCCGTTGTAGATCGTCAATGGTTTCACGAAACCGCGCGAGTTCTGCGGGTCGCCCAGGGTCACGACGTTGGCCGCCGGCACGCGCACGTTGTCGAAGAACAATTCATTCTCAGCGGCGCCGCGCACGCCCATCTTGCCCTCGAGTTTGCGCAGCGTCAGCCCGGGGCGATCACGCTCGACGACGATCGTGCCGATGCCCTTGGCGCCGCTCGACGCGCCGAAGCGCGCGTAGACCAGGTGCATGTCGGCGCGGTCGCCGAAGGTCGTGAAAATCTTGCTGCCGTTCACGATGTAGTCATCGCCGTCGCGCGTGGCGCTGGTCAGAATCGCCGTGCCGTCGGAACCCGCCTGCGATTCGGTCCAGGCAATGCTGCACTCGAGTTCGCCCTTGGCGAATCGCGGCATCAGGCGGCGCCGCAGCGCCTCGGGCGCGTGGCCCGAGATGATGCGCGGCGAGACGTTCTGGTCGTGCACGATCATCGCCGTCAACAGGTCGACCTTGGCCAGCTCTTCGATCACCAGGTAGGTGCTGACCAGCCCGGCGCCGGCGCCACCGTACTTCTTGTCCAAGCTCAGGCCGAGGTAGCCGAGTTCGGCCAGGCGGTGCTTGTTCTCCTCGGGGAACTGCTCTTCTCGGTCCCAGCGCGCGGCCTTGGCGCGAAACTCCTGTTGCGCCAGCTTGCGTGCGGCGTCGCGCAGCAGCACCTGTTCTTCGGTCAGATCGAAATCCATGTGCGTCTCAGGTGGTGGTCATTTGGTCTTCAGGCCCATCAGGCCGGCGATCAGGTTGCGCTGCATCTGCGAGGTGCCGGCCGTGATGGTGGTGGCCCGCGCATCGCGGTAGTGGCGCTGCATGTCGAACTCCATGATGTAGCCGTAGCCGCCCATGATCTGCATGCCCTGGTTGGCGATGTTGGCGTAGGCCTCGGAGCCGAACAGCTTGGCCTGCGAGATCGCCATCAGCGCATCCTCGCCGCGCGAGAGCTGCCACGCGGCGCGCCACATCATCAGCCGGCTCGCCTCGACCGCCGTCTGCATGTCGGCCAGCATGTGGGCGATGGCTTGGAAGCTGCCGATCGGCTTGCCGAACTGCTTGCGCTCCTTGGCGTAGGCCAGCGCCAGATCGACCGCCGATTGCGCCCCGCCCACATAGCCGGCCGCCGTCATCAGGCGTTCAAGCTGCAGGCCCGAGAGCATGTAGCCCCAGCCCTTGTGCGGCTCGCCCACCAAGCGGTCAGCCGGAACCCGCACCTCGTCGAAGAACACCTCGTAGGTTCCCAGTGCGCGCCGGCCCAGAGTATCGAGCTTGCGCAGCGTGATGCCCGGCGTGTCCTTGTCGACCAGGAACAGCGACAGCGCCTGCTGGTGCGGCCCCTCGGGCTGCGTGCGCGCGTACAGGTTGATGACGTTGTCCTTGGCGCCGGCACCGGTGGAGAACACCTTCTGTCCATTGATGACCCATTGCCCTCCATCGCGCCGCGCGCTGGTGCGCATGGCCCCGGCGTCCGACCCGGCGCCCGGTTCGGTCATCGAGATGGACATGCGGATACGGCCGTCGAGCAGCCGTGGCAACCAGTACGCACGCTGCGCATCGGTGCCGTTGTGCAGCACGTTCAGGCCATTGAACACGCAGGTGCCGTAAGCGCCCAGGAAGTCATAGCTCTTGCGTCCCAACTCCTCGGCGATGATGGCAAAGTCGATCACGCTGCCACCCAGCCCGCCCACCGACTCCGGGAACGGCATGCGCAGCAAGCCCATCTCGACGAAGGCGTCGTACAGCTCGTAGGGATAGTGTGGTTCGGCATCGCACCGGCGCACGTACTCTGGCGTCGCCACCCGATCCATCATCGCGCGCACGCTGTCGCGCAGCAGGTTCTGCTCTTCGGTGAACGCAAAGTCCATATCATGGCTTCCGTACTGGTTCAGCGTGCCACGAAAGGCGGCAAACCGGTCTGTGCCGTCAAGCCGCCGTCTGCCACCAGCGCGGCACCGGTGATGAATGAAGCCGCGTCAGAGGCAAGAAACAGCACCGTGTTGGCGATCTCGTCGGCCTCGCCCATGCGCCCAACGGGATGGACGGCAGCCATCGCGCGGCGCACCTCGCCGGCACGTTCGCCGGCCAGCAGTTGCGTGACTCGGGTGTCCACACCGCCGGGACAGACGCAGTTGACGCGGATTCCCTGATGCGCGCACTCCAGCGCTGCCGAGCGCGTGAGATTGATAACCCCCGCCTTGGCCGCGTTGTAGGCCGACATGCCGTAGTCGCCCGCCGCCCCGGAGACCGACGCCGTGTTGACGACCGTCCCCCTGCCTTGGCGCCGCATCACCGGCAGGCAGTATTTCAGCCCCAGGAATGTGCTGGTCAAGGTCACCGCCAGGATGCGGTTCCAGGTCTCGATCGAATAATCGGCCAACAGCGCGGGCTCGCCGTAGCCGGCGTTGTTGAAGAGCACGTCGATGCTGCCGTAGCGCCCGAGCGCCAACTGCACGGTGGCCTGCACCGCATCGGGCTCGGAGGCGTCCATCTTGATCCAAACCGCCTCACCGCCATCGGCGGCGATCGCCTCGGCAGTGTCCCGTGCACGACTGCCGCTCAAGTCGGCGACCACGACGCGGGCACCCTCGCGCGCGAAACACCGGGCCGTGGCCGCGCCGATACCGGAGCCGCCCGCCGTGACGATGGCCGTGCGGGAGTCGAATCTGCCTGACATGCCGCTGCCTCAGTGCTCGACTGCGCCCTTGGGCAGGAAGGTGATGGTCTCGGTGAATTCGACCAGCACCTCGCCGTGTTGATTGATCACACGGTGGCGCAGGTCCATCAGCGTGTAGCCGCGCGATGTCGGGGGGCGCAGCCACGCCTCGCCCTCCACATGCACGGTATCGCCCGGAAACAGCGCGGCCTTGACGCGCGCATCGACACTGGTCATGCCACCGAAGGGACCGTGCTCTCGCCCTTCAAGAACCTTGTCGATGATGCTGGCCACCGTGGGCGCCAGCAGGCCCATGCCCAGAGAGATGATCATCGGACCGGGCGCAAAGCGGTTTCGGTGCTTTCCCGTCATGTGCGTCTTGATGTACTCCATGTCGATGAAGAACGGCTCGTGCAGTCCGACCACGTTGACGAAGGTGACGATGTCGGATTCGGTGATCGTGCGGTTGTGTGTCTTGAAGGCTACCTGCGCAGCTCCGGCGGGGGGATCCATGGCCATGGTTTAGTCTCCTTTTTGCTGTAAGTAGTTCGGTGAATGCGCCTTACTGCGCACCCGGCTT
>CAXBDR010000132.1:0-12276 GCA_963974265.1 uncultured Rhodoferax sp.
TATCCGCCTGCGACGGTGCGCGACGGCGTTCGTGTCAGCGCGCGCAAGGTGTAGCCGCCACGGCGATGCGTCCATGCGCCCGCACGGCGTCGACGGCGCTACTTGATCTTGCCCAGCGCGACGCGGAACTCCTCGAGCTTGGCCTGGTAGTCCTGCGCCTCGCCGTAGTCCAGGAATCGGTTGTAGCGGCCATGCGTGCCGAGGATCTTGCGGGCATGTTTGATCGGGCAGAAATACTGCTCGGTGCGGGCGGTGATCTCGCGCAGGTAGCCGATCAGCCCGTTGGCGTATTCGCAGTAGGTGCAGTGGAAACGTTCGATCGCGTTCAGGTAGCCAAGGTTGTGCCGGTCGAACACGATGTAGTCGCTGCGGCGCACCTTGGCGATGCCGTAGATCGGAAAACAGCTCCACTGGTAGAAGCTCACGAACAGGTCCAGAACCAGCAGCGGAACAATCATGGCGTAGATGATGGGGCCTGTGATCAGGTTTTGCGGCCGGTTCGTCAGCAGCCAGCGGAACATGCCGGTCTTGAGCTTGGCGTGCGCCTCGCGCACCGTGCGCTCGAACTCGACCCGTTTGCCCTTGATCTGGAAGAACATGCGGCTCTCCTGCTCGTGCACGGCCTCGCGCAGTTCGTCGTCGAGTGCGGCCATCTGGGCCAGGATGCGGGAGATGCGTTCGTTCATTGGAGCCATGATAGGCCGCGGCACGTGTGCGGCCACCGCGACGGGCGTCCGCGGCGGCCTGTTGCGGGCCGCCCGGGACGCCTGCGTGTATCGGCTCAGGCCTGTTTCAGGCGCCGCTTGCGCCGCGCGGCAACGCCGATCAGCCCCACGCCGGCGAGCAGCATGGCATAGGTCCCGGGCTCGGGCACGGGTGCGGCGAATCCGAGCTGGTCGCTGGCCACCCGTTGCAGCGCAAGCGCCTGTGCCACGCCGATGCCCAGTTCCTGCGCCGCGATCTCGCCGGCGCCCAGGCTGGCCGGATCGAGGCCGGTCAGGGTTCCGAACAGCGTCAATGCGCTGAGGTACGAGCCGTATGTGCTGGCGTGGGTTCCGTCGTCGAACCACAGGTCGATCAGGCCGTCGGTGAGGGCGTCGGCGGCATACATGTCGCGCGTCGCTACGCCGCTGGTGACGGCGCGCAGGAAGGACTCGCCCACCGGGGCAATGGCCGAGAAACCGATGCTGCCGTCGGCCTTGGCCTGGTCGAACGCCGCCTGGTAGCCGGCCTTGAGTTCGGCTGTCATCGACTCCAGGTCGCTGAAATAGGTGGTCGCGGCGTTGCCGGTGCGGGTCACGGCGCCGGTCGTCTCGTCGGTCAGCGTGACGAAGGCGCCGTCCACCAGATTGGGTCGGGCCCAGGTCTGGTACAGGACCAGCTCGGTGGCGGCGCTGGCGAAGCTGTTGGTGTACGAGCCGCGATCGATGCTGCAGGTGCCCGAGGAGATGCCCGCCGCGATACAGGCGGCCTGCCGCTCGGCGGAGGTGGCGCCGGCGAACGCGTCGCGGTTGCGCAGGGTTCCCGTCGGATCGCTGGAATGCACGAAGTCCTCGATTGCGTCGGCGTAGTAGCGGAAATATTCCGGGTTCGACGCCAGGCCCGGCCGGCGCAGCAGCGGCTCGTCGCTTTGTTCCTGCAGCACGACCTTGTTCCAGGTCTGCGACGCGATGTTGCCCCGCATGTCCCAGCCCGCCGGATTGCTGTTGAGCATGTGGCCGCGCAGCGATGCGGCATTGCGCGTGGACAGCGCCACGTCGTAGTCCAGCCCGGCCTGTACCGTGAACTGCTTGAAGATGCCGGCCACGCCGCCCCAGGGATGCGGTTCGAACGCATTGCTGCCGTCCGGGCTGGCCAGCCACATGGGCGCCGTCAGGTCCCGCACGTTGGCGGTGTTGTAACTCATCACCGGGTCGACCCGGCCGAAGGTATAGCTGTTGCCGACGAACAGCACCGAGATCGGATCGGCCTGGGCAGCGCCGAGTGCGAGCGCGGAAAGGGTCATTGCAAGCATTCTTCTCACGGGGGTCTCCTGGTAGGTTGCGCGGCCGCAGCCGACGATGTTGGCGGTGCGCTGTTGTCACGATAAGGAGTGCGTCTCCGATTGCCTACTGTGGCGTTCCACAGTGGTGTTAACCCTGATGTCGGTCGAAGCGCAAGCCGTCTTGCCGGCTGGCCCGCCGGTGGCGGCGTGGAGCAGGGGCACCGGTGTAGCCAGCGGCGGCGTGCTGTACTACGATCGAATCGCATGATCCCGAAGCAATGCGGCTGGCGGCCCTCGGCCGCAGACAGGAGGTGAACGATGCACAAGTTTCTCGGCATCGCGGCGCTGGTGGCCGGCGCAGCGGCATCCGGGCCGGTGGCGGCGCTGCAGTCGACGTTGTTGCCCCAGTCCTTCGATACCCCGGTCTTCCTGACGGCTCCGGCCGGCGACTCGCGGCTGTTCATCGTCGAGAAGGCGGGCCGCATCCAGTTGCTCGACAACGGCGTCGTATCGACCTACCTCGACCTGTCCAGCCAAGTGAACAGCGTGGGCGAACGGGGTTTGCTGGGGCTGGCCTTCGACCCGGACTTCGGCAACAACCATCGGCTCTACGTGAACTACATCGACGCCGGCTTCAACACCATGGTGTCGGTGTTCACCGCGCCGTCGGCCGGTGCCGCCAGTGTCGACATCGCGACCGAGCAGACGGTGCTGTCGATCGCGCAACCGGCCGGCCGCGACAACCACAAGGCGGGCTGGATCGGTTTTCGTCCCACCGACCCCGGCCAGCTGTACGTGGCCACCGGCGATGGCGGCAGCGGCGACGATCCCGACAACCTGGCGCAGAACCTGAACAGCAACCTGGGCAAGATCCTGCGCGTGACGCCGTCGGCCGGCGGCGGCTACACCGTGCCGCAGGACAACCCGTTCGTCGGTGTTGCCGGCAACGACGAGATCTGGGCCTATGGCCTGCGCAATCCGTATCGCAACAGCTTCGACCGGCTCAGCGGCGACTTCTGGATCGCCGACGTCGGCCAGAACGCGCGGGAAGAGATCAACCGGGAATTGCCGGCTGCGGCTGGCGGCAACAACTACGGCTGGCGCGCCCGCGAAGGCAGCATCGACAACCCCGCAGTGCCCGATGTAAGCCCGGCTGGCGCGGTCGACCCGTTCTTCGAATACGCCCATGGCACGTTCGGCCAGTCCGTGATCGGCGGTTATGTCTACCGAGGCAGCGCCGAGCCTGGCCTGGACGGCAGTTATTTCTTCGGCGACTTCGTGTCGGGCCGCATCTTCACGCTGCGCGCCGGTGCCGGCGGCGCCATCGACGTGACCGAGCGCACGACCGAACTTGGCACACCGTTCGGCGCGTTCCAGCTCAGTTCCTTTGGCGAAGATGGACTGGGCAACCTGTATGCCATGGGCATCAACGGGCAGGTGGTTCTGATCGCGGCGGCCGTGCCGGAGCCGACCACCTGGGCCATGCTGCTCGCAGGGTCGGTGTTGATCGCCGGCATGGCCGTCAGACGGAGCCGGCGGCGCACGTGATGCGCGCCATCCGGCACGCGTCCATGCTCAGGAACTGAACAGGAAGTTCATCACGTCGCCATCCTTGACGACATATTCCTTGCCTTCGGCGCGCATCTTGCCGGCATCCTTGGCGCCTTGTTCGCCCTTGAAGGCGATGTAGTCATCGAAGGCGATGGTCTGGGCGCGGATGTAGCCCTTTTCGAAATCGGTGTGGATGACGCCGGCGGCTTGCGGGCCGGTGTCGCCGATGTGGATGGTCCAGGCGCGCACTTCCTTGACGCCGGCGGTGAAATACGTCTGCAGGCCGAGCAGCCGGAAGGCGGCACGGATCAGCCGGTTCAGTCCAGGCTCGCTCTGACCGAGTTCCTCCAGGAACATCTGGCGGTCCTCGTCGCTCATCTCGGCCATCTCGGCCTCGAGCTTGGCGCAGATCGCGATCACCGGGGCCTTTTGTTTCTCGGCATATTCCTTCAGCCGGTCGAGCAGCGGGTTGTTCTCGAAGCCGTCCTCGGCCACATTGGCCACGAACATCGCCGGCTTGGCGGTGATCAGGCAGAACGGCGCCAGCACGACCAGCTCTTCCTTGCTGAAGTCGATGGTGCGCACCGGCTTGGCCTCGTTCAGCGCCGCCTGGCATTTCTCGAGCACGGCAACGATGCGTGCGGCTTCCTTGTCGTTGCCCGACTTGGCGGCCTTGGTGTAACGCACCAGGCTCTTGTCGACGGTGGACAGGTCGGCCAGGCACAACTCGGTCTGGATCACCTCGACGTCGGAGATCGGATCGATCTTGCCGGCCACGTGGATGACGTTGTCGTCCTCGAAGCAGCGCACCACGTTGACCGTGGCGTCGGTTTCGCGGATGTGGGCCAGGAACTTGTTACCCAGGCCCTCGCCGGTGCTGGCACCCGCCACCAGGCCGGCAATGTCGACGAACTCGACAATGGCCGGTACGATCTTCTCGGGCTTGACGATCGCGGCCAGTTGCGCCAGGCGTTCGTCGGGCAGCTCGACCACACCCACATTGGGCTCGATGGTGCAGAAAGGGTAGTTCTCGGCCGCGATGCCGGCCTTGGTCAAGGCGTTGAAAAGCGTGGACTTGCCCACGTTGGGCAGGCCCACAATGCCACACTTCAGACTCATGCGATACCTCGGGAAAACGGGCGTCAAGTGTAAGCCATGCCCTTGCCCGGCCCCTGCGGGGCGGGCCCCGGCGGCTCAGTCGAACCGGATATGGCCGCCGACCGGCTGGCCCACGCGCAGCACCTGGTCCAGCCCTTCGATGGTGACGGCATTCATGCCGAAGGTCACGCCGCCCAGGCGCTGGTCGACCCGGTAGGTCTGCAGCATGTCGCCCACATGCGGGCTGCTGGTGGCGGTCTGCGGGTCGATGTTGGGTATCGGGCAACGCGTGCACGGCTTGACCGGCCGCAGCCGCACCGGGCCTTCGGGCGTCGTGATGTGGATGGTGTCGATGCGGTCTTCGTCGTGTTCGTCGATGCCGTCGAGCACGATGTTGGGCCGGAACCGTTCCATCGTGACCGGCTCCAGGCCCTTGGCCTGCAGGCGGCGGTTGAGCCCGTCGAGCGAGGCGGTGCTGGCGACCAGCATCGGGAAGCCGTCGCTGAACTGGTTCTGCGCCTCGATGTCGCCCGTCCACGTGCGGCTGGCGATGCGGCGTTGCTCGGGGTCGAACCGCACCATCCGGAACGGCCGTGGCGGGGCGCCGGTCGCACGTTGTGGCGCCAGGTAGTCGCTGAACCACTGCGCGGCGGTATCGCCCATGTCGTAGCAGGTGACGACGTCGTCCCAGATGCGCGCCTGGGTCACGGCCTCGACCACGTCCACGCGCAGGTGCAGGGCCAGCATGCCCGGCGCCCGCAGGATGATCTCGTCGCCGCGCAGTTGCGGCCGGATCAGCGCCATGCGGGGTTGTTCGCGCTGGGTCACGAACATGCCGCCGTCCTCGACCACCATCCAGCTGCGGTCCAGGTCGAGCCCGGTCTCGGTCAGGATGGCTTCGGTCAGCTCGACGCCGGCGCAGGACTTGACCGGGTAGATGAACAGGCGGGCGATCGTGCCCTCGGTGTCGAAGGAGGGTGTGGCGGTGTCGGGAGTGGTCACGGCGGGGCTGCGCTGGGGTTGTCGGGGGAAGGCGGGGCACCATTGTGCACCGTGCCGCGCCGGCGTTGCTGCGCCGACGACGACGGGCCAGTCTGCGGTGATGGTCTTTGCCAGGTCCGTAAAATGCCTGCGATGGCTCGAACACTGGATGTCTGTATACGTGGCGGCGGCATCGTGGGCCATGTGCTTGCGTTGCTGCTGGCGCGCGAGCGTCTGCGGGTTGGGCTGGTGGTCGCGCCGGTTGCCGCCACGGCCGATGTCCGCGCCTATGCGCTGAACCGGCGTTCGCGCGGGCTGCTCGCGCAGCTGCGTTGCTGGCCCCAGGCGCCGGACGTGACCGCGGTGGCCCGCATGGAGGTGCAGGAGACCGGTGGCGCCACCGTGCAGTTCGATGCCCCGGAGCTGGCCGTCGATGCGCTGGCCTGGATCGTCGACGTGCCGGTGCTCGAGGCCCAGCTGGCGCAGGCGGTGCGTTTCCAGCCCCAGATCGAGATCCTGGATGCGCCGCGCGAAGACGCCCGGCTCACCGTCGTCTGTGAAGGGCGCGCCAGCGTGTCACGGACGCAATTCGGCGTCGAGCAGGATGTAACGCGGTATCCGCAATGGGCGATCGCGACCCGGCTGGCCTGCGAGCTGCCGCACCGGCAGGTCGCCTGCCAGTGGTTCACCCCGAACGACATCCTCGGCCTGTTGCCGATGCAGGGCGAGTCCGGGAACTTGGTGGCCGCAGTGTGGTCCATACCCTCGGAGTCGAAGGACGAACTGCTGGAGATGCCGGTCGAGATGTTCGAGCACCGATTACAGGCCGCCTGCGAGGGACGTTTCGGTCGCATGCAACTGGCCGGCGGTCGCGCGGCATGGCCGCTGCAGCGGGTCATGGCGCAGCGCTGGAGCGGGCAACACGAGGGTCGGGCCTGGGTGCTGGCTGGCGATGCCGCGCATGCGGTGCATCCGCTGGCCGGGCAGGGCCTGAACCTGGGCCTGGCCGATGCCCGGGAGCTGGCCACGGCGCTGCACGGCCGCGCGTACTGGCGCGGCGTGGACGATGCGCGTGTGTTGCGCCGCTACGAGCGGGCCCGCAAGGCCGACGTGGCCGTGATGGCCGCGGCCACCGACGGCTTGCAGCAGCTGTTCGGCCGCGCCGGGGGACCCTGGCAAAGCCTGCGACACTGGGGCATGCGCGGGTTCGACGGCTCGGCCGTGCTCAAGCGCTGGGTGGCGCGCCAGGCCATGGGGCAGGCCGACGACACCGCATCGGACAACAACGGGCCGTCCGGCCCACTTTCACTGACGGGACCTGTATGACATTCTTCAAGAGCCTGGCGACCGTGGTCGTGCTGGCCGCCGTGGCATTGCCGGCACTGGCGCAAGAGGCGGTGATCCGCAAGAACCTGGGCGAGCGCATTCCGCAGTTGCAGAAGATCGACGAGGTCAGCAAGAGCCCGATGCCGGGCCTGTACGAGATCCGGATCAACGGCACCGACATCTTCTATACCGACGCCGAAGGCAACTACCTGATCCAGGGCAGCCTGATCGACACCCGCGCCCGCCGCAACCTGACCGAGGAACGGGTCGAGAAACTCTCGGCCATCGCGTTCGACGACTTGCCGCTCAAGGATGCGTTCACCATCGTGCGCGGCAACGGCAAGCGCAAGCTGGCGGTGTTCGAAGACCCCAACTGCGGTTATTGCAAGCGTTTCGAGCGCGACCTGCAAAAGGTCGACAACATCACCGTGTACATGTTCCTGTATCCCATCCTGGGGCCGGATTCGGTCGACAAGTCCAAGCGCATCTGGTGCGCCAAGGAGCCGGCCAAGGCCTGGCTGGACCTGATGGTGCGGGACCGTTCCCTGTCGGCGGCGGATGGGCCGGGCTGCGATACGGCGGCCATCACGCGCAATGTCGAACTCGGCCGCAAGCACAAGATCAGCGGAACACCGACGCTGATCTTCGCCGACGGACAACGCGTGCCCGGGGCCATCAGTGCGGTCCAGGTCGAGAAATTCCTGGCCGATGCCAAATAAGAGGTGGCGCCGGCAGGCCGACGCCCAGCGCGCGGGAACGGCGCCCGCATGAAGCCCGCGCACGCCGATCGTGCCGAGGTGGCGTGCCGGGTCGAGCTGGCCGATTTGCACGCGCATCTGTTCCGGGTCACGATCACGCTGCAGCATCCGCAGGCGACTCAGCGCCTGGTATTGCCGGTCTGGATCCCGGGCAGTTACCTGGTGCGCGAATTCTCGAAGAACCTGCAGCAACTGTCGGCCCGCCAGGGCCGGCGCAGCTGCGCGGTGCGGCAGCAGGGCAAGAACTGCTGGGACGTGGACTGCGACCCCACCGCGCCGCTGGAGCTGCAATACGAGATCCATGCGCACGACGACTCGGTGCGTACGGCCTGGCTCGATTCCGCGCGTGGATTCTTCAACGGCACCAGCGTGTTCCTGCAGGCCCAGGGGCTGGCCGATGTGCCGCACCGGCTCGAACTGGTCGGTGGCGCGCAGCGCAAGGCCTGGGAGGTGGCCACCGGGCTGACCCCGGTCAAGGTCGACCGGCGCGGCTGGGGTCTTTACCGGGCGCAGAATTACGACGAACTGGTGGACTGCCCGGTGGAGATGGGTGCGTTCTGGAGCGGTCGTTTCGTGGTGGCCGGCGTGCGGCACCGCCTGGTCGTGGCCGGCGCCGCGCCGAGCTTCGACGGGCCGCGTCTGCTCGAGGACACCCGACGCATCTGCGAGGCCGCCATCGGGATGTGGCATGGCGGCACAGCCGCCGCCGACCCGAACGGCGGGCCCGTGCACCAGGACTATGTGTTCTTGCTCAACGCCGTGGACGACGCCTACGGAGGCCTGGAGCATCGCAACAGCACGGCGCTGATTGCCGCGCGCAAGGACTTGCCCCGCTTGGCGGACAAGGCTGCGCCGGCCCGGCAGCCCGAGGGTTACACGACGCTGCTCGGCCTGATCAGCCATGAGTATTTCCACACCTGGAACATCAAGCGCTTGCGCCCGGCCGAGTTTGCGCAGTTCGACTATGGCCAGGAGAACTACACGCGGCTGTTGTGGTTCTTCGAAGGGTTCACCAGTTATTACGACGACCTGCTGCTGCGCCGCTCGCGGCTGGTCGACGATGCCAGCTACCTGCGCCTGCTGACCAAGACCATCAACCAGGTGCTGCAGACGCCGGGGCGCAAGCTGCAAAGCGTGGCCCAGTCCAGCTTCGACGCCTGGGTCAAGTATTACCGGCAGGACGCCAACACGCCCAATGCCACGGTCAGTTATTACACCAAGGGCGCCTGTGTCGCCTTGTGCCTGGACCTGAGCCTGCGTGCGCAGGGTGGCGTCACGCTCGACGATGTGATGCGCGGCCTGTGGCGGCGCTGCCAGGGCGGGCCGATGACCGAGCAGGACCTGCTGGACGAGTTGCAGGAGCGCACCGGGCGCTCGTGGCGGCGCGACATCGCGGCCTGGGTGCATGGCACCCGGGATCTCCCGCTGCGCGACCTGCTCGAGCGCCAGGGCGTGGCGGTGCTCGAGGAGCCGGCCCAGCCGGCCCAGGCGCTGGGTATGCGGGTCGCCGAATCGGCGGGAGTCCAGGTGCGGGTCGTGCTGCGCGGTGGGGCCGCCGAACGGGCCGGTTTTGCCGCCGGCGACGAATGGCTGGCCATCGAGGTCGGGCGCGGCAGCGCGGCGCAATGCTGGCGGCTGCAACGCCTGGACGATCTGGCGCTGTTTGCCGGTGCGGCGCGCAGCGTCGTGGCGCTGGTGGTCCGCGACCGGCGGGTGTTGCGGCTGGAGCTGCGGCTGCCGCCGCGCCAGACCACCTGGCGGTTGGCGGTGCGCGACGCCGTGCAGGTCGGCCACTGGCTGGACGCTGCGGCGGCCTGAGCGCCGCGTTACGGCCAACGCCCGCGGTGCCGGTGCGCCCGAGCGGCCCGTTGCTCAGCCCGCGGGCAATACCGAGCCGGCGATCTGCGCGCTCTTGCCTCGGAACATCGCGACCACCTCGTCGTTCTGGTTCGTGACCCGCATGTCGTAGATGCCGTGGCGACCCTGCAGCGTCTGCTCCTGGCCGACGCAGGTCAAGGTGTCGCCGAGTTGCGCCGGGCGCAGGAATTCGATGCTGCATCCCGCCGCCACCGCCGTCTTGTTGTAGCTGTTGCAGGCGAAGGCGAAGGTCGAATCGGCCAGCGTGAAGATGAAGCCGCCGTGGCAGATGTGGTGGCCGTTGAGCAACTCGGCGCGCACCGTCATGCGCATCGTCGCGCGGCCCGGGGCGCATTCGAGCAGTTCCATCTGCATGAACTCGCGCGACGCGGCGTCGGCGGCGAACATGGCGGCGCCGACCTGGCGCGCCAGCGCCTGCGGGTCGGGCACGGCGTCAGGGCCGGGGCGGGTGGCGTGATGGTCCATGGCGGCTCATGTGCCGGTGAATGCCGGCGGGCGTTTTTCCAGGAAGGCCATGACGCCTTCGATGTAGTCGTGCGTGGCTCCCAGCGCGGACTGGGTGTCGCGTTCGACCTGCAGTTGCTGGTCCAGCGTACGGGTCTGCGCGCCGTGCAGCAGCGCGCGGGTGGCCACCAGGGCCTGGGTCGGCATGGCCGCCAGGCGTTGCGCCATGGCGGTGGCGCTGGCGAGCGGATCGTCGGCCAGGTCCCAGATCAGGCCCCAGTCGCGTGCCTGCGCGGCCGGCAGCTTGTCGCCGGTCAGGGCCAGGCCCATCGCGCGGGCCAGGCCCAGGCGCTGCGGCAGCAGCCAGCTGCCGCCGGCATCGGGTACCAGGCCGATCTTGCTGAACGCCTGGATGAAACTCGCGCCCGGCGCGGCAATGGCGATGTCGCAGGTCATCGCCAGCGACGCGCCGGCGCCGGCCGCCACGCCGTTGACGGCGGCGATGCTGGGCATGCGCAATGCCAGCAGCCGGCGTACCGTCGGGTTGAACTGGGTCTCGATGATGGGCCCGGGGTCGGCGCGCTGGACCAGGTCGGGGCCGGGGGCGAAGTCGAATTCGGACAGGTCGGCGCCGGCGCAGAATCCGCGGCCGGCACCGGTGATCACCAGCGCCCGGATCGCGGCATTGGCCTCGGCCTGGTCCAGCGCCGCCCACAGGTCGTGGTGCATCTGGCGGTTGAAGCTGTTGAGCGCCTGCGGGCGGTTGAGCGTGGCAACGGCCACCGCGCCGTGTTCTTCGTACAGGACCGTGGATTCGGGCATGCGTGTGTCTCCTTCTTCGAAAGCAGGCGGCCAATTTACCATCGAACATCGCGAGCCCGGCATCGTTATCCCTTACGATGGTCCGCTGCATGACACACACAGATGGAGAAGCCGAGATGAGTTACGAATTGATCCAGGTCCGCACCGAAGGCGGCAAGGTAGGCGTGGTGACTTTGAACCGCCCCAAGCAGCTCAACGCCCTGAACAACGAGTTGATGGACGAACTGGGGGCCGCGCTCAAGGCCTTCGACGCCGACCCGGCGATTGGCTGCATGGTGATCACCGGCAGCGAGAAGGCCTTTGCGGCGGGCGCCGACATCGGCGCCATGGCGACCTACAGCTTTGCCGACGTCTACAAGGGTGACTACATCACCCGCAACTGGGAACTGATC
This sequence comes from uncultured Rhodoferax sp., assembly GCA_963974265.1. GTDB lineage: Bacteria > Pseudomonadota > Gammaproteobacteria > Burkholderiales > Burkholderiaceae_C > CAISIP01. Next base: position 11,235 of record CAXBDR010000132.1, read on the forward strand.
CGCCAGGTGCGCAAGCCGGTCATCGCGGCGGTCAGCGGCTTCGCGCTCGGCGGCGGCTGCGAACTGGCCATGATGTGTGACTTCATCATCGCGGCCGACAACGCACGCTTCGGCCAGCCCGAGATCAAGCTGGGCATCATCCCGGGTGCCGGCGGAACCCAGCGCCTGCCGCGCGCGGTCGGCAAGGCCAAGGCCATGGACCTGGCGCTGACCGGGCGCATGATGGACGCGACCGAGGCCGAGCGTGCCGGCCTCGTCAGCCGCGTGGTGGCACTGGACAAGCTGATGGACGAGACGCTGGCAGCGGCGCTGATGATCTGCGAGTTCTCGCAGGTGGCCGTGATGGCGGCCAAGGAGTCGGTGAACCGGGCCTTCGAAGGCGGCCTGGCCGACGGCATCATGTTCGAGCGCCGCATGTTCCACGCCTTGTTCGCCACCGATGACCAGAAGGAGGGCATGGACGCCTTCGTCAACAAGCGCAAGGCCGTGTTCAAGAACCAGTGATCCGCGCCAGCGATCCGGCTTCGGAAGTGCCTGGCCGGACAGCCGCAGAAGCGTGGTTATAATCTCGGGCTGTCGTGCGCCGGGAACGGTTCGCGACTGACCCCAGAATGGCGCTTTAGCTCAGTCGGTTAGAGCGATGGAATCATAATCCACAGGTCCGCGGTTCGAATCCGTGAAGCGCCACCAAAACACTTTCCAGATGGGTCCAGATAGGACCAAAGCCTCAAGTAAATCAACGACTTGGGGCTTTTTTTATGTCCGCATTGGACCGGGTAAGTCCACACACATCCAGCTTCTGACCGGGTAACATACCGGGTAACTGCACCCAAGCGGCCCAATGTGGCAGAAAGTTACCCGGTCATGGCGGCAACTGACATCCTCGCAGACAAGACCATTCGCGCAACCCTCAAGGCGGCGGTTCAGGCAGGCAAACCGCGCAAGATCAGCGACGGCGGGGGGTTGGTACTGGAAGCCCGTCCTACCGGCGCCGGGTGGTGGCGTTTGCGGTATTGGCGCGACGGCAAGGAAGGCTTGCTGA
>CAXBDR010000133.1:0-12076 GCA_963974265.1 uncultured Rhodoferax sp.
CCTTACTGCGCACCCGGCTTCAGGCAGTCAGGCATCCTGGCAAGAGGGAACCCTTCATACGGAACCGATCGGCTATGCTCCTCGAGCTTCCAGGTCTGGCGCGCGTTCGGCACCCCGCCGTCGACGCGAATGAACGAACCGGTGATGTAGGCCGCACCTTCGGACAGCAGGTAGACGATGGCCGACGAGACCTCGGCCTCGGTGCCGTAGCGTTGCAGCGGCGCGGTCTTCATCAGGCTGCGGAACTTGGCCTTCATCTCCGGGCCGTAGGTGTCGAAGCCGCTGCTCGCGACGAAGCCTGGCGCCACGGCATTGACGCGCACGCCGGCATGGCCCCATTCGCAGGCCGCCGTTTCGGTGAACGACAACATGCCGGCGCGCGCCGCGCCGCTATGCGCCATCGTCGGCATGCCCATCCACATGTCGGCGATGATGTTGACGATGGCGCCGCCATGGGCTTCCATCCACTGCGTGTAGGCCTCGCGTGAAACCAGGAAGCCGCCGTGCAGATTGTTGCGAACCACCGCGTCCCAACCCTTGAGCGTGATGTCGCGCACAGCTTGCGGATATTGGCCACCGGCATTGTTGACAAGTCCGTCGATGCGACCATGTGCGGCAAGGACATCGGCAATCATCTGCCTGACTCCCGGCTCATCGCGGATGTCGCAGGAATGGATGCTGACCCGCGTGCCTGGCGCCGCCACCGCGATCTCGGCCTGCACCGCCTGCAGTTTTTCGATTTTTCGGCCCACCAGCGCAAGTGCGGCACCGAGATGCGCGAGTTCGTGCGCGGTACAGCGACCGATTCCACTGCCGCCACCGGTGACAACAACTGACTGACCGGCGAAAAGACCAGAACGATAGATCGAACGGTACGTATTGCTGCTCATGCTGATGCTCCAGATTCGGCTGCCGGTTTGATTAGAAAATTTCCATGACCAATGGCGATGGGTTTGTCAGGGCTTGATTGCCAGGCTTCGACCCGCACGTGCGCAACGCGCTGACCCAGCTTGACCATGAAGACGTTGGCGTGAACGTCCTCGGGTCGGCCAGAGCGCAGGAAATCAAAGCTGAAATTGATGGTTTTTGGCAGGTCGCTGCTGTCCATGTGCCAGAGCAGATAGAACATGCCGGTGCATTCCAGAAAACCACCGATGGCTCCTCCGTGCAATGCCGGGAGAACCGGATTTCCGATCAACTTCCTGTCGAACGGCAATGAGGTGCGAAATTGATCGCCGTCGATGTCGATGCCCATGCCCAGAAAACGTGCATAAGGGATCAGATTCACCAGTGCCGTCCAGTCACCACTGGCCCGCGCGTTGGTCATTGCATCGGTCAGTTTCATGATTTGAACGCCTCGTCGAGGGACAAGATCGGCCCGCCCGTAAACATGAAAATGGCGACCGAAGTCGCGATCGGATCATCGGGCGAGTCGTGATACGCACTGGCGCGCACGAACGCAAATTCATGGGTCAGCTTGTAACAAATGGCGCCACCCAGCACGTCGCGGCCAGGCGTCGCCGGCTTGAGATAGTCGATCCGCAGATCGAGCGTAGCCATGCCGCGCAAATGGTTCATGCGGACAAAAATGGCCAGGCCATAACAACTATCGAGCAGGCCTGTAACTACGCCGCCGTGCAGCACACCGGTCTGCGGATTGCCGATCAGCCGTTCGTCATAGGGCACCTTGATGACGCACCAATCGGGTCGCACGCTGTGCAACGTCAACCCCAATTCCCGGCTGTACGGCGAAATGACGGTCAGTCGCTGCCATTTCTCGACCAGTTGGTCATCCTCGATCGACGGAACCGCCATTCTTACTCCTTGCGTTTGCTATACCAAGGCACTACAGGCGCTTGGCGACTTCTTCGAGCATGACTTCCGTGGCGCCACCGCCGATGGCCTCAACCCGGGCGTCACGCACCATGCGCTCGATGGCGGTTTCACGCATATAACCAAAGCCGCCGTGAAACTGCTGGCAGTCGTATAAGACTTCGTTGACCAGTTCGCCACACAAGGCCTTGACCATCGACACCTCCTTCACGCATTCCCTGCCTTGCGCATCCAGCCAGGCCGCGTGGTAGACGAGTTGGCGTGCGGCCGCTACCTGGGCGGCGCGCATCGACAGCCGCTGGCGAATCACCTGCTTGTCCCACAATGTTCCGCCAAACGCCTTGCGCTGGCGCACATAGTCCACTGTCAGCTCGATGGCGCGCGTAGCCTCGCCGACCGCCGCGGCGCCGATGACCATGCGTTCGTTCTGAAAGTTGCGCATGATCTGGTAGAAGCCCTTGTTCTCGGTTCCCAGCAGGTTTCCAACTGGAATGCGGCAGTCCTCGAACACCAGTTCGGCGGTGTCGCTGGAGAGCCAGCCGCTTTTCTTGAGCGTGCGTCCAACCCGAAATCCGGGCGTGCCTTTTTCGACAATGAATATGGAGATTCCGCGCGAACCCTTGGCCTGCGTGTCGGTCTTGGCGCCTACGAAGTACACATCGCCGTGAACGCCATTGGTGATGAACATCTTGCCGCCATTGATAACCCAGTGTTCGCCGTCACGCACGGCTCGGGTCCGGATGCCAGCCACATCGGAGCCGGCGTCGGGCTCGGTCACGGCGACCGCGCAGATCTTCTCGCCGCTGACAATCGGTGGCAGATACCGTTCCAGTTGCTCCGGTGTGCCGAAGTTCGCCAAATGCGGCGACGCCATGTCGGTGTGCACGGTGACTGTCACGGCGAACCCACCAAAGGTCGAACGCCCAAGCTCCTCGGCCAGGATTGCGCTATACACGGTGTCAAGTTGGGACCCGCCGTACTTCTCCGGGTAGCGTATGCCAAGGTAGCCGAGCTGACCCATCTGGCGCAACACGGCACGCGGCACCATGCCGGCCTCCTCCCACGGTTCGGCCTGGGGGACGATCTGTTGCTCGACGAAACGCCGCAGATTGTCCCGGAACTGCCGGTGCTGCTCATCGAAATAGATTGGCTCATTCATTGCTTATCACCAGGCTCCACCACGATCAAGACGTCGCCGCCGCGCACCGCGTCCCCGACCCGGCAGCGCAACTCGACAACCCGCCCCGCGGAAGGCGCGCTCATCGTATGCACCATCTTCATCGCTTCCATCAACACCAGCGGATCTCCGGCTGCAACCGACGTACCGACCATGACCGGCACGGCCGTCACCAGACCGGGCATCGGCGCGCGCAACAACTCGCCGCTGTCGCCGTCTGCCGGAGCGCGTTCAGCCAGCGCATGGCGCCACCGGTCCACCCGGCGCCAGTCCCACGCACCCCGGGAACCGGACAGCCAGACGCGTTCGCCCCCCGCCGCGTCCGGCACGCACAGCCAGCACCAGGAAACGACAACGCCGTCGCGCTCGACCTCCAGCCGGTCGCCGTCCAGCAGCGCGTGGCAATCGAAGCCATACCCGCCAACCTGTACTTGCCAGCGCGCGCCGACTGCCGACACCTGCACCTCATGCAGCACTTGCTTTCCGTCCTCGAGCAGGACACGCACGCCGCATCGCGCCGCGTCGCCAAGCACACGCCAGGCACCCAAGGACACCCACGGTGATGCCGCGGTTGGCGTATGCGCCGCCATGGCACAGGCGAGTCCCGCAACAGCGAGCGCCGATACCGAGTCCTCGCCGACACGCCAGCCGCCCGGGAACGCACGTTCGATGTAATGCGTGGACAAGGGTTCATCGAACGCGCTCTGGCGCAGCAGATCAGCCAGGAAACCGAGGTTGGTTCGCACGCCCAGCAATTCGTAACGGTCGAGCGCCGCAGTCAATCGCCTTGCCGCGTTCTCGCGCGAATCCGCATGGGCAATGACCTTGGCCAGCATCGAGTCGTAATACGGCGTTACAACGCTGCCGGCACGTACGCCGCTGTCGACGCGAACATCCTGTGCGACCGGCTCGACATAAGCCACTATGCGACCCGTTTGCGGCGCGAAGCCAGCGGCAGGGTCTTCCGCGCATACACGGGCTTCGATTGCCCAGCCGCGCTGGCCCAACTGGCCCTGCTCGAACGCCAGCGCCTCGCCGGCCGCGATACGCAATTGCCATTCGATGAGGTCGATCCCGACGGTGGCTTCGGTCACCGGGTGTTCAACCTGCAGACGGGTGTTCATCTCCAGAAAGAAGGTCTCGCCGCTGCCGGCATCATGAATGAACTCTACCGTGCCGGTACTGTAGTAATCGATGGCACGACCCATCGTCAACGCGCGGCTGAACAAGTCCTCGCGAACGGTTGCAGCCAGGTGCGCAGCGGGAGCCTCTTCAATCACCTTCTGGTGGTTGCGCTGGATGGAACATTCGCGTTCGAACAGATGCACCAGATGCCCATGCCGGTCGCCCAGCAGTTGCACTTCGAGGTGGCGCGGTTCGACCAGATAGCGCTCCAGCAACACACGGTCATCGCCGAACGAGGCCCGGGCCTCGCGCCGCACAGTGTCGAGCGCAGCGACAAATTCGCTGCTTGCACCGACAACCCGCAAACCCTTGCCACCGCCGCCGGCCGATGCCTTGATCAAAACCGGATACCCGATGTCTTTGGCCGCGGCCAGCAGAACGTCGGCGTCCTGGTCGTCGCCATGGTAGCCAGGGACCACGGGGACACCGCACTCGAGCGCAATGCGTTTGGACTCGATCTTGGAGCCCATGCGCCGGATCGCTTCGCGCGAGGGACCCACGAAGACGATGCCAGCCGACTCACAGGCATCGATCAGTGCCAGGCTCTCCGACAGGAAACCGTAACCCGGATGCACGGCCTGCGCTCCCGTGGCGTGTGCCGCGGCCACGATGGCCTCGGCGTCAAGGTAGCTGCGTGCCGCCTCCGGTGGGCCGATGCGCACCGCAACGTCACAGGTCGCAACATGCAGCGCACTACGATCGGCATCCGAAAACACCGCCACGGTCCGCAAGCCGATGCGGCGCGCGGTGCGTGCGATGCGACACGCGATCTCGCCGCGGTTCGCAATCAGCAGGGTATCGAACATGTGATCGCCGCCCCGGTCAAGCCTTGCGCCAGGCCGGTGGACGTTTGGCGAAGAATGCCTCGATGCCCTCGCGTCCTTCATTGGTTTCCCAGGCATCGGCCAGTTTGTCTGCCGCATAGATCATGCTGGTGGGCAAATCGTGGCTGTGTACATATCCGACCAATTTCTTGGTCGCAGCAACCGCATCCGGAGCACAATGGAGCAGGTCCGCCAATTCACGCTCGACCGCGGCGTCAAGCTGATCGACGCTCACGACCTCGGACAACAATCCCATCCGCTGCGCCTCGGCGGCGCTCATGCGCCGCGCGGTCAGGAAGGTGCGCCGTGCGTTGGCCGCACCCATGCGGGCCACCACATACGGCGCGATATTGGCAGGCAACAGCCCCAGCCGCACTTCCGTGAGAGCGTACACGCCGCTGTCAATCCCGATGGCGATGTCGCACACCGAAATCATGCCGACGCCGCCGCCATAAGCAGGTCCGTTGATGCGACCGATCAGCGGCATCGGCAACTCGTTCAAGGCACGCAGCATCAGCGCCAACTCGGTGCTCTCGGCCACTCGCTCGATTCGGCTCTTCGCCATGTTCTGCTGCATCCAGCCGAGGTCGCCACCGGCGCAGAAGGTCTTGCCGGCACCGGTGATGACGACTACACGCACGCCACCAGCCGAGTACAGCCAATCTGCCGCCTGCCGCAACTCCGCGATCAGGGTTGCATTCAGCGCGTTGTGGGTATCGGGCCGGTTGAGCGTCAGGCGCGCTACACCGCGGGTGTCGAGCTGGAGGTCTAAGGTGTCGAAGGCAGGCTGGGGCATCGGGGTGTCTCTTACATGCGGTAGACCGGCGTGGCGGTCTGGGGAACCGCGCGTCGCGCCATCAGGGTCAGTGCCAGGCCGAGCACATCGCGTGATGCGGACGGGGCAATCAGCCCATCGTCCCAGAGGCGAGAGGTGGCATAGTAGGGGTCGGACTGGCGCGCGTATTGCTCACGCACCGCCCGTTCGGTTTCACGCATTCCGGCCTCGTCGGCCGGGCCACGCAGGTTGGAACGGGCCAGCTCCAGCATCACGTTGCTGGCAATATCGGCACTCATCGTGGCCACCTTGGCGCTTGGCCAGGCAAACAGGAATTCGGGCTCGAAACCGCGCCCGCACATGCCGTAATTTCCAGCGCCGTACGAGCCACCAACCACCAGCGTTATCTTGGGGACCCGCGCGCACGACATCGCGTAGACCATCTTCGCACTGTGCTTGGCAATACCGCCGCGCTCGGCCTCGGTGCCGACCATGAAGCCGGCGATATTCTGCAAAAACAGCAACGGAACGCCGCGCTGGTTGGCGAGCTCTATGAAATGCGCACCCTTGAGCGCCGATTCGGCCAGCAACGCCCCGTTGTTGGCCAAAATGCCCACCGGCTGACCATGTATCGCCCCGAAACCGGTGACCAGGGTCTCTCCCCACAGGGGTTTGAACTCGTGCAACTCGCTTCCGTCCACAAGCCGGGCAATAATCTCGCGCGCATCGTACGGCTGCTTCGGATCGACCGGCACGATGCCATCGAGTTCCGCCGGATCGTACAGCGGCGGGCGCGGCGCAAGGGGCTGCGCTGCCAGGGGTGTCGGCGGCAGGCTGGCGACGATCTGTCGCAGCATCGCCAAGGCCTGCGGTTCGTCTTCGGCCAGGTGGTCCGAGACTCCCGAGACCCTGGTCTGCATCTCCGCACCACCGAGGGTTTCGCCGTCCACGTCCTCGTTGATCGCGATCTTCACAATCGACGGCCCGCCCAAATGGATGCGCGCATTGCCGCGCACCATCACCACCTCATCGGACAGAGCGGGAATGTAGGCACCGCCGGCGGTGCATCCGCCAAAGACGGCCGAAATCTGCGGCAAACCGTCCTGCGACATCCGGCATTGCTGGAAGAAACAGTTGCCGAAGTGGTCGCTGTCGGGGAAGACCCGATCCTGCTCCGGCAAGAAGGCGCCGCCGCAGTCCACCAGGTACAGGCACGGCAGACGCAATCGCCACGCGATCTGCTGCGCGCGCCGATGCTTCTTCACGGTTTCATGAAAGAAGGATCCGCCCTTCACCGTGGCGTCATTGGCAATGAACATGCAGGGGCGGCCGGCTACCATACCGATGCCCGTGACGATGCCAGCCGATGCAACATCATTGCCGTACTGGCCCCAGGCGGCCAGTGGCGATAGCTCGAGAAATGCGCTTGCATCGTCGCATACGAAATCAATGCGCTCACGCACCAGCAATTTGCCGCGCTCGCGGTGACGCCGGATGTGCGACTCGCGTCCACCGACTGCGACCTGCGCAAGCCGCTGACCGAGCAGCTGCGCCTGCTCACGCCCGTGCGCCAGGGCCGCTGCATACGCGCTGGCGCGCACGTCGAGCTGACTCGAGACAATGGTCATACGCGCCGCATGTCACGCCGCCGCCTTTGGCCTGACCACAGCGCGAAGTTCCGCCAGTCAAGACCCACCGGCAATGGACGACAGAGAAGAAGTTCCAATTCAACCTCACAAATTGGCGCCTTCGTTGCGAAGGCAGGGGGCCGCGGCGTTCGGGAGCGCACTCAAGGGCTATTCCAGGAAGCAGCTGCGCCCAGCTTACCACAAAACAACCGTTAGTTAGCTTAACACCGGGACAGCGGGATCAGGGCCGCCAGGGTGACAAGAGCCGTGGCACCAAAGGCCATGCCGAAGCCACCTCCCGCCGCAATAATGAGCCCGAACAAGGCCGGCCCGGCGACAAATGACACCAGTAGCAACAAAGTCGCTCCGGTCATGGTCTCGTTGAGCAATTCGCGTGGCGCCATGCGTGCCACTTCGGCAAACTGCACACCGTTCCAGCTCGCCACGGTGCAACCGCCGATCACCGCCAGAGTGACTATGCTCCAAAGTGGCCAGGCAGGTGTGGTGAACGCCAGCGCAAGCGTGGTCAACGCGGATGCCACAGTGGACCACTTGAGCACCACAATCCCTCCGCCCGCGCGGTCCGAGAGGAATCCAAGCACCGGGCGCCCCAGGGCGCTGGTTATCTGCATCAGCGCAAACAGTGCACCAGCCGCGGTTAGCGACCAATGCAGTTCGGCAACCAAAAACGTGACCAGAAAGGCATACCAGGAAGCCTGACCGGCACCCAGACATGCGCCGCCCGCGCCCAGGCGACGCAACGCCGGCACCGCCACCAGCACAGCCAGGGGCTTGCGAATATTGTCCAGCCCCAGGATCACCCTCCAGGCCAGCGACTGGCTATTGTCGCGTTGTGTGTCAACGCGTCGGCGCAACGGCTGAACCGCGACCAGGGTCAGTACCGCAACAGCGGTCGACAGCGCGATGGCCTGGCCAACACCGAGCGTCTGCGCCAGCCACGGCAGCAGCAAGCCTGCCAGTACGCCCCCCAGCGGTACACCGGACTGCTTGATGGAAAACAAAAGATTCCGATGACCGATCGGGGCGAAACGCTGCAACACGTCGATTCCGGCCGAAGACGGTGGGCCGATGCTGACTCCGATCAGCAGGCTGCCGACCAGCAGCGCGGTGGGTTGCGGCAGCGCGCTCAGCAAAGCGCCAAAAACGCCCACGGCGAGACCGAACTGCAGACAGCGAACCGACCCGAAGCGGCGCAACAGCGGCATGCCCAGCAGCAGAAAAACAGCGGACCCGGCGGTGATGAGTGCCGCCATATACCCCACGCTTTCGACCGGCCAACCGACGCGCAAAGCCAGCTTCGGCGCCAACGTCGGCGCGATGCGTGACAGGAACGAGGCCGCTATCTGAACCGCCAGCACAGCGAACAACGGACCGACCCATGCGTCAACATCGGGGGCGCCCATCGATTCGGATCTTTCTGCACTCACGAACCGGCCCCCGTCAAGCGAGGTGCGTACAAATGCGCATCACTGCGCCAGCGCCGCCGTGTACCAGGCGTTCGCGCCAGTACCAATGCAATTCCAGCACATACCCATCCCGCCAGGATGGAACGACTCCTTCCCGTCTCGGTCGCGCCGTTCATCGACCCGCGCATTGAAGTCCGGCGATTGCGAGCATCGGAACCCAAATTCGAAAGTCGTACCGATCTCAAACCGCATCTTTTGACTTGGTCATCTGGTCGATACGTTCCTTCTCAATTTAGTTCACCGGGGCGATCTCGGCCAGCGCCTGATGGCGCTCGACCATGTCACCGACCGCGCAACGAAGGCCCGACACAACGCCGTCGAACGGCGCGGTGACGTGCAATTCCATCTTCATGGACTCGAGAACGAGCACCGTTTGGCCGATACCGACCGCATCGCCTATTTGCGCCTTCACTGCCACCACTTTTCCCATCATCGGTGCACTGAGCAGGCCACCCGCGGCTATTTCGTCGAGTGCACCGCCGAGGTAGGGTGTGCATTCGAAAACGCTGCGACCAAGCGGACTTGACAACTCGATCACGGGCGCGTTGCCAACCAGCAACAGCTCCAGCGTACGACCGTCAAAGTGCAGCAGGCTGCTTCCACCGGGCATCGCAGAAAGGGTTGCGGTCGAGATATTTTCTCCCAATGCGAGCGCGACGCTGCCGTCCGCATGCACAGCGCCAAAGCGAACCGCCCACTGCAAGGTGCCGCATTTCAACACCAGATTCGGCATTGGCGCTGGCGCCGTCACCCCGGTTGCGAGACGCCAGCCGGTAAACCCCTGTGCCTGGCTCCAACATCCGAGTTCAGGAGTCACCGCGCGCTGCGCCGCCAGCCAATACAGGGCGGCCGCAGCCACGTGCTCGTCGGGAGCCTTGGGCGCCACGCTGGAAACCGCTGCCCCCAAGGCAAACGACTCATCGATCAATCGGGTATGGAAACTCCCATCGATGGTCTGGGGCCATTGCAATAACTCGCGCAGAAACGACAGATTGGTTGTCAAGCCGATCACCACGCTGTCGCTCAACCCTGCAGCGAGCGCGATGCGGGCAGACTCGCGATTGTCACCACGGGCCACCAGTTTGGCGATCATCGAATCGTAGAAGGGCGTGATCTCGTCGCCGCTTTGCACACCCGACTCGATGCGCACCGCAGCGCGCGAAAAGTCAACCCGCTCCAGACGCCCGGTCGTCGGCAGGAAGTTGGCGTGCGCATCCTCGGCGCACAGTCGTGCCTCGAACGCGTGACCGACACAGCGCACATCCACCTGCGCTAACGGCAGGCGACCGGTGTCGGCGATCCGCAATTGCAGTTCAACCAGGTCAAGACCGGTTATTTCTTCCGTGACCGGATGCTCGACTTGCAGCCGCGGATTGACCTCGAGAAAGTAATACGCATCTCCGGCAACGACAAACTCCACCGTGCCCAGGCCACGGTAGTCGACGCCGGCGGCCAGTTTGACCGCGTCGGCCAGCATGCTGTCGCGCAAAACCACCGGCAACCCGGCGCTTGGCGCCTCTTCGATCACCTTCTGGTGGCGTCGCTGCAGCGTGCATTCGCGCTCGAACAAATGGATCGCATGGCCCCGGCCATCACCTGCGATCTGGACCTCGATATGGCGCACGCGCGGGAGATAACGTTCGATGATCAGTTCGCCATTGCCGAAGGATTTCTCCGCCTCGCGCATGGCGCTCTCGATGCGCCCATCGAGCCCGTCCAAAGTCTCGACTATCGCCATGCCACGACCGCCACCGCCGGCCACCGCCTTGAGCAGTACCGGCAACGGAAAGGACCGCACCAGGCGCGCGATCTCGCCCGCGTCGGAGAGCCCGCCCGCGCTGCCGGCGATCACGGGAACGCCCAGACGCGCCGCCTCGCGCTTGGCTTGCGCCTTGCCCCCCAGGCGTTCCATCGTGTCGGCGCCGGGACCGATGAAAAGCAGCCCGGCGGCGTCCAGCGCACGCACGAAGGCCGGATTTTCGGAGACGAAGCCGTAACCGGGATGTACCGCATCGGCGCCAACGCGCAGCGCCGCGGCGACCAGCGCATCGATGCGAAGATAGCTGTCTGATGGCGCGGATCCGCCGATTTCCACCGACTCGCCGATCTCTCGCACATGGCGCGCCTGGCGGTCGGCGCTGGAATGCACCGTCGCCACCTGCAGGCCAAGACGTCGACAGGTGCGCGCGATGCGGCAGGCAATTTCGCCGCGATTGGCGATCAACACTTTGTGTATGCGCTGCATATCAATAGCGCCCCGCCGGCTCGCGGGAATGGCACACCATCAGGGTTGCCGGCGGATGGAAGAGGTGCACGTAATGCTGCATATCAGAAGCGAAAGATGCCAAAAGGTGTCGGCTTGGCCGCCGTGCGCGACGCCAGGTCGAGCAACAGGCCCATCACGTCGCGGGTCTCGACCGGGTCGATGATGCCGTCGGCCCACAGGTTGGACGAAAAGTTGTCGGCGGGCTGGAAGTCTTCGTAGGTCTTGCGCACCGGCGCTTTGAAGGCTTCCTCCTCCTCGGGCGTCCAATCGCGGCCTTCGGTCTTGTTGATCTGTCGGCGCACCAGCGCCATCACGGTGGCGGCCTGCTCGGGGCCCATGATCGCGGCACGTGCGTTCGGCCAGGCGAACATCGCGGTCGGATTGAATGGCCGCCCACACATCGCCAGATAGCCGGCGCCGTAAGAGGCGCCGATGATGATGGTGTACTTGGGCACATTCGCGGAGGCCATGGCCGTGATCATCTTCGCTCCCGCCTTGGCGATGCCGGCCTGTTCGGCCGCGCGCCCCACCATGAATCCGGTGACATCGGCCAGGAACAACAAGGGGATGTCACGTTGGCAGCACAGGTCGATGAAGTGAGCAGCCTTGTTGGCGCTGTCCGGGAATAAAACGCCCTGGTTGGCCAGGATGCCGACCTCGTGGCCGTGGATCCGCGCAAATCCGGTCAGCAATGTGTCGCCATACAGCGGCTTGAATTCCTGGAACCGGCTATCGTCGACAAGACGCGCCAGGATCTCACGGGTGTCGGTCGGGATTTTGGGATCGCGACTGATCAGACCGTGAATCTCGCGCGGGTCGAACCGCGGCGCGATGCTGGGCTGGCGGGTCCAGCGAGGCTTGGGCTGTTCACCGAGATCACGCACAATCTCGCGCGTGATCG
>CAXBDR010000134.1:0-12022 GCA_963974265.1 uncultured Rhodoferax sp.
GTCTTCTGCTGGCCGCATTGTTCCTGCCCGCCGGGCTGAGCAAGATTGGCGGTTTCGATGGCACGGTCGGGTATATCGCGTCGGCCGGCCTGCCGATGCCCCAACTGGCCGCCGTGATCGCGATCGCCGTGGAGATCATTGCGCCCATCGCCCTGATCCTGGGCTGGGGCACGCGCTGGGCGGCGCTGGTGTTGGCCTTGTTCACGCTGGTGGCCACCCTGGGGTTCCATAATTTCTGGGCCATGCCGGCCGAGCAGGTCATGATGCAGCAGCTGATGTTCTTCAAGAACATCGCCGTGGTCGGTGGCCTGCTGGTGCTGGCGGCCTTCGGTGCCGGCGCACTGAGCGTGGATGCGCGTCGCGCCGCAGCCTGACGCTGGGGCAGCCACGGCACGCAGGTGTGCCGTGGCCGTTGTACGGCCAGGGGCCGGAAAGGAGCAATGGCATGAGCGAAGTCGTCGTGGTTTTCCATTCCGGATACGGGCATACCTTGCGCATGGCGCAGGCCGTGGCCGATGGCGCCGACGGTGAATTGCTGGAGATCGATGCCGACGGCAACCTGCCGGACGGTGGCTGGGACTTGCTGGCCCAGGCGCGAGCCATCGTCTTCGGCTCACCGACCTACATGGGCAATGTCAGCTGGCAGTTCAAGAAGTTTGCCGACGCGTCGAGCAAGCCCTGGTATGTGCAGGCCTGGAAGGACAAGCTGGCCGCGGGTTTCACCAACAGTGCCGGCCTCAGTGGCGACAAGCTCTCGACCTTGTACACCTTGTTCACGCTGGCCATGCAACACGGCATGTTGTGGGTCAGCCAGGGATTGATGCCGGCCAATACCAAGGCAACCACGCGGGGCGACATCAACAACCTGGTGTCGTACAGCGGTGCCATGGCGCAGTCGCCATCCGACGGCAGCGCGGCCGACATGTCCAGCGGCGACCTGGAGACCGCGCGCCTGTTTGGCGAGCGCATCGCGCAGCAGGTCGCCCGCCTGACGCATTGACGCTGCTCGGGCAATCAGCGGGCTGGCGGCTTCAGGTAGGCATTGAGCCGGCTGCGCCATTCGGCAACGACGGCCGGATCGGAGGCGCCGGCGTAGACGCGTTCGGGGGCGAACAGGGCGTAGGGTTCGCCGCCTTCGAGTTGCAGTTGCAGGAAGTAGCGGATCGCATGGTGTGAACGGGTTTGCAGATAGGCCACCTGCACGTCCTGCACGTCGTCGAAGGCGATGCGCCGCGATTGCCGGCCCAGAATGCGCCGGGTTTCGATGCGGATCTCGCGCATCTGCGGGTCCACCACGATGCGCTGGTGCGCGTTCGCCGCCAGCGTCGCCATGCCGATCAGCAGCAGGACCCCGCCGAACCAGAAGCCGGCCTGGGCATTGGAGTCGCCGGGCCCGGAATCATGCAGGAACGCGACCAGCGCCAGGCCGACGGCCAGGCAGGCGATCGACAGCACGGTCTGCTGGCGACTGTTGTTGTGGGTTTCCCAGGGAGTCACGGATAAGGTCTCGAGCGATGTGATGGCGCGGTCCACCGCGTCGGCAACCGGGTATTGTGGCGTACCGTGGCCGGAGCGACCCGGATGGCGGTCGGTGCGGCGCCGGGCGCAACGGGCAAACCTACAATGAATCCATGTTTGTCCATTTGCGCCTGCACACCGAATTTTCCGTCGTCGACGGCACCAACCGGATCGACGACAGCATCGCGGCTGCCGTAGCGGCGGGCCAGCCGGCCCTGGCCATCACCGACCTGAACAGCCTGTTCGGCGCGATCAAGTTCTACAAGGCGGCACGCAGCGCCGGTGTCAAGCCGCTGATCGGTGCCGAGATCGTGCTCGAGGGCCTGGGTGCGGATCCCCTGGCCCAGTCCCGCATGGTCGTGCTGGTGCAGAACAACACCGGTTACCTGAACCTGTGCGAACTGCTGGCGCGGGCCTTCACCCAGAACACCGGCCGGACCTCGCCGGTGGTCAAGTGGGCCTGGCTGCAGGAACTGGCCGAAGGCCTGATCGCCTTGTCCGGAGCCCAAGCCGGCGCGATCGGACAGGCCTTGCTGCAGGACGATGCGGCACGCGCCCATGACCTGGCGCTGCAACTGGCGGCCGTGTTCCCGCACCGCCTGTACCTGGAGCTGCAGCGCGCCGGGCGTGCGGACGACAGCCGCCATGTGAGCGCAGCCGTGCAGCTGGCCGCGCGTTTGCGACTGCCGGTGGTTGCAACCCATCCGGTGCAGTTCACCGCCCCCGACGATTACGAGGCGCATGAGGCGCGCGTGTGTATCGCCGATGGCGAGATGCTGGGCAATCCGCGCCGGGTGCGCCGTTTCACGCGCGAGCAATATTTCAAGTCCACCGAGCAGATGCAGCAGCTGTTCGCCGACGTACCGTCGGCGCTGGCCAACACGGCCGAGATCGCGCGGCGCTGCAACCTGACGCTGGTGCTGGGCAAGCCGCGGTTGCCGGATTTTCCGATCCCGCTGGTCGACGGCCGGCAGTTGTCCCCCGAGGACTATTTCCGCCACGTGTCGCACGAGGGCCTGCAGCAGCGGATGGCGCACCTGTACCCGGCTGCGGCCGAACGCGAGAAACAGATGCCGCGTTACGTCGAGCGGCTCGAGTTCGAGATGGCCACCATCCTGAAGATGGGTTTTCCCGGCTACTTCCTGATCGTGGGCGACGTCATCAACTGGGCCAAGAACAACGGCTGTCCGGTCGGGCCGGGACGGGGCTCGGGCGCCGGCTCGCTGGTGGCCTATGCGCTGGGCATCACCGACCTCGATCCCCTGCAGTACAACCTGCTGTTCGAGCGTTTCCTGAATCCGGAACGTGTGTCGATGCCCGACTTCGACATCGACTTCTGCCAGGCCAACCGCGACCGGGTCATCGACTACGTGAAGTCGAAATACGGCAAGGAAGCGGTCAGCCAGATCGCGACCTTCGGCACCATGGCCGCGCGTGCGGCGATCCGCGACGTCGGCCGGGTGCTGGACATGAGCTACACCTTCTGCGACGGCATCAGCAAGCTGATCCCGAACAAGCCGGGAACCCATATCACGATCGACGGCGCGATCAAGGCCGAACCCATCCTGGCCGAGCGTCTCGAGAAGGAGGAAGACGTCAGGACGCTGGTGGCGCTGGCGCAGAAGCTCGAGGGCATGACGCGCAACGTCGGCATGCACGCCGGCGGCGTGTTGATCGCCCCCGGCAAGCTGACCGACTTCTGCCCGTTGTACCAGCAGCCCGGCAGCGAGTCCGCGGTCAGCCAATACGACAAGGACGACGTGGAGGCGGTCGGCCTGGTGAAGTTCGACTTCCTGGGCCTGGCCACGCTGACCATCCTGGAGATCGCCAAGGAACTGATCCGCAAGCGCCACAAGGGCCAGGAGAACTTCGCGTTCGAGAACCTGCCGCTGGACGATGCCAAGGTCTACAAGCTGTTTTCCGACGGGCTCACGGAGGCCGTGTTCCAGTTCGAATCGCGCGGCATGCAGGGCATGTTGCGCGACGCCAAGCCGACCCGGCTGGAAGACCTTATCGCGCTCAACGCCTTGTACCGCCCGGGCCCGATGGACCTGATCCCGTCCTTCGTCGCGCGCAAGCACGGCCGCGAGGTCGTCGAATATCCGCACCCCATGGTCGCCGAGATGTTGTCCGAGACGTACGGCATCATGGTCTACCAGGAGCAGGTGATGCAGACCGCCCAGATCCTGGGCGGGTATTCGCTTGGCGGCGCCGACATGTTGCGCCGGGCCATGGGCAAGAAGAAGGCCGAGGAGATGGCCGAGCACCGGCAGATCTTCCGCGACGGTGCGGCAAAGAACAACATCGACCAGGCCAAGGCGGATGAGGTCTTCGACCTGATGGAGAAGTTCGCCGGCTACGGCTTCAACAAGTCGCATGCCGCCGCGTATTCGCTGCTGGCCTACCACACGGCCTGGCTCAAGGTGCACTACACGGCCGAGTTCTTCTGCGCCAACATGACGGTGGAGATGGACAACACCGACAAGCTGCGCCTGCTCTACGAGGACGCGCGCAAGCTGGGCATGGAGTTCGAGCCGCCGGACGTGAACCGGGGCATGTACCGCTTCGAGCCGGTCAACGACAAGACGATTCGCTACGGACTCGGTGCGATCAAGGGCACGGGGCAACAGGCGATCGAGTCCATTGTTGCCGCGCGCGCCGAAGGAGGCCCTTTCACCAGCCTGTTCGATTTCTGCGTGCGTGTCGACCGGACCCGGCTCAACAAGCGCTGCCTGGAGGCGCTCGTCAAGGCCGGCGCGTTCGACGCCTTGCAGCGCAACCGCGCCTCGCTGGTGGCCTCGATCGACCTGGCGTTCGATTTTGCCAGCACGACCGAGGCCAATGCCTTGCAGGGTGGCCTGTTCGACATGGACGGTCCGGACGACCATGGCTCGAGTGCGCGCGAGCCGGACCTGGTGGCTGCCACGCCTTGGGGCGTCAAGGAGCAGCTGACGCAGGAGAAGACCGCCATCGGCTTCTACCTGTCGGGCCATCTGTTCGACGAAGTCGCGCTGGAAGTGCGCCGTTTTGCCAAGCGCCAGATCGACGACCTGATCGACACCCGCGAACCGCAGCTGCTGGCCGGCATCGTCAACGACCTGCGCGTCATCAACGGCCAGCGCGGCAAGCTGGCCTTGTTCAAGCTCGACGACAAGTCCGGCGTCATCGAGTCGCGAGCCGACGAAGCCTTGATCAACGCCCACAAGGACCTGCTCAAGGACGACCAGCTGATCATCGTGATGGGCAAGTTGATGCCGGATCGCTTCACCGGCGGCATGCAGCTCACCGTCAACCAGATCTGGGACCTGGACCAGGCGCGCTGCCGCTTCGGCAAGTTCCTGCGCGTGGCCGTCAATGGCCGACCGCCCGACGTGGCGCGGTTGCTCCAGGAGTTCCCGGCGCGCAGCGAGCAGACCGAGCATGGCGAACTGGTGCGTGGCCTGGGCATCCGCCTGCTGGTGACCCGCATGGGCGAATCCGGCGGCGCCCGCGCGGAACTGCAGCTTGGCGAGTCGATGCGGTTCTTCCCCACCGACGCGGCGCTGGCGCATTGGCGTGCCCAGGCGGACCAGGGGCAGGCGGTGATCGTCTACGAGTAGGCCGGCGGTCCGGCGTCAGTCGCGGCGGCGGAAATTGATCTCCAGCACCGGCGGCACCGTGCCGTCGATGTCGCGCGGCAGCACCGCGGTCTTGTCGATGGCCTTGAGCACGGCCTCGTCCCAGGCCTTGTTGCCGCTGCTCTTGAGCAGCTTGCGCCCGACGATGGTGCCATCCGGCGCGGCGCGCACTTCGACCAGCGCGGTGGGGTTGTCCTGCGCGTTCTCGGTGAACACGATGTTGGGCTTGACCATGGCGCTGACCCGGCCGCCATAACTGCTGGAGCCGCCGCTGGCCTTCTGCGCCGTGCCGGTGGCGCCGGGAGCCCCGGTGGCACCGGCCAGGCCGGCGATGCGCGCCAGGTTGCGCTGACGCTGCGCCTCCAGCCGTTCGGCTTCTTCCTTGGCCTTCTGAGCCTGCAGTTGCTCCTGCTTTTTCTTCTCGGCCGCCAGTTTCTCCTGCTCGCGCTTCTTCTTCTCGGCCGCCAGCTTTTCCTGTTCCTGCTGTTTCTTCTTCTCGGCGGCCAGTTTTTCCTGTTCCTGCTGTTTCTTCTTCTCGGCCGCCAGCTTTTCCTGTTCCTGTTGCTTCTTCTTCTCGGCGGCCAGTTTTTCCTTCTCGCGCTGCTCCTGCTCGCGTTGTTTTTCCAGTGCCGCGAGGCGTTCCTGTTCGCGCTTTTTCTCCAGCGCGATCTTTTCCTGTTCGCGCTTGAGTTGCTCCAGCCTTTCCTGTTCGCGTTGCTGTGCGGCCAGCTGTCTTTCCTGCTCCAGCCGCTCCTGTTCGCGCTTCTTCTCGAGTGCGATCTGCGCGTCCAGCGCCGGGACCGGGACCGGCGGTGGCGGTGCCACGACCGGCGCAGGTTCGGGGGCGGGCGGCGGAGGCGGGGGCGGAGGTGGTGGTTCGACCTGCCGGGGTGAGGCGGCCTGCGGAACGGCCGACCACAACTCGGCCTGCACCTCGACCGTGGGCGCCGTGCGGCGCCATTGCACGCCCAGTGTCAGCGCCGCCACCAAGACCAGGTGCGCGAGCACGGCCAGCGCCAGCGACCGGCCCAGGCCGTTGGTTGCCGGTGGCGCGAACTCGAGCCGATCCGCCGCCGAGGTCACTGGACGACCCTCCGCGCTGCGCGCTGCGCGATTCGCGCTTGGGAACGGCCCGGCGCGCTCATGGACCGGCGTCTCCGGACAGTTGCACCGACAGGCCTACACGCTGGGCGCCGGCACGTTGCAAGGCGTCCATCACGGTGACGACGGTCTCATATTTCACATTCCGGTCGGCGCTGATCACCACCGCGGGATTGCCGGCATCGGCCTGGGCCTGCCGGACCGCGTTGGTGATCTCGCGCAATGCCATCTGGGCGCTGCCTTCGGGTGTCTTGAGGTTGAGAAGGCCTTCCTTGTCGATGACGACCTCCAGCACCTGGTCCGGCTGGCGGGCGGCCTTGCCGATGCTGGGCAGGTCGACCACGCTGGGCGTGATCAGCGGTGCCGTGACCATGAAGATGATCAGCAACACCAGCATCACGTCGATGAACGGCACCATGTTGATCTCGTTGATGGTGCGCCGGCCGCGTCCGCGGCCCATGGTTGCGGGCATGGTGCAGGACCTCCGTCGTCAGTGCCCGGATGCGGACTGCGCACCCACGTTGCGATGCAGGATGTTGGAGAACTCCTCGATGAAGGTCTCCATGCGGATCGCGATGCGGTCGATGTCGCGGGCGAAGCGGTTGTAGGCGACCACGGCCGGGATCGCCGCGAACAGGCCGATGGCGGTGGCGACCAGGGCCTCGGCGATGCCCGGCGCCACCGTCGACAAGGTGACCTGCTGCAGGTTGGCCAGGCCGGTGAACGCATGCATGATGCCCCACACGGTGCCGAACAACCCGACGTAGGGCGATACCGATCCGACCGAGGCCAGGAACGACAGGTTGGACTCGGCCTCGTCCATTTCGCGCTGGAAGCTGGCGCGCATCGCGCGGCGGGCGCCGTCCATCAGGCTGCCGGTGTCGGCGATGCGCCGCTCGCGCAACTTCTGGTACTCGCGCATGCCGCTGGCGAAGATGCGTTCCATCGGGCCGCAGTGGCGGGCGTTCTTGGCGGCGGCCGCAAACAGGTCGTTCAGGCTGGTGCCGGACCAGAAGTCTCGCTCGAACGATTCGTTGAGCGAGCGCACGCGCTTGAGGGCGAACATCTTGCGAAAGATCGCCGCCCAGCTGGCGACCGACACGACGATCAACAGCAACATGACAAGCTGAACCACGACGCTGGCTCCCAGCACCAGATGCAGGATCGACATGTCTTGATTCATGAGAGGGCTTTCACAATCGAAGGTGGGATGCGGGTGGGTTTGAAAAGTTCGGCCGAGACCCAGCCGATCCGGATCGTGGCATCGCAGAGGATATCGCCGCCGCCGTCGGCTCCGCGCCGGGCCTGCTGGCCGATTGTCATGCAGGCGCGGCCGTGCTCCTGCATCCAAGTGGTAACCAACAGTTGATCGTCAAGCCGGGCCGGGCGGTGGTATTTCAGCGCGGCGTCGGTGACGACGAACATGCCGCCGGTGCTCTCGCGCAGTTCCTGTTGTCCGAAACCCTTGGCGCGCAACCATTCGGTGCGGGCACGCTCGAAATATTTCAGGTAGTTGGCGTAGAACACGACGCCGCCGGCATCGGTGTCTTCCCAGTAGACGCGCAGCGGCCAGTGGAAGACACGTCCGCCGCCGGCGGAGCCGGTCGTGGCCATGCCATCGGCGCGGGTCATTGCGCGCCGGCGACCGGATCACCGGCCGGTGGGACACCGGTGCGCAGGACCGGCATCATGCCAGCAGCCTCCCGAGCCGCTGCACGGCCAGTTCGAGCTGATCCATGGCGCTGGCGCTCGACAGGCGGATGAACTGCGCAGTCTGCGCGTGGCCGAAGTCGCGCCCCGGCGTGACCGCCACGTGCGCCTGGCGCATCAGCGCAAAGGCCAGCTCCCAGCTGTCGGGCACGCCCAGCGTCTTGCAGGCCTGCGTGCAATCGGCCCAGACATAGAACGCGCCGTCCGGCAGCACCGGGACTTCGAAGCCGACCGACTCGAGTGCCGGGACCAGGAAGTCGCGCCGGGCCTGGAAGGCGTGGCGACGACGCTCGTATTCGGCGATGCTGTCGGCTTCGAAACAGGCCAGCGCCGCGTGTTGTGCAATCGTGCTCGGGCAGATGAACAGGTTCTGCGCCAGCCGCTCGATCACCGGCACCAGGGTCTCGGGCACGACCAGCCAGCCCAGGCGCCAACCGGTCATGCTGAAGTACTTGCTGAAGCTGTTGATGCTGATCACCGAGTCGTCGATCTCCAGCGCGCTGTGGCCGAACAACGGGTCGTAGCCCAGGCCCAGGTAGATCTCGTCGACGATGGTCACGCCACCGCGTTCGGCCACCAGCGCCTGGATGCGCCGCAATTCGTCCGGATGGATGGAGGTGCCGGTCGGATTGGAGGGCGACGCCAGCAACACGCCGCGGGTCACGCCTGGCTTCCAGTTCTGCGCCACCGTCTCGGCGCTGAGCTGGAAACGCTGCTCGGCCGTGGTCGGCACCAGCACCGCGCGGCCGTCGGCCGCATTGACGAACTGGCGGTTGCACGGATAACAGGGGTCGGGCATCAGGATCTCGTCACCGGCTTCGATCAGTGCCAGGCAGGCCAGCTGCAGCGCAGCCGACGCGCCGGCGGTGACGACGATGCGCGACGCCGGCACGGCGAGGCCGAAGCGGGAGCGGTACCACGCACTGATGCGTTCGCGCAGGGCTTCGAGCCCAAGCGCGGGTGTGTATTGGGTACGGCCGTCCCGGATCGCCTGTTCGGCCGCCTGTTGCACCAGCGCCGGCGCCGTGAAGTCGGGCTCGCCGATGTTCAGGTAGACCATGGGCCGGTCGCTCGCCGCGGCGGAGCGGCCGATCTCGGCCGCGGCCTTGGCCATTTCCATCACGTGGAAAGGTTCGACCCGGCGGGCCCGGCCGGACAGGCGCAGTGGGTCTGCCATCAGACGGCGGAGCCCTTGCGGCCGCGGTCGGAGGCCACCTCGGCGGCGCGCAGCCCGGGTGCGATGCCGTTGAGCACGGCGTTGACGTATTTATGCCCGTCGGTGCCGCCGAATTCCTTGGCCAGCTCGATGCATTCGTTGAGCACGACCCGCCACGGGACGTCCATGCAGTGCTGCAATTCGTAGGCACCGATCCACATCGTTCCGTGTTCGATCGGCGAGATCTCGGCCATCGGCCGGTCCAGCAGCGGCAGGATCAAGGCGTCGAGCGCGGCGGCGTCCGACACGCAGCCGCGCAGCAAGGCGTCGAAATGCATGCGGTCGCACTTGTTGAAGCCGGCCAGGTCGCGCGTGAACGCATCGATGTCATCCAGCGTGTTGCGCCCGATCAGGTGCTGGTACAGGCCTTGCAGCGCGAACTCGCGTGAACGGGTTCGCGCCGATTTGCTGCCGGCCTTGCGTGCGCCGGTACTGGTCACGCCGGTGCGGGCCTGGCGCGGAGGCCGTCCGCCCGCGGGCGTGATCGTGTCGTCGTTCATCCGATATCTTCCATCAGGTTGGCCATCTCCACGGCGACCCGTGCCGCGTCGCGGCCCTTGTCGGTCTGCCGCGCGATCGCCTGTTCCAGGTTTTCCGTCGTCAGGATGGCATTGGCCACCGGCAGCTGGTAATCCAGTGCGATGCGGCTGACACCGGCGCCCGACTCGTTGGCCACCAGCTCGAAATGGTAGGTCTCGCCGCGAATGATGCAGCCCAGCGCAATCAGCGCATCGTACTGCGCGGTTTCGGCCAGTGCCTGCAGGGCCATCGGCACTTCGAGCGCGCCGGGCACCTGGACCCGCACCATGTTGTCGTCGGCCACGCCCAACTGGCGCAGTTCGTCCTCGCAGGCCTGTGCCAGCGCGTTCGTGATGGCTTCGTTGAAGCGCGCCTGCACGATGGCGATGCGCAGCTTCTTGCCGTTGAGTCGCTTGTCGGAGGACTCCAGTTTTCCCTTGTCTGCGCCAAACATGACGATGGTGTTTCCTGATGTTGTGTGCGGTGATCGGATGTCAGTTTTCCATTGCGCTGCGCGCCACCCAATAGGCATGAAAGGTCCAGCGGCCGCGGAGCAGGCCCATCCAGGGGCCGCCGCGCACGGCCGCTCCGAAGCGGCCGGCCTGCCCCCCAGTGGGGGGTTCGGCCGGCTTACACGAAGTGAAGCCGGACAGACGGGGGGCGTCTTTCATCTCAATGGGTGATGTAGCCGGTGATCTCGAGCCCGTAACCCGCCATGCTCGGCAGGCGACGCGGATTGCCCATCAGCTCCATCTTGTGGACGCCGCACTCGCGCAGGATCTGCGCGCCGATGCCGTAGGTGCGCAAATCCATGCGGCCGCGCTCGGGCCCGTGGCTGGCGCGGGCCGTGCCCTCGAACTGTGCGAGCAGCTGGTCGGCGCTTTCGCCGCAGTTGAGCAGCACCACGACACCTTTGTCGAGCTGGGCCATGCGGGCCAGGCAGGCGTCCAGGCTCCAGGAGTGCATGGCACGGTTGATCTCGAGCGCATCGAGCACCGACAAGGGTTCGTGGACGCGCACGGGCACGACATCGTCGGCCTGCCACTGGCCGCGCACCAGGGCCAGGTGCACGCCATGCCCGGGCTTGTCGCGGAATGCGTGGGCGGTGAATGTGCCGTAGGCGGTGTCGATGGAACGCTCGCCGACCTTGTCGAGCAGCGATTCGACCCGGCTGCGGTATTCGATCAGGCTGGCGATGGTGCCGATCTTCAGCCCGTGTTCGGCGGCGAACAACTGCAGGTCCGGCAAGCAACACGCCGCCATCGACCGCCTGCAGCGGGAAGATGTGGCCCGGTTGCACCAGGTCGCCGGGCACGGCGTCGCGCGCCACGGCGGCCTGCACGGTACGGGCGCGGTCAGCCGCGGAGATGCCGGTGGAGACACCCTCGGCGGCTTCGATGGACACCGTGAACGCCGTGCCTTTCTTGTCGCCATTGCGCGCGGCCATGGGCGGCAATTGCAGCCGGGCGCAGCGTTCCCGGGTCAGTGTCAGGCAGATCAGGCCGCGGCCGAACCGGGCCATGAAATTGATCGCCTGCGCGCTCACGTGGTCGGCTGCCAGGATCAGGTCGCCCTCGTTCTCGCGGTCTTCCTCGTCGATCAGGATCACCATGCGTCCCGCACGCAGGTCGGCGACGATGTCCTCGATCGAGGAAATGGGGGCGGGAATACGGCTGTTCATGACGGTACTCCGGAAGTTTGCGCGACGGGCATTGCCGCGTGCCGGTCCTGGGAGGTCGGCGTGACGCCTGTGGCAAGCATGCGTTCGACATAACGAGCGATCAAGTCGATCTCCAGATTGACCCGGGAGTCGCGTCGGAGCGAACCCAGGGCGGTGTTGTGCACGGTGTGGGGTATCAGGTTGATGCTGATGTCGCAGGTGGTGGCGGTGTCCCGGACCTGGTTCACCGTCAGGCTCACGCCGTTGACGGTGATCGAGCCCTTGTAGGCGAGGAATCGGGCCAGCGACCGCGGGACCGCGATGCGCAGCTGCCAACTCTCGCCCACCGGCTCGAGCGCGGCAACCTCGCCCACGCCATCGACATGGCCGGACACGATATGGCCTCCCAGCCGGTCGTGCGCGCGCAAGGCCTTTTCGAGGTTGACCGGTCCGACGGCATCCAGGCCGGCGGTCTTGTCCAGCGATTCGGCCGAGACATCGACTTCGAACGTGCCGGCGGCCGCATCGAAGCTGGTGACCGTCATGCAGGCGCCGTTGAGGGCGATGCTGTCGCCCGCGGCCACGTCATCGAGGTATCCGGGCGGGCAGGACAGGTGCAGCCGCTTCCCGTGGGCCGCGGACGGACCCAACGCGTCGATGGCGGCGATGCGCCCGACGCCG
>CAXBDR010000135.1:0-12019 GCA_963974265.1 uncultured Rhodoferax sp.
CCACACCCTTGCGCACGAACTGCGGGAAATATTCGACATAGGCGGCGCCCATCCCGGCCTGCGGCACGTCGTGGCCCAGCACTTCCTTGGCGATGGTATGGAACAGCAGCCGCGCGGTGGCGTAGGTGTAGTCCGGGTCCTTCTCGATCAGGGTGCGGGCAGCCAGCACCGAGGCCTTGTAGACCTCGTCCATCGGCACGCCGTCGTACAGGTTGCGCAGCGTCTCGGCCATGATGGGTTCGAAACGGATGTCCGGGCCCAGGCCGTCGCAGGCCGTGCGGATCAGCTCCTGCAGGCGCCCGATGTCCAGCGGCACGCGTTGGCCGTTGTCGATCGCATGGAGCTGCGGCGCCGCGGGCGCGGCCGCGACCTTGTCACGCGCACGCTCCTGCGTGCGTTTCTCGCGGTACAACACATAGGCACGCGCGATCTCGTGATGGCCGCCGCGCATCAGGGCGAGTTCCACGTGGTCCTGCACGTCCTCGATGTGGAAGGTGCCACCACCCGGGCGCGAACGCACCAGCGCACGCACCACCCCCTGCGTCAGGCTGTCGACGACTTCGCGCACGCTGGCAGAGGCCGCGCCCTGGGTGCCGTGCACCGCCAGGAAGGCCTTCATCATCGCCACGGCGATCTTGGCTGGCTCGAAGGGAACAACGGCGCCATTGCGCCGGATGATCTGGAACTGGGCCAATGCCGAGGCACTGAGCGGTTGCGGGGCATCGGTACGGGGGGGAATCGGCACGCCGGATGATTTCTGGGCGGGAGCGTTCAGGGCAGTCTGCATTGTTTTCCTCGTCTCTGGGAACGTCTTTGTCGGAGTATTCCGGGTTGGTGGCGGCTCGTTCGCGCCTCACGGCGGCAAGTGCGTCATGCAACCAGCGCACACTATATATGGGGCTCATGGCGATGACAAGCCACTACCGGTAGTGTACCAAGCGCGCCGCGCCGAATGGCGGCGCAGGCGGTGCGCGCCCACCCGCGCCACGGCGCCGGCCATGCCGGCATGGCGCCGCCACGGCCTCCCCGCGAAGCCTTGCAGCATGCGAAGCCGGCATCGAAACCTTGTCTGCATGCGGCTCTCCGCCGATTTTGCCCCTGCCGTCCGCATCGCGCTTGACGATGCATTGGGCCACCCGCGAATTTCGCCTCGCACCCAACGCGCATGCGCGCCGTCCGGCGAGGGTCAGACTTTTACATTTTCCGGTGGGAAAAAAGCTGCAGGCCAGGCCAGCGACGACCGCAATTCGCCCCAGTCGAACCCCTGCCCCGGGTCGAACTTGCGTCCCGGGGCGACATGCTCATGGCCCGCCACATGGGCAATCGGATAATGCGCCGCGAGCGCCGCGCACACGGCCGCCACGGTCTCGTATTGGGCCGGCTCGAAACGCTCGCCCTCGAGCCCTTCGAGCTCGATGCCCACCGAGTCGTCGTTGCAGTTGTCCCGGCCGCGGTAGCAGGACTCGCCCGCGTGCCAGGCCCGCGCGTCGCAGCTGACGAACTGCCACAAGGCACCGCAACGCTCCACGAAGAAGTGGGCCGAGACCTTCAGGCCGCGAATGCCCTGGTAATAGGGGTGCGCGTCCCAGTCCAGCGTATTGGTGAACAGTTGTCGAACGGCCTCGCCACCGTATTGGCCCGGCGGCAGGCTGATCGAATGCAGCACGACCAGGTCGACCACGCTGTCGGCCGGACGGGCACCGCAATTGGGTGATGGCAGGCGCCGCGCATACCGGTACCAGCCGCCATCCCACAAGGCGGCGGGCGCATGCGTGTCAACGTTCGTCATCGCCACGCTCGGAATCCACTGGCTCGTCGATCTGCAGCCGCGCGATCCGGTAGCGGATCTGCCTCAGGCTCAGGCCCAGGCGCGCCGCGGCCGCCGTGCGATTGAAGCCGGTCTCGCGCAAGGCCTGCACCAGGATCTCGCGCTCCTGGCGATCCAGATGGTCCTGCAGGTTGTCGGGTATCACGACCGGCGACGACGGCGATGGCGCAACCACCGGCTCGCGCGACGCGCCATCGGCGGCCGGCGCGGTCGCGGGTGGCGGCATGTCGGGCATCAACGCCGCCGGCATGGTCTGCTCGTTCAAGTTGGCGACCTGCAGGTCGTTTCCGTCGCCGAGCGCAACCGCCCGGTGCAGCAGGTTCTCGAGTTCGCGCACATTGCCCTTGAGCGGAGCCTGGCGGATCTGCTCGAGCACGGCCGGCGACAGGGGCGGCACCGGCATGCCGGATTCGGTCGCAATCCGCTGGAGCAGGCTGGCACACAGGGCCGGCAGGTCGTCGAGCCGTTCGCGCAGCGGCGGAATCGTGATGTCGATGACATTGAGCCGGTAATACAGGTCCTGCCGGAAGCGACCGCTCTGCACGTCGGCGGCCAGGTCGCGGTGCGTGGCACTGATGATGCGCACGTCGACAGGTTCCTCCTGGGTGGCACCCACGCTGCGCACGCTGCGCTCCTGCACCGCACGCAGCAACTTGGACTGCATCGCCAACGGCAGGTCACCGATCTCGTCCAGGAACAGGCTGCCGCCGCGCGCCGCCTGGAAGAAACCGTCGCGGTCCTGCGTGGCGCCGGTGAACGAACCTTTGCGCGAACCGAAGAACTCGGCCTCGAGCAGGTGTTCCGGGATCGCGCTGCAGTTGACCGACACCATCGGCCCGGAGGCACGATGGCTGTTGGCGTGCAACGCACGTGCGACCAGTTCCTTGCCCGTGCCCGATTCGCCGGTGATCAGCACCGGCGCCATGGAACGCGCAACCTTGGCCACGCGCTCCTTGACCTGGCGCATCACCGACGATTCGCCCACCAACCGCTGCAGCGCGGCCTCGCCGACGGCCGGCGGCGCGTCGGTGCGGCGCCGGTTGTGCAGCGGATGCGGCGCCGTTCCCGCGTTGTGGCGCCGGCCGGCAACGGCCGCGTTGCGCGCGCCCTGCACGGCCGAGGCAATGACGGCGCGGAACTGCTGGATGTCGACCGGCTTGGTCAGGTAGTCGAAGGCACCGGCCTTGAGTGACTCCACCGCATTGTCGGCCGAGCCGTAGGCGGTGATGACGACGCACCGTTCGCTGCGGTGCTCGTCGCGCAACTGGTGCAGCAGGTCGATGCCCAGCCCGTCGGGCAGGCGCATGTCGGTGATGACGACGTCGAAGCGCTGCGCCTGCAGCAGGCCGCGCGCCTGCGCCAGGTCGCCGACGCCCGTCACCTGGTAACCCTCGCGCAGCAGCGCGAGCTCATAGAGGGTGCGCAGGTCCGGCTCGTCGTCGACGACGAGCACATGGACATCCTGCAACGACGGTCGTTCTGTCATTCGCTCTGCATTTTGTCAGACCGCGACGGCGCGAACCGGACCCGGAACTCGTTGCCGTCGACCAGCGTCCCGGCGACCGTTCGCCGGGTCCGGGCAAAGGCGATCGTGGCCCCGTGCCCGTCGCACAACTCGCGGCAGATGTACAAGCCCAGCCCGGTCGAGCGGCTCTCGGACGAGAAGAACGGCTCGAACAGATGCCGCTCGACCGACGGCTCCAGCGGAGGGCCGTCGCTCCATACCGCCATCGTGGCCCGTCCGCCCGGCCCGTTGCCGGTGAGCACCTGGATCGAACCCGCGAGCGCGCCCGCATAACGTTGCGCGTTGTCGAGCAGGTTGACCAGCACCCGGCGCAGATGTTCCGGGTCGAAGGCCACGACCGCGGCGCCGGCCCGCAGGTCCGTGGCGACACTGTCGTTGCGACCCGCGTGCTGCGACCAGTCCATGCAGACCTGGGCCACCGTATCGTCGAGCCGGGTGCGCGATGGCACGGAACCGTCGCCGCCGCGGTGCAGCCGCGAAATATTGAGCACCTCGTCGACGATGCGCTCCAGGCGGTTCGCGTTCTGGCGCACCATGCGGATCAGCGACTTGAGCCGCGGGTCCGCGACCTCCTCGTCCAGCAGCGCATTGGCCTGCACGATCGCTGCCAGCGGGTTGCGGATCTCGTGTGCGACCGCGGCCGACATCCGGCCCATGCTGACCAGTTTCTCGGTGCGCATGCGCGCCTCGGCTTCGCGCTGGTCCTGCACGAACATCACGCACAGCCGCTCCTGGGCGTCGTCATCGCTGGCCGCGATACGGGTGCGGACATGGGTGTATTGCGGGCCGATGCCCGGCAAGGCCAGCCGGATGCTGTCGCCTTGTGACGGTGCGCCGGAAAAACTGCGCTGGTTGAGCTGCGCGAGTTGCTGCCAGGCCGGCTCCTGGGCCAGCGAAAACGGGACCTGCGCCTGCATGAGTTCGCGTCCCAGCAACTTGGAGGCCGCCGGATTGGCCGCCAGCACCATGTCCTGGGCGTCGACGACCAGCACCCCGTCGGTCATGGACTCGATCACCAGGCTGTTGACCTTGCGCTGCACGCGCGCCAGCATCTGGCTGCGCAACGAGCGTTGCTCTTCGGTCGCCAGGCGCGCCGACATCTGGCTGGCCAGGACGGCGATGACGAAATACCCGACGCCGGTCAGCGCCGACTGCGCCACCAGGGGCGCCGCGTCCACGTCGGGACGCAGGCCGGACAGGCTGGCCTGGCCCAGCAACAACAAGGTGGCACCGGCCGCGGTACCCAGCGCCAGTGGCAACGAACCCAGCACCGCCGCCAGCAGCACCGGCAACGCAAGCAAGGGCGAGTAGTTGATACCGGACTGGCCCTGCACATATTGCAGCAGCGCGAACGTGACCACGTCGACTCCGATGATCGACAGCCCGCGCAGGCCTATGCTTGCGCTCAGGCGCCGGGCCGTGCCTGCCATCCGGGTGGCCAGCGTGGCGGCCAGGTAGGCACCACAGACCAGGATCAGCAACAGGTCGGTCGCCTGTCCCAGCGCATACAAGGTGGTCTGCAGCGCCAGCAGCACCAGCCCCAGCGTCACCCGCGCCGTCATGAAGCCCCGCCACAAGCGCGCGAACTCGTCCGGCCCGTCCGCCGGCATGGCGCCGCCGTACAGGCCCAGCCGCAGGTCCAGCCAGGGTTGCTGCGCCGAGCCGGACATGGCGCGCGCTCAGGCCTGCTCGGCCTGGTTCCGGTGCTGGTCGCAGCAGTACATGCCCCTGCGACCCACGACCACGTCCTGGCGTGGGCAATGCAGGCCGCACACGTCGCAGCCGACCATGTCCACGGCGGTCTCCTCCTTGCGCGGTCGGGAGCGGCGCGACGCGGATCTTTCCGATTCAGACCTTTCCTCGGCCCGGTTCGATCGCCAGATCCAGACGGCGACCATCACGACGACCAAGACCAGCAGGTACTTCATGCCATGCGCCCCAGAAAGACTTCCATCACGAACCGCGAACCGACATAAGCCAGGAACAACAGGCCGGTGCCCGCATACAGCACCCGCACCGCGCGCCGGCCACGCCAGCCGTAGCGGGCCCGGCCCAGCAACAATGCCGCGAACGTCAGCCAGGACAGCACCGAAAACACGGTCTTGTGGTCCAGGCGCAGCGCCTTGCCAGGGCCGTACAGCGCCTCGCCGAACAGCAAGCCGGCACCCAGGGTCGCGGTCAGCAACACGAAGCCCGCGCCGACAAAGCGGAAGGTCAGTCGCTCGAGCGTGAGCAAGGGCACGCCACTGTCAGTCTCGGACGCATGGCGCATGCGCGTTTCCGCTCGCCCCATCAACCAGGCATGGACGACCGCCGCGCCGAACAGGCCGTAGCAGGCCACACCGAGCGCCAGGTGCAAGGGCAACCAGACCGACGCGGTCGGATGCAGCGCCGCACCCGGAAACGCCAGCGGCATCAGCACCGACAGGGCGGCCAGCACACACATGACACGGCGGATCCGCAACTGCGGGTAGAACTGGCTTTCGACCGCATAGACGCAACCGACCAGCCACACGGTGATGGACAAGGCGGGTGCGAAGCCGAAACGTGGCGCGCCGCCCAGCAATCCGACGCCCAGCAGCACGGCGTGCATCAGCAGGGCCAGCATCACCAGCAGCCGGGCCGGGCCCAGGGCCATGCGCGGCAGCAGTGCCGGCATCAGGTAGATGCCGGCCACGGTCCAGGCAAGGACATGGTTCGACAAGGAGCCACTGGCTAGAATCATGGGTACAGTTTAGCGTTTCGCATGCTGCAAACCCGTGCAATCGCGCGCCCGACGCGGCAATCGCGTGCACCCATCGATCGAACCATCATGGCCTCCTCGCTTTCCGAAAAACTGTCCCGCCTGGTCAAGGAGATGCGTGGCCAGGCTCGCATCACCGAATCCAACGTCACCGACATGCTGCGCGAGGTGCGCATGGCCCTGCTCGAAGCCGACGTTGCCCTGCCGGTGGTGCGCGACTTCATCGCCCGCGTCAAGGAGAAGGCACTGGGACAGGAGGTGCTGGGTTCGCTGTCTCCCGGCCAGGCCCTGGTGGGCATCGTCAACAAGGAACTCGCCGCCACCATGGGCGAAGGTGTCAGCGACATCAACCTGGTGGCGCAGCCGCCGGTGGTCATCCTGATGGCGGGCCTGCAAGGTTCGGGCAAGACGACCAGCACCGCCAAGCTGGCGCGCCACCTGATCGACAAGCGCAAGAAGAAAGTGCTGACCGTCTCGGGCGACGTGTATCGACCGGCTGCCATCGAACAGCTCAAGACCGTCACGGCGCAGGCCGGCGCCGAATGGTTCCCCAGTACGGCGGACCAGAAGCCGGTCGACATCGCCCGCGCGGCACTGGACTATGCCCGCAAGCATTATTTCGACGTGTTGCTGGTCGACACCGCCGGGCGACTGGCGATCGACGAAGTGTTGATGGCCGAGATCCGGGACCTGCACCAGGTGCTCAAGCCGGTCGAGACGCTGTTCGTCGTCGATGCGATGCAGGGCCAGGATGCGGTCAACGTCGCGGCCGCGTTCAAGCAGGCGCTGCCGCTGACCGGCATCATCCTGACCAAGACCGACGGCGACTCGCGCGGCGGCGCGGCCTTGTCGGCGCGCCATGTCACCGGCGCGCCGATCAAGTTCGCCGGCACCAGCGAGAAGATCGATGGCCTGGAGGTGTTCGACGCCCAGCGCCATGCCGGCCGCATCCTGGGCATGGGCGACATCGTCGCGCTGGTCGAGCAGGTCAGCTCCGGCGTGGACATGCAGGCGGCGCAGAAGCTGGCGGCCAAGGTCAAGAGTGGTGCCGGATTCGACCTCAACGACTTCCTCGGGCAGATCCAGCAGATGAAGCAGATGGGCGGCCTGTCCAGCCTGATGGACAAGCTGCCGGCGGCCATGGCCGCCAAGGCCGGTCAGGTCGACATGAACCGGGCCGAAAAGGACATCCGGCGCAAGGAAGGCATCATCCACAGCATGACGCCGCTCGAACGCCGCAAGCCCGACCTCATCAAGGCCACCCGCAAGCGCCGCATCGCGCTGGGCGCCGGCGTCCAGGTGCAGGAAGTCAACCGCATGCTCAAGGAATTCGAGCAGATGCAGGACATGATGAAGAAGATGAAGGGCGGCGGCATGATGAAGATGATGAAACGCCTGGGCGGCATGAAGGGCATGCCGAAGATGCCCTTCTGAGAAGCCCCTGGCGCGGCAACGCCGCGCCAATGCCGGTCACGCCGCGGGCAGCAGCCCGTCCTGGCGCGCCGGAGGCGCCGACCGACGCCGTCCGCCAAGCGCCGCCACCCCGCCCAGGCCGAGCAGCACCAGCCAGGCGCTGGCTGGCTCCGGCACCTGGGCCGCAACCAATTCATCGCGCGCCTGTACGGCCAGATCGGGATAATTCGAGAACACGCCGTCCATGCCCCAGCGGAAGAACTGGTCGTATTGCGCGAACGCGGCCACGGGCTCATCCTCGGCGAACGTGTATCCGTGCACCAGCAGGCCGGCGGCGTGGGCATTGCCGATGAAGGCCTCCATGTTGCTGCCCCGGATCGACACGCCCACCCCGTCGGCAAAAGCGTTGATGGCGTCCAGACCCGTGTTCAGGATGGCCGTCGTCGAGCCCAGCACCACGAGCTGAAAGTCCAGCCCCAGCGCGGTCTGCTTGTCGTGCAGGCTCTTGATCGTGGCCACGCTGAAGGACTGTATGAACACTTTGCTGCTCGACGTGTAACCCCGGGCGATCAGGGTCGCCAGAATCTTGTCCTCCATCGCCGGATCGGCCTGCTTGGCTTCGGGATAGATGCCGATCTCACGGCCGGTGCTGGCACTGAGCTGTTGCGCCAGATCGATCACTTCATCAAAGGTCGGAATACGGAACGGGTCCGCCGACCCTGGCGTGAACCCTGGGTAGGTCGTAGCCGCCGTGCCGACCGGAACCACCGTCAGCGTCTTGACTTCGGCCAATGTGAAGTCCGATACCCGGTAGCTGCCATTGCGGGGCGCGAACAGGCTGCGGACATTGGTCGTGCGGGTCAGGGTGGCGTCGTGCATCGCCACCAGATGGCCGTCCTTGGTCAGTTGCAGATCGGGTTCGATGTAGTCGACACCCATCTTCACGGCCAGCTCGTACCCTCCCAGGGTGTGTTCGGCCAGGTAGCCGGACGCACCGCGGTGCGCGATGACGATGGGCGTTTGCCCATACAGGGTCGCCAGCGGTTCGGACAGGGCCCAGGTGGCCGACAGGGTCATCGTGGCAGCCAGTGCGACACGGCTCAGGCGGCGGGAGATAGAAGACGTCATGCGTGCTTTCAAGAATGGTGAACATCAGGGGTGCAGGTGCCGCGTCGACACGCGACTGGCCGGCGGGTGGACTTTAGTGAGCGCATATGACACACCGATGAACGACTGCGGCGAACCGATGCTGCGCCGCTGCAGTTCCCGGCACCGGCAAAGCGTGGCGCGGCGTGCTTCAGTGCACCAGCGTTTGCGCCCTGCCGCCGACCTTGGCCCGGTACAAGGCGTCGTCCGCCTGACGCAAGGCCTGTTCGATGCCTTCGCGGGGATCGAGTGGCGCCACGCCGGCCGAAAACGACACCGGCCAGCCGGGTTGCGTCGCCCAGCACGCGGATTGGCTGACCAGCGCGCGCAGCCGGTCGACCGCATGGATCGCGCTGTTCGGATTCTTCCCGACCATGACCCACAGGAACTCCTCGCCGCCCCAGCGCGCGAAGACTTCACCCTCGCGCACGACGCCCATGGCGATGGAGGCGAATTCCTGCAAGACCCGGTCTCCGACGGCATGTCCGCAGACATCGTTGACCCGCTTGAAATGGTCGATGTCGAGCAATGCGATGCAGACCACGACATCGAGCCGCCGGCTCTGGGCCAGCTGCAGGCGCAACCACTCGTTGACGAAGCGGCGGTTGCGCAGGCCGGTCAGTTCGTCTCGGGTGGCGATCTGCTCGATCGACTCCAGCGACGCCCGCAACTCGCGTCGCTGCCGCTTCAGTTGCAGCCGCATGCGGCTGACCCGGCTGCCGATATACGACAAGGTCGGCAGCACCACGGCCAGAAACGCAAGATGGATGTATTCCTTCTCCGGCGGAAACGTCCGGGGCGCCACCTGGGTCGCGACCACGATGACGACGGCAAAGACCAGCACCGCAAAACCGCCGATGCCCAGGCAGGCGCGCGGACTCAGGCTCAACGCGCTGTAGCTGAGCACCAGCGCCACGAGCATCAGCAACATGCCGTTCACATGCGCGTTGATCACATAGGCCCAGGCGATCAGCAGGATGCCGACCACGATCTGCACCAGCACCAGGCCGGAGTCCTGCAGGTGTCGGGTCAGGCCGCTGCGAATCAGCACCAGGAAACTCAGCTGGCAAGTGCCGATGACCAGCGCCAGCGTCGTGGCCGCGGCTGGACTGACGACGCCGTCGACGACGGTCTTCCACTGGACCAGCAGGCTGAACGCATAGACCCCGAAGGCGATCAGCGTGAACTGCATGTCGTCGCGCTGCTGGCGATCGCGCCCCAGCAGCCACCGGCCGATCATCTTCCACGGATCCGATCGCCGATCGCCGCCTGCGTCGTGCATCACCGTGTCGTCGTCCGATTCGGGCACATCGCCGGCCGGCCGGTGTCAACGCGGGGTCAGGCCACCGTTTCGGCCGTCACCACCTCGCCGCGCAAGGAACGTTGCGGCGCCTCGGTGATGCGCACGTCGACCATCTGCCCGATCAGCCGCTTCGGCCCGTCGAACACGACGGCGCGGTTGCATTCGGTACGCCCGAACAGCTGCTCGTCATTCCTGCGCGCAGCGCCTTCGACCAGCACGCGTTGCACGGTATGAAGGCGGCTGGCGCTGATACGTTTGACGTTCTCGTCCAATGTCGCCTGCAGGCGCTGCAACCGCGCCAGCTTCAGTGCGTGGGGTGTTTCGTCGTGCAAGGCCGCTGCCGGCGTGCCAGGCCGCGGACTGAAGATGAAGCTGAACGAGCTGTCGTAACCCACGTCTTCGACCAGCTTCATCAGCTTGTCGAAATCGGCGTCGGTCTCGCCGGGGAAACCGACGATGAAGTCGCTGGACAAGGCCAGGTCGGGCCGGATCGCCCGCAGCTTGCGCACCGTCGACTTGTATTCCATCGCGGTGTAGCCGCGCTTCATCGCCATCAGGATGCGGTCCGAACCGTGTTGCACCGGCAGGTGCAGGTGGCTGACGAGTTGCGGCACGCGCGCGTAGACATCGATCAGCGATGCCGTGAACTCGTTCGGATGGCTGGTCGTGAAGCGGATGCGCGCGATGCCGGGAATCTCGGCCACGTATTCGATCAGGGTAGCCAGGTCGGCCGTCTCGCCGGAGTCGCCCATCGCCGCCCGGTAGGCATTGACGTTCTGGCCCAGCAAGGTGACTTCGCGCACGCCCTGGTCGGCCAGGCCGGCGACCTCGACCAGCACGTCGTCGAACGGCCGCGACACTTCTTCGCCACGGGTATAGGGCACGACGCAATAGCTGCAGTACTTGGAGCAACCCTCCATGATGCTGACGAAGGCGGTGGCGCCGTCGACGCGCGCCGGCGGCAGGTGATCGAACTTCTCGATCTCGGGAAAGCGGATGTCCACCTGCGGCCGGTCCTGCACACGGCGTTCGCGCAGCAGGTCGGGCAGGCGGTGCAGCGTCTGCGGCCCGAACACCACGTCGACGAAGGGTGCGCGCGCGATGATGGCCTCGCCCTCCTGGCTGGCCACGCAGCCACCGACGCCGATCTGCACGCCCTTTTTCTTCAGGTGCCGGACCCGGCCCAGGTCCGAAAACACCTTCTCCTGGGCCTTCTCGCGCACCGAACACGTGTTGAACAGGATCAGGTCGGCCTCGTCGACGTTGGTCGTGGCCTCGTAACCTTCGGCGGCGTGCATGACGTCGACCATCTTGTCCGAGTCGTACTCGTTCATCTGGCAGCCGAAGGTTTTGATGAAGACTTTCTTGCTCATGGTCGAATATCTGTCGGGAATCGGGTGGTGATGCACCGGTGTGTGCACGACCGGCGGATGGCTTGCGCCGGGGCGTCGGTGCCGCAGCGCGATAACCCTGCGCCCTTCACCGGCACGGACTTACTGGTTCGGGAACTTGGGCAGCTGGTCGAACGGCGTCTTGCCATCGTCGACCTTGGGCTTGTCGGCATCCGACGCGAAACGGATGTTGGTCACGACATCCCAGCCCTTGGGCAAGGCGTCGACCTCGGCCTGGCTCAGGATCCAGACCTCGCGCACCAGGCCTTGCGGCTCCAGCAGGTAGTTGACCGCATAGCGCTGCCCGACCAGGGCGCCGGACATCAGCAGCATGTTGTTCGGGCCGCGGATCCGGGCTCCCGGCGACAGCCGCATCGCATGGCCGTTGATGGCAACGGCCGGCGGGGCGGTCACGACCATCATGCCTCTTTGCACCGCGGGCGGAAACTGGCGCACGGCCATCTGCGCACCGGCGCTGCCGGCCAGGGTCCACATGCCTGCGGCCAGCAGCAGCAACCGGGCCATGGCCAGGCCGCGAAAAAGGGAAAGACAGCGTTTCATGGTTTATGTCCAGGGGCTGTTGGGCGGGCACACGCCGGCGCGGATCGCTCCAGCATGCGCGAGAAGCCGGATTTTAGTCCTTCAACGCCCCGGCCGCGGCATCGGCTGG
>CAXBDR010000136.1:0-11778 GCA_963974265.1 uncultured Rhodoferax sp.
AACTGCAGGATCGGGTGGATTCGGTTCGTCATGGGG
Source organism: uncultured Rhodoferax sp. (assembly GCA_963974265.1). GTDB lineage: Bacteria > Pseudomonadota > Gammaproteobacteria > Burkholderiales > Burkholderiaceae_C > CAISIP01. Next base: position 37 of record CAXBDR010000136.1, read on the forward strand.
CCGTTCCGGTCAACATTCGACGATGGCCTTGAGTACCCCGCGTGCCGGGTCGAGCAGGTCCTTGAAGCCGGTTGGCGTGTCGGCCAGCGACAGCTTGTGGGTGTTCAGAGCCTGGTCCGGAATGCGGCCGTTGCGCATGGCCTCGAGCACGGTTTCGAAATCTTCGGTGGTCGCGTTGCGGCTGGCCAGCAGCGTGGTCTCGCGCTTGTGGAACTCGGGGTCGGAAAAACTGATCGACGCGCCGACGATGGAGATCAGCACATAGGTTCCGCCGTGCGCGACGAACTGGAAGCCGCGCTCCATCGCCTTCGGGTTGCCGGTGGCGTCGAACACCACGTCGAAGTACTCGCCGTCGGAGATCGCCGCCAGCTCGGCCTGGTCCTGCGCGCCCAGCGTGACCGTGGATCCGATGCCCAGCGCGGTCTTGCACATGGCCAGCCGGTCGGCGCGGGAGTCCAGCGCCGTCACCCGGGCACCGCGCAGCTGCGCAAAGATCATCGCGGCCATGCCGATCGGCCCGGCGCCGACGACCAGCACGCGCTGGCCGGAGCGCACCGCGGCCCGTCGCACGGCATGCGCACCGATGGCCAGGAACTCGACCATGGCCGCCTGGTCCAGCGTCACCCCCTCGGCCTTGTGCACGAACTGCTGCGGCACGGCCAGGTATTCGGTGAAGGCGCCGTCGCGATGCACGCCCAGCACCTGGATGTTGACGCAGCAATTGGTCTTGCCCTGGCGGCAGGCGACGCAGTCGCCGCAGGACAGGTAAGGCATGACATAGGCCGTGTCGCCGGCACGCAGCGGGCTGTCCGCCGGCGCCTGTTCGACGATGCCCGAGAGTTCGTGCCCCATCACGCGCGGATAGGCGAGGTAGGGCTGGTCGCCGGTGAAGATGTGCAGGTCGGTGCCGCACACACCGACGCGCTTGACGCGCAGCAGCACCTCGTGGGGCGCGCGTTCGGGCATGGGGCGGTCGATGGCACGCAATTGGCCGGGGGTTTCGCAGACGACGGTGAGCATGATGAAAGTCTCCTGAAGGTGCAGATGCCGGCCCGGGTGGTGTGCCCGGGCCCGATGGTTGGATGGGTCCGTGGCCGCTCAGCGGCTCGCCGATGGTAAGGCCAATTTGTCAAAATCCAAAAATTGGCCTTACCATCGGCGCAATACCCGGGCGTGGCACAAGGCATGGGCCACACCGCATCGGCCTGTCCCGCGACACGGGCCCCCGATTCAGGAGCAGCCATGACACAGACCCCGGAACAGATCCAGCGGCGACCGGCGCCGCCCGGCCAACAGCGGCGGCTCTACCAGCAGATCGCCGATCGCATTCGTGTGCTGATCGATGCCGGCCGTTATCCGGCCGGCGAGCGGCTGCCGGCCGAGCGCGACCTGGCGACCCAGCTGGGTGTGTCGCGTCCGTCGGTGCGCGAGGCGTTGATCGCGTTGGAGATCGAGGGCAGCGTCGAGGCGCGTGCCGGGGCCGGCCTGTTCGTGTGCCAGAACACACGCCGCGCGACAGCGGCACCCTCGACGCTGGGCGAGAGTCCGACCGAGGTCATGCAGGCGCGTGCCGCGCTCGAAGGCGCCGTCATCGTGCTGGCATGCGCACAACGCACGGCGCGGTCCCTGGCTTCGGTGCGCCGCGCGCACCAGGCCATGTGCGACGCGGTGGCCGCCGGCCAGGATCCGGTGGCGCTGGACCGGAGTTTCCATGTCGCGATCGCGGCGGCGACCGGCAATGCCGTGCTGCGCCGCCTGGTCGGCACGCTGTTCGACGAACGGCACGGGCCGATCGCATCAACGCTGCAGTCGCGCTCGGAGAACGCGCAGACCTGGGCCGACGCATTGCGCGAACACGGCGAGATCGTGCAGGCGCTGGAGAGTCGCGATCCCTTGCTGGCACAGACGGCCATGCGCACGCACCTGGCCGCGTCGCAGCGGCGCTGGCTGGAGAGTCAATGAACGCGTCCCCGGCGGGCGAAGGCGCACGCAGTCCTCGTCGTTGCCCCGCCAGGTGCTGCCGGGCCATGGCGTGGGCAAGCGCACTCGCCCGATGGCGATGGCCGCGCGGACGCGAGCCCGCGACGCCAGCCCTCAGCTGGGATGCCGTTTCATGTGCGGACCGGGGCCCGGATCGTGACATAGTTGTACGCGGATCCGGCCTGCATGCGTGTTAGCATGCGCAGGCGCTGCCGCCGGTTGTACGGCTGTGCCTCGCGGTCATCGTGGGACCGCTGCAGGAGAGTGCATGAAGGACGAGATAGACGATCCCCGGCGCCAAGTCCTGGTCCAGGCCCTCACCGCCGGACTGCTGGGCGCGACATGGACACCGGCCCAGGCCATCACATTCGGCATCTTCGGCAGCAGACCCAGCAAGTTGCCCGAGGGCCAGTCGATCTACGGTTTGTCGGGCAAGGTCACCGTCAACGACGAAACCGCGACATTGCAGACCCGTATCAAGCCGGGCGACACGGTGCAGACCGGCGCCAACAGCGAGATCGTGTTTGTCGTCAACACCCATTCGATGATCCTGCGCAGCGAGAGCAAATTGCTCATCGAGCCGCCGGATAACTCCATCGCATCGGCCATCATCGGCGGCTTGCGCATGCTCACCGGCAAGTTGTTGTCGGTGTCGCGCAACTCGCCCATGCGGGTGACGTCGTCCACCGCGACCATCGGCATCCGCGGCACGGGTTTCTACATAGAAGCCGACCCCGAACGCACGTATTTCTGCACCTGCTACGGTGTCACCGACATCGAGGCCAGTTCCGACCCGCAGAGCCGCGAAACCGTGGCCGCGTCGCGCCACGACCGACCGCTGTACATCGTGGCCGACGGCGGTGCCGGCAACAACATCCGCAACGCGCCGTTCATCAACCACACGGACCAGGAACTGTCGTTGATCGAAACCCTGGTCGGGCGCAAGACCCCCTTCGTGTTTTCCGGCCCCACCTATACCGGGCCGCGCCGGACCTACTGACGCGGTTCAGCTCGCCGGCCGGATCGCCACTGGCATCGTCCGTCGTGCGCGGCCGGCCCTGTGGGCGGGCGGCGCGCGGCGACCATCCGTCATTGGTACGGAGCCCCGTTCAGGATCCAGTTCAGCACCAGGTCGTAGCCGGCCCGGCCGGCGGCCCCCGGTACCAGCCGGTCGTCGAAACCCTGGCGCAAGCCGCCGTTGTGGTGGTTGTTCGATGGTTTGCGCAGCAGCGGGCTGGCGACGATGTCGGTGAAGTTGATGCGCCCACGCAGTTCGGTGTAGAACCAGGCGTCGTTGGTCGCCCCGTTGCCGGTGCCGGATCGGTCGTAGTCGGCGTACCAGATCGGCGGTATGACCGCGCCGTCCCCGCCCGGCTGATGGCAACTCGTGCACAGGCCCGATCCGGGCGCTGCATCCTGCAGCACCGCCTTGACGTCGGCAAATCGCAGGGCCGAGGGCGCGTACGGCAGGCTGTTGTCGACCACGATGGTCAGGCTGGCCGGTGTACTGCTCGCGCCGGACGCATTGCTGGCCACGAGCTGCACCACGTAGGTGCCGTCCTGGGTTGCGGTGAAGGTGGGGTTGCCGGTGGTTGCGTTGGCCAGCACGGCGCCGCCCACGGGCCCGCCTTGCAGCGTCCATTGGAAAGCCGTGGCGTACAGGCTCATGTCCGCCGACAGGCTGGTCGCGCCCTGGCGCACCACGCGGTCCGGTCCCGGATCGGCGATCGGGCGCCCGGGCATGGCGGCACCATCCGGGAACCCGGCCGCAAAACCTGCGCCCGACAAGTCGCTGACGAGGTAGTTGCCCATGGTCTGGAACATGCTTGGCGTGCTCCAGTACTTGTCGTAGATCAGCTTGGCCAGCGGCATGTTGCCCCGGTCGGCCACATGGGCCTTGATGCGGGTCTTGTAACCATCGAATTTCTGGAACGTCTCGAAATCGATGTCGGACTGGTTGCCCGTGCCACGCAGCAGGTGGCAGACCCGGCAGGCGTTGGCCTGCACGTTCAGGTACAGCGACGACTGGCCCGCCGCGACCCAGGTCGGCTCGACATAGGTGTCGGTGGCGTAGGTGGCCGGGTTGGGCAGGCCCGTGCCCCCGTACATGTCCTTGAGGTGGGTGGCCGCCGCACCCTGGTACTCGTGTTGTGTCGCGACACGACGGCATTGGTCCTCGGCCGGCGCCGCGGCCTTGTTGGTCCCGACCGGCAAGGGCAGCGAGCACAGGACCATGCGGTTGATGGCCTTGATCGCCGGCTCCTGCTCCGCCCGGCTGAATCCGGGAATGGTCGAAAAGTCGAACGATGCCGGCTCGAAGGGATGCAACTGGGCGGCGACATCGCCGCGGTGCTGCGAATAACTGCTCATGACCAGCGGGAACAGCGGTTTGCCGCTGACCGCGTCGGGCGGCGTCAGCGGGTCGCCGCGACCGCCGTGGCACGAGATGCACACCGTGGGCATGGCCTTGGCCGGACGACCGTCCAGGCTCAGCGTGGTCAGCCGTGCGCCGGTCACCGGGTCGAAGGTGTAGAACTTGACGAAATTCGCGTCTGCGGGCCGACCGCCGGTGCCGGCTGCCGGCCCGGGGCTGAACTCGATGGCGTTCGTGCCCAGGTGCCATTGCGGCACGCGCTGGATCGCCGCCTCCAGGTTCAGCGGCGTGTAGCCACCGTAGGCACCGACCAGGTAGTTCTCGACCACGAAAGCCATGCTGCCATCGGGATTCTGGTGGGCCGTCATGCGCCGTCCGTAACCGAGGTCACGCTGGTCGCCGATGACGACCGTGTGTTCGACATGCCCGCCGGTGGTCACGCCGATGTTGTTGGCCGCCTTCCATTTCGCCAGCGTGTCCTTGGCGTTGGTCGGGTCGATGGCCTCGTAATACGCATCGGCATACGCCTTGATGCCGACCTCGAATTGCCCGTCGGTACGCACGATCGGATTGGGGTAGAGCAGGAAACGGTCCAGCCCGGTGGCCTGGGCCGCGCCGCGCACCGCCGTCTGCACGTCGCCCGTGGAACTGCTGCCGCCGCCACCGCCGCCGCAGGCCGCCAGCAGGGCCGCAGTGACCAGCAGGCCTCCGAAACGCGTCCATCGTGTCATGTGTCGTTCCATCGTCATCTTCCTAGAACCGCATCAGGTACACCGCCGACAACTGGTTGGCGGTATAGCTGCGCGGCGACGTCACCCAGCTCGGCCGCAGGCCCGGCGTCGAACGGATATGTCGCCACGAAAAGTCGATGGAATCGCGCGGACCCAGCGCCAGGTTGTAGCCCGCGGTCAGCAGCACCGTGCTGCCGCGGAACCGGTAGCTGAAGAACTGTCCGCCGGGGTAGGCATCGTCCTGGACCAGCACGTCCGCGACCGTGGCATTCTCCAGCGACGAGCGGCCGGTCGAAACGATGTCGCCCTTGCGGTACTCGGCGCCCAGGTAGAGGATTTCGGTGTCGCTCAGCGTGTAGTCGACATTGCCGCGGATGGAGTTGTCGCGCGTGCTGAAGACCCGGCTGCTGGCATGGCGCTGGTTGTGCGACAACGCGGCGAACACATGGATGCGGTCGGTCAGCGGCTGGCGATAGGACAGGCCGACACTGAGACGATAACCGTCGCGCAGTTCGGACTCGAAACCCTCGGCGCTCAGGCGGGCAAAGGCGCCCAGGGTCGGCTCGTCGAACTCCGACGAGGCCCGGTACTGGTACTCGGCCTCGGCCGTGGCGGCCAGCCGGCTCAGGCCGTTGAAGCGACGGAATTTCTCGCCGCCCAGCGTGCCGATCATCAGCACGCGGGAGTTGGCCGACAGCGGCTGCGCGATGGACTTGCTGACGTTGAGCGCGTACGCGTGGTCGCCACGGCGATCCGGGCCCGCCTTGGCCCGTGTCACGTTGTCGTCGTAGAGCGCGCCGCCTTCCAGTTGCACGTTGATCGGTTCGTCGTGCGCCGCCTCAGGGTCCTGGGACAGCAGCCGCGGCAGTCCGCGCACGTCGAAGTCCTTGCTCAGGCGCAGGCGCAAGGCATGCGTGGAGGCATTGGAGAACGAGTGGCTGAGCTGGTATTCGATTGACAGCGTCAGGCCGTCGCGCAGGATGAAGTCGCTGCCCAGGCCCAGCGCGATCGAGTCGCGCGGCCCTCCCGCCGGGGCCTGGGCGAAGCGCGCGCCGCCGACCTGGTCGGCATACGCGATGTACGCCTGGCCGGCACGCCGGAATTCATGGCGATACTCGGCGCGCAGCCGCGGCACCACATAACCGAATCGCGCGGCATGGATGGACTCGGCGCGCAGACCGAGGACCCCTTGCAACGAGGTGTTCGTCTGGCTGAAATAGGTCAGTGCATAGGCGCCGGCGCCATGTTCGGTACTGCTGCCCAGCCGGTCCACGGCGAAATCGAGTCGGCCATACGGCGACAGCAGCGTATTGCCGTCGCGGTATTCGTAGCCGCCGGTGATGGAACCGAACCACTGCGTTCCGCTGCGCCTCCCGATCGCGAAGTCGTTGGCCGGCGCGACGAACCGGCGCGTGGTGAAGTCCAGCGAGGCCACGCCCAGCATCGCGTCGATGTAGGTGTCGGGCTGCGGCTGGTAGCTGCCGTAGACCGCCACCGAATACCCCTTGGAGCGGTTCACCGACCCGTCGTTGCCGATCAGCGTCTTGTCGCGCGCATATCCCAGGCCCATGCCCAGGGCCAGCGAGTCGCTGTAGCGACGGTCCATGCCGACCGTGATGCCATCGGAGCTGAACTCGGATCCACTGACGGTGCCGGTCGCATCGCGTGTGCCGAAGCTGGCCACGCCCTCGATCCAGTATTGGGTGCTGGCCGGGTTCTGCGTCGTGGCATTGAGCCCCAGTCCGGAACCGACGCCCGCCAGATTCACCGAGCGGTTGCGTACCAGCGACAGCACGCTCTGGGCCAGCGGCATCGACTGGATGCCGAGCCCGGCACCGAGCGCGTTGATCACGTCGGATTCGGTTGCGACGGCGGGCGCGTGGTTGGCCGCCAGGCTGGTGATGGCGCCGGGCGTGCGCGGATCGATGCTGCCGTCTGCCCCTGCTGTCGGGGCCAGGCGCGGCGGAACGGCCGGCTGGCTGGCGCCGGAGGTCGCATGGCCTGTTGCGGCGGCGGCGAATCCGCCAGCGGCCGGTGCCGGGCTCTGCAGCCCGATTGCGCCCTGTCCCGCGCCGCCGGGCGGGCGGTGCAGCGATTCCATGCGGCGCTGGAAGTTGGCGATCTGTGCGCCGGCAAAACGCTGCGCGGCTTCGGTTTGCGCGGACAGGACCCGCGCCACGACCGGGTCCTGCATCGGATCGGGCCGTCCGGTGACGGTCACGGTCACCGTGCCTTGCGGCGAGGTGCCGCCCAGACCGGTGCCGACGAACGTGAAGCTGTCCGCACCGAAATAGTTGTTCACCGGCGTATAGGTCACGCGCGTGCCGGAGGCCACGGCCGTGCCATGGGCCGGCGTTGCCAGGATGGTCACGCCGGTCGGCGAGAACCCGGCGAACAGGCAGCCGGCCAGGTCCAGTGTCGTGGGTGTGTTCAGCGGCACCGACATCGTGCAACTGCCGGGCACCGGTATGCCGACGTTGAACGGCACGGTGAGGCTGCCGGTGCCGACCACGTTGCGCGCACCCAGCAGCACCGAATAGCTGCCCGGCGTCGTCGGCGTGCCGGTGATCGTGCCGGCGACCGCGTCGAGCACCAGGCCGGGGGGCAGGTTGCTGGCCGTGTATTCCAGTACCGCCGGATGGGTGGCGGCGATCTGGATCGGCGTGATCGGCACACCGGCCGCCAGTGCGGCAAAGGTCGGGCTGGTGATGACCGGCACGTCGCTCGGGTTGATGGTAAAGGTCACCGTGAACGGCGCACTGGCGCCCGAGACGTTGCTGGCGCTGAACCGGGTCTGTACGGTACCGCTGGCGCCCGGCGTGCCACTGACCTGGCCCGTGGTCGTGTTCAGGCTCAGGCCGGCCGGCAACTGGCTGGGCGCGACGACGGCATAAGAAACGATCGGTCCGTTGCTCGCCGTGATCTGGTAACCGGCAAAGGCCGTGCCGGTCGTTCCGCTGGCGGTCGCGGCGCTGGTGATCACGGGCGCGGAGTTCGGATTGATCCGGATCGTCACCGGGGCGGCGCTGGTTCCGGTGCCCACCACGTTGGTTGCGCTGACGCTGACGGCGAAGTCGCCGCTGACCGATGGCGTGCCGACGATCTGGCCGCTGCCGTTGACCGACAGGCCCGCGGGCAGTCCGGTCGCGCCGTAGGACGAGATGACCGGATGGGCGGCGCTGATCTGGATCGGCGCAATCGGCGTGCCGACGGTGCCGGTCACCAGCGGGGCCGGCTGCAGGGGGGCACTGACCACGGGCACGGCGACCGGCTGGATGTTGAACGCCAGCGTGAACGCCGCGCTGGTGCCGGCCGCGTTGCTGGCGCTGAGCAGCGTCGAAAATGAACCGCTGCTGGTGGCCGAACCGGTGATCGCGCCGCTCGTGGTGTTGAGTGTCAGTCCGGGTGGCAAGGTCGAGGGCGGCACCACCGCGAACGCCGTGAGCACCGGTTGGGTGGCGGTGATCTGGTACACGGTGCCGGGGGCCGCGTTCACGTTGAAGCTCACGCTGGATGCGCTGGTGATCGCGGGCACGGTGCTCGGACTGATGCGGATGGTCACGGGTGCTGCCGAGCCGGTTCCCGATGCGTTGGTTGCGCTGGCCGTGACGGTGAAATCTCCGCTTTGCGTCGGTGTGCCGACGATCTGGCCGGTCCCGTTGACCGTCAGGCCGGCGGGCAGGCCGGTCGCCCCGAAGGACAGGATGGCGGGGTTCGTGGCCGATATCTGGATCGGCGTGATCGGCGAGCCGACGGTTCCGGTCACCGCCGGCGACGCCAGCAAGGGCACCGTGACCGCCGGTACCGTGGTCGGGACGATGGTGAAGGTCACCGTGTGCGGTGGGCTGTCGCCGGCCGCATTGCTGGCGCGCAGGTCGGTTGCGAAGCTGCCGCTCGAGGTGGGCGTGCCGGTGACGAGGCCGGTCGAGGTGTCGAGCGTCAGGCCCGGCGGCAGGGTCGACGGCGCAACCACGGCATAACCGAGGATGACCGGATTGCTGGCCACGATCTGGTAGCCGGCGAAGGCCTGATTGGCGTTGGCCGTCGCGGTGGTCGCACTGCTGATTACCGGCACGGCATTCGGATGGACGCGCAGCGTGATGTCGAGCTGGTTGCTGTTGCCGGCGGCATTGCTGGTCCGGAAGCTGACCGGGAAGTCTCCGCTGACGCTCGGCGTGCCGGTGATGGCACCGCTCGTCGCATTGAGCGTCAGGCCAGTGGGCAGCGGGTTGGCCCCGACCAGGACGTAGCTGCCCAATGGCGGACGGGTTGCGGACAACGCATAGGAGGCGCCGTTGACCGAACTGTTGACCGTGCCCATGGCGGTGGGCGCGGCCGGAAGGTTGCTGGTCAGTACCGGAGGCCCTGCAGACGCGACGTTGATCTGCAGCGACTGGCTGATCGGCCCGGCGGACGTGCCGGCACCGATGGACGTATTGGTGGTGCCCTGGAAGGTCGGCGTCCCGCTGAGCTGGCCGGTGCTGGTGCTGAAGCTCATGCCCGGCGGGACGTTGGCCAGCGTGTAGCTGTTCGGCGTGATCGCCAGGTTGGACGTGATCTGGTAGGGCGTGACCGCCTGGTCCTGGGTGTAGTTGACGACGGCGGCGCTGGTGATGCCGCCCACGACCAGGGTCACGTCGCGGGTCACGGCGCCGGCGTTGGCCGCGCCCACCGTGGCCGCGCTGATGTTGGCCTGCACCCGCATCGTGTACGTGCCGGGCGTGCCCGACAAGGTGCCGATCACGCGGCCGTTGGCATCCACGCTCAGGCCCAGGCTGGACAACGCGGCGGACGGCGACACCAGCGTGGCGCTGAAGGTCGCCGACGGGTCGTTCGAGGTGATGGTGTACAGCGGCGAGCCGGCGTTGTATGTGCCGCCGACCACGCCGGTGGCGCTGGTGCCGCTGGTCACGCCATAGACCGTGACCGCCACGCTCTTGCTGACGCCGCCCGGCGCGGCCGGGTTGACGACCGCCACGTTGAACGAGGCCGCGCCGGTGTAGCCGGCCGCCGAGGTGTAGCTGATGTTGTAGGCCACCGTGGCCGTGCCGCTCACCTGGGCCGCCGTGACCGTGGGTGCATTGACCTGGCCGGAGATGAGCAGGCCGCCGCTGTCCTGCGCCGCGCCGCCGGAACCGTCGTCAGCCAGGCAGGGGTAGATGTCCTGCACCGACGCAGCGCCCGAGCGCGCGGCCATGGCCAGCGAAGGGTTGGTGCAGGCGCCGCTGGCCGCGGTCTTGAACACCGGCGCCCGGTACTGGCCGATGTACAAGGCCAGCTTGAAGGCACGATCCATCACCGCGGCATTGGACGGGTTGAGCGCCGTCGTGCCCAGGTAATTGGTCATTACGCCGCCGGCCGCGAACGCATCGAGGATGCGCTGGCGGTTGTTCGCGGCCAGGATGTGGTTGGACCCGGCGCCGTCCGTCTGGGTCTGGTTGGGCGCCGCGTTCGCAAAGTGACAGGATGCGCAGCTGCCCGGGTCGTAGCTCAGGCCATGTCCATTGGCCGCCTGGTAGATCGTCTGCCCCTGGGATACCTGGCTCTGGGCCAGCGCCTGCGGGCCGGACACCAGCATCAGCAAGGCCGTGCCCAGGCCGGCCGCGCCGCCGGTCATGCGCACCAGCCGGGTCAGCAGCGCGTTGGGCCAGTTCGATCGGCAGGATGCAGCGTTGGGCAATGGGCAGTTCCCTCGTTGACACCGACTCAGGTCCCGACAGGTGACGGACCCTGCTCTCGCCTGGCTGGAGCGGTGTTACATGTCTGTAAACGGCATTGCAAACAGTTTAGTGACAAAGATCAGGCAGACCGCGATTTGCGGCGTATGGCTGGAGCACATTCCCGCGCACTGTCGCATCGAGCCCACAGGATATGGGGGATTTCCCCGATGGCATCGCCTCACGGCGACGACCCGGGTCACCGGCAGCGGCCGTGGCATCGTCGACGCTGCAGCTGTCGGCTGCGCCGGTCGCGTGCATGCGCCGTGGCGGCAGGGTCAGTCGCTGCCGTCGCCCAGCCACGCCCCATCGGTCCGCAGCCGGGCCTGCAGCGCGCGGACGTCGAGCGCGCGCGCCGCCACGCCGGCATCCACGGCCATGGCTGCCGCCGTGCCGGCCGCCTGGCCCATGACGAAACAGCCGCCCGACACCCGCGCCGCCGACTGGCCCCCATGCGTCATCGATGCGCAGCGCCCCGCCACCAGCAGGTTGTCCATGTCCCGTACCAGCAACATGCGCCAGGGCAGGTGGTTGTAGCCGCGGCAGTTGGGAATGTCCTGCCAGCGCAGGGCCACGCTGCCGGAGACGTGTTCCTCGACCATCCAGCCGTTGACGCCGATGGTGTCGTCGAAACTGGCGCACTGCAGCACGTCGTCTTCGGTCAACAGGTAGTCGCCCAGGATGCGGCGCGTTTCGCGCACGCCGATCTGCGGTGCGATCTCCAGCAGGTAGGCCTGCTCGAAGCCGGGCACGCTCTCGCGCAGGAAGCCGAAGAAGTCCACGGCCTGGCGCCGGCCCTGGATCTCGGCAGCGCTGAGTTGCAGCGCGTTCGTGCCGTCGACCGGTGTGCCGTCGTCGTTGGACAGTTGCGTCACGTTGACGCGCCACTCCGCCGGATTCTTCTGCGGCCGCACGATCGGGCCCTTGCGCGCGAAGCGCC
>CAXBDR010000137.1:0-11654 GCA_963974265.1 uncultured Rhodoferax sp.
CCTGTTTCCCAGCGTGACCGAGACCTTCGGCAACGTCACGACCGAAGCCATGGCCAGCGCGTTGCCGGTGGTGGCCTTCGACGATGCCGCCGCCGGCGCGCTGATCCGCCACGGAACGCAGGGCCTGCTCGCGACGCCGGGTGACGTCGCCGGTTTCGTACAGGGCGCGGTCGACCTCGCGGCCAATTCCGCCTGGCGCCGGGCGATGGGAGCCGCAGCCCGAGCCCGGGTGGCCGACCTCGGTTGGGATGCCATCATGGCCGACATCGAGCGAATCTACACCGACACGATTCGCCGTGCGGGCAACCCTGCGCCAGGGTATGCCCCGTCATCGGGAGCCCATACCCTGCCAGCACCATCGGCGCAGTCCCTGCGCCCATGATGCATGCTCGTCCGGCCCCATCGACGCATCTGCCCATAATCGATCATGTCCCGCACGACCGCCCCCGCCGACACGCCCTCCTCCACGGAAACCGAACTCAAGCTCGCACTTCCGGGCACGGACCCGTCCGAGTTGCTGCACCGACTCTCGCGCACGCCGGTGCTGCGACGACGCAAGCCGCAGCAGCAGGTGTTGCACAGCATCTACTTCGACACGCCCCAGCATCACCTGCGGCGCGCCCAGGCTGCGCTGCGCATTCGCCGGGTGGATGGGGGCGCGGCGCCACGCTGGCTGCAGACACTCAAGACCGGCGCGCAGGGTTCGTCAGCGCTGAGCCGGCGCGGCGAATGGGAGGTTCCGGTCGCCGGACCGGCGCTGGAGCCCGGGGCACTGGATGCCACGGCCTGGTCGCGCATCGACCCCGACGGCGCATGGATCGGCATCCTGGAGCCGTGTTTCGTCACCACGTTCACGCGCACGATCTGGCTGGTGCGTCGGCGCGACGGCAGTGTCATCGAGGTGGCGCTGGACATCGGATCGGTCACGCACGACGGCCGCAGTGCGCCGATCTGCGAACTGGAGCTTGAACGCAAGGCCGGACCGGTGTCGGCACTGTTCGAGCTTGCGCAGCAGATCGCACAGTCGGTGGCGGTATTGCCGTCGGCCATGAGCAAGGCGCAACGTGGTTACGCGCTGGCGGCCGCGTCGATCGATGCGCCGACGATGGCGATGCCACCGCGGCTCACGTCGCGCATGACACTGCACGACACCGCGCGTGGCGTGATAGCCGAGATGTTCGGGCAGTTCACCGCCAACCTGAATGCCTTGCTGCGATCGGACGATCCCGAGGTCGTGCACCAGGCGCGCGTGGCCTGGCGCCGCATGCGCAGCGCCCGTCGCCTGTTCAAGACCGTCATGCCCGCGGACGGACAACCCGACTGGCGCGCGCTGGATCCGCTGTTGACGACCCTGGGCGAACTGCGCGACCTCGACGTGGCACGCACCGAGACCCTGCCGCCCCTGCGCGAGGCCTTCGTGGGCGGCAACGCCGATCGCGCCCGGGCGTGGGACGCCATGGAGCGCCGGCTCGATCAGACGCGCACCAGCCTGCGCGCCGCTGCGCGCCATCATCTGCAGGACCCGGCCATGGGACTGTGCCTGCTGCAGGCCACCCGTTGGCTGGAGCCGACGGCCCCGGAACCAGCCACCACCGAGGAAGCGTCGTTACGGCATTGGGCGAAGGATCGCGCCACTCGCCTGCACGCGCGACTCAAGCGTGCCCGCAAGCGGGCCGACGATCCGCAGGATCTGCACGACGTGCGACTGCTGGCCAAGCGCACCCGCTACAGCATCGAGGCCTTGCGCGCCGTGTTGCCCCGGCAGGTGGTACGCAAGTGGTATCCGCAGGCCGTGGACCTGCAAAAGCAGATCGGGGCCGAGCGCGATCTCGAACAGGCCATCGTCCTGCTCGCACGTTTCGAGGTCCGCCCCGACCTGGCCGCCTTCGTGCGTGGCGTGCTCGCCGGACGGGCCATGCACTGACACGCACGCGGCAGCGAGCGCACGATCGGCCGCACTGTCACGCGCGCGTCATCGACCCTGGTTATCGTCTTCAGGTTCGGTCCGGTCATGGACTGGTCAAGGAGATCATGTGGGTTTCGAAGAAGACGACCTGGTGCGCCGCATCCGCCACGACCTGGCCGATGGTTACGACGAAGAACTCGAACTGGAACTGGAAGATCGCAACCTGGACCAGATCGCGCAACTGACGCCCGCCTCCGCCACCGCCACCGCCACCGCCGCCGCCGCCGCCGACCATGCCGCGCAGCGGCGCGCCTACTTTCACGCGCTGTTCAAGATGCAGGGCGAGCTGGTCAAGTTGCAGGACTGGGTCGTGCACAGCGGCCACAAGGCCGTGATCCTGTTCGAAGGCAGGGATGCCGCCGGAAAAGGTGGCGTGATCAAGCGCATCACGCAGCGACTCAACCCCCGCGTCTGCCGTGTCGCCGCGCTGCCGGCACCGAACGACCGGGAACGGACCCAGTGGTATTTCCAGCGCTACGTGTCGCACCTGCCGGCCGCCGGCGAAATCGTGTTGTTCGACCGCAGCTGGTACAACCGCGCCGGCGTCGAACGGGTCATGGGTTTTTGCTCCGACGCGCAATACGAGGAGTTTTTTCGCTCGGTGCCGGAGTTCGAGCGCATGCTGGTGCGCTCGGGCATCCAGGTCATCAAGTACTGGTTCTCGATCTCCGACGAGGAGCAACACCTGCGATTCCTGGGACGGATCCACGACCCGCTCAAGCAGTGGAAGCTCAGTCCGATGGACCTGGAGTCCCGTCGCCGCTGGGAAGACTACACCCGGGCCAAGGAGATCATGATGGAACGCACGCACATCCAGGAAGCGCCCTGGTGGGTGGTCCAGGCGGTGGACAAGAAAAAGGCGCGGCTCAACTGCATCCACCACCTGCTCGGCCAGATGCCGTATACCGAAATCGACCATCCGGCGGTCGAATTGCCACCGCGCATCCGCCATGACGACTACGTGCGCCGGCCGGTTCCGTCGGAACTGCTGGTGCCGGAAGTCTACTGAAGGCAATGCGCACGGCATCGTGTTTCGCGGCCCCGACCGAATGGTATGCTGGGGCCGACAACAGCAAGCGCAAGCTCATGCAAAACGGAACACGTCTGGCGGCCGTCGATCTCGGCTCCAATAGCTTTCGCCTCGAGATCGTACGACTGGACCACGGTCATTTCGAGCGCACCGAATACCTCAAGGAACCCATCCGCCAGGGCGCGGGCATGGATGCCGACCGCAACCTCAGCATGCAGGCCATGCAGCGCGGCTGGGACTGCCTGGCGCGTTTCGGCGAACGCCTGTCCGGCTTCGACCGCCACCAGGTACGCGCGGTGGCCACCCAGACCTTGCGCGAAGCCCGCAACCGCGACGCCTTCCTCGAACGTGCCAATCAGATCCTCGGCTTTCCGATCGACGTGATTTCGGGCCGCGAGGAGGCCCGGCTGATCTACCTGGGTGTGGTCAAGATGCTGCCGCGCGCGTCCGAGCGACGGCTGGTGGTGGACATCGGCGGACGCTCCACCGAGCTGATCGTGGGCAGGGGCAGCAAGCCCTTGCGCATGGAGTCGTACCGGGTCGGCAGCATCGCGTGGTCGACGCGTTATTTCCCGGCCGGGCAATTCTCCAAGGCGGCATTCCGGGCCGCCGAGATCGCGGCCAAGGCCGTGCTCGACGAGGCACTCGACACCTATGGCGACGGCAAGTGGGACGCCGCCTATGGCTCGGCCGGCACCGTCGGTGCCGTCGGCGACATCCTGGTGGCCGCGGGCGCGCCCGAAGGCCTCGTGACGCAGCAAGGGCTGGACTGGCTGATGGCGCGCCTGCTCGAGGCCCAGAGCGCGGACCGGTTGCGCCTGCCCGGCCTGAAGGAAGACCGGCGCAACATCATCGCCGGTGGGGTCGCAATCCTGCGCGCGATCTTCGATCTGCTGCGCATCGACCACATGACCACGGCCAACGGCGGGCTGCGCCATGGCCTGCTGGGCGACATGCTCGGCCCGGCGGCCAGCCACTACGACGTGCGCACGGCATCGGTCGAACGGCTGATGACCAAGTTCGACGTGGATCCGGCGCACGCGCTGCGGGTCGAACAGGTCGCAACGCGGTTGTTCGGCCAGCTGATGGAGCACGCGCCGGAGACATCGCGCGACGAGCGCGACCGCAACATGCGCAAGTTGCGCTGGTCGGCCCAGCTGCACGAGATCGGTGCGCGCATCTCGCACAGCGACTACCACAAGCACGGGGCCTACATCCTGGACAACGCCGACGCCACCGGCTTTGCGCTGAACGAGCTGCATCGCCTGAGCCTGCTGGTGCTCGGTCACCGCGGCAAGTTGCGCAAGCTCGCTGCCAACTTCGACGACGCCATCCTGGTACAACAGCTGCTCGCACTGCGCCTGGCCATCATCCTGTGCCACGCCCGACGCGATCCCGACATCACGGGACTGGTGCTGGCGCCCGATCCGTCCACGGAACGCGGCTTCGTGCTGTCGAGCCGCACCGGCTGGAGCGAGGCCTATCCGCAGTCGGCCCACCTGCTGCGCGAGGAAGTCCTGGCCTGGCAGAAGACGTCCTGGTCGCTGGCCCGGGTCGAGCGCTAGAGCGCAGCCAGGACTGCGTCGCCCACGGCGCTGGCAGCCGATTCCTGCATCACGTAAAGGCCTGCAGGGGCGGACTTCGCGTGGTGCTTGGCCGTCGCCGCCCGCGACGCGACGTCTTCGGCGCGCACGAAGGCACCGCAGCGAACGTCGACGGCACCCACCGACAGGCTGGTGCAGGGAAAGAATCGCATCACGCCATGGCGATCCTCGGCCTCGATGCCGCCGCGCCTGCGCGATGCCTCGTCGAACATCAGCAAGGCGCGGGCACCGAACTCGGCAATGATGCGTTCGCAGCGAACGCGCCAATCCTCGCTCTGGAACAGGATGATGAAATCGTCGCCGCCCACATGCCCGACAAAGTCGCGCTGGGTATCGCAATGCGACAACACGATGCCGGCCAGCAACCGGATCATCTCGTCGCCACGCCAGTAGCCGTACAGGTCGTTGAACGGCTTGAAATGGTTCAGGTCGGCATAACAGGCGACAAAGGCGGCGCCACTGGCGAGCAATCGCTCGATATGCTGACTGATGGGCACGTTGCCGGGAAGAAAGGTCAGCGGATTGGCGTGGCGCGCGGCCTCGATACGGGTCTCCGTCACCGAGCGCACCAGCTGATCGGCCGTTGCCAGTCCCGCATAACGTCCGTTGTCGGTGACGATGAACCCGTCGGCGAGGTAGCGCTGGTCGTCCGAGGTCAGGATGCCGATGAGCTCGTCGACGTTGTGGTCCTGCTCGATCAACCGAGGCTCCCGGTTCGCATGCACCAGGCATGATTTGCGGCCCCACACCTCCCGGTAATACAGCTTGCTGTATTCGTTCATGAAAAGAGATCGATTGATGATGGCCACCGGCCGGCCCCCATCGACCACCGCAATCGCATGCAGGCGCTCCTCGCGCAGGAAGATATCCGCGAGTTCGTCGTTGGTCGTCTCGACGCCGGCCGCCGGCGCAGCCAGCAAGGGCATGGTGCGCAGGTGGCCACGCTGGACCGTGCGCACCAGTTCCGGAAACACGGACACCCTGCTGTCGAGCAGGATGTCACGGGCCTCGTCGGCAATACGCTGGCGGGTCTGCGGCTCGGGTCGGCCCAGCAGGTATCCCTGCCCGTAGTTGATGCCGAGATCGCGCAACACACGCAGGTCGTCCTGGGTCTCGATCCCCTCGGCGATCAACTCGGTATGGAAGGTGCTGGCGATCTGCTGCAGGGCCTGGATGGTCTTGAGCTTGTCCGCATGCCGGCTGATGTCGCTGCTGAAATACTTGTCGATCTTGACGAACTCCGGCTTGATCTGCGACCACAGGCGCAGGCTGGACCGGCCGTCGCCGAAATCGTCCAGTGCCAGCGACACACCCGCACTGCGCGTGATCTCCACGGCACGCGCCAGCTTGTCCATGTCGGCCACGCGCTCGTGTTCGGTGATCTCGAACACCAGCATGCGCGGCAGCACGCCCAGGCTGTTGACCCATTCCACCAGCCGGTCACGCCCGCCGGAGCGCAGCAGACGCACCAGAGCATCCGCGCTGATGTTGACGAACAGGCGGCCGGGATCGCGCTGCATGCCCAGCCCCTGCACGGCGTGCATCACGCACTGGACCTCGAACGCGAAATCGAGCCGCTCCTGCGCGGCGGCCTTGAGCAAGGCCGTCGGCGAGTGCATCGGCGTGGCCAGTGGACCCCGGATCAGCGCCTCGTGGGCGAACACCGCGCCACTGGACAAGGACGCAATCGGCTGGTACACCGGGTACAGGCCACCACGGCACAGCAACTGCGCCAGCGGACCGGTTCCGCCGCGCACCCTGCGCGACCAATGCGCAAGCGCTTGCGGCTGCACGGTCCCGGCAGCACCGAACTCATCCTTGTGACGCAATATTCACCCCTTCGACACCGGCCGGCACATCCAGCCAAGGCCGGATGGTATGACGGCAATATGTCAGCCCGGTGACGAATCGGCCTGCCCGAGCGCACCCGGATACAGCGCATCGAGGGCGGCGCGCGCCATGTCGTCCAACAACTGCGCCAGCGCGTCGGCCAGCGCCTCGGGCGGGCCCACCCGCAACTCCCAGGCCTCCTCGAGCCCATGCACATGGTCGGCCACCGTCTTGACGGCCAGCGTGTGCCAGAACTCGGGGTAGATGCGTTGTTGCCATTCCCCGCGCCCGCGACCGTAGTGGGCCACGGCCAGGTAGCGCAACAAGGCTGCGCTGACCTGTTGCTGCAGGAAAGCCGGGTCCCAGCGGATCACGGTCTGCGACTTGTGGCGCATGGTGTTGAAACCGCGCGCCAGCCCGGCCCCGCCGAATGCGCCCAGTACGGCGCCCGTCAGCATGCCGGCGCCAAACGACAGGCCGCCGGTGGCCAGGTCGGCGGCCACGCCGCTCAAGGCGCCGGACATGGCGCCGCCGACCAGTGCGGCCTTGCTTTCATCGACGGGTGCGTCGACCTGCACGTCGCGCACCACCTGCTCGACCACCTCGCTGGCGGCCTTGCCCTCGAGCCCGTGGATGGCGATCAGTTGCTGCATGCTCTCCTGCAGGCCCGCCTCCAGCCGCGACGCCATGGCCTTCATGGCACGAGCTTGCGCCCCGCCCTGCCGGCCGCGAGCCAGGCCGGTCATCCGCATCGCCCTCTCGCGCATGCTGGTCGGAGGCATCGCCTCATGGTCGCAGGCCGCGTGGGCCAGCGGCACTGCCAACGTGCGCATGGCCTGCGCAAACTGCGCCATGCGGCGCTCGCGCCAGGCCATGGACAACCGTGCAAACGGGCCGCGTTGCGCCGCCCCCAGCACGGAGTCGACGCTGTCGAACAACGCGAACTCCTGGACCCAGCAACGCGCGAACGCGTCCAGGCTCAGCACCGACCTGACCTGGGGCCACTGCTGCAGCAGGCTGCGCCAACGCGCCTCGTCGCGGGCTTCTTCCTCGCGCGGGCGGCGCGCACCGGTCTGGTTCAGCAACACGATGACCGGCTTGCCAATCCATTCGAGTACCGACAACTCCGGCGCCAGATAACCGGCATCGTCCGGCTCCTCGGCCGCATTGACCAGGTACAGCACGACATCGGCCTGCTCGCGGGTGTTGCGCACGGCGAGCTGGTTGAGCCAGAAGGTCTGGTCGCTGAAACGGTCCCAGACCTGGGACATGAACCAGCCGATCGGATTGCCATGCTGGCGCAAGCGCTTGACCAGCCGCACGCTGTCGCCGAAGCCCGGGGTATCCCACAACACCAGCTGGTCGCCCTGCGGGGTGTCGATCAGCGGGTAGGCGGTGGTTGCCACGGTGACGTGGGCCGCGTCGCGCACCTCGCCGACGGACTGCGCCAGCAAGGTGCGGGCCAGTGTCGTCTTGCCGGCGTTCGTATGCGATATCAGCGACAGGGAAATGGTGGCGCCAGTCGTCATCGTTGCGGTACCAGTAGCGCTGCGTCCATCGCGGCGTCAGCCGTCGCCGCATCGGGCGCAGCGAGGTCGACAAAGGCAGGTTCGATGCCCGCCGGTTGCAGCAGGGCACGCCAGGCATCGCGCCGTTGGCCGAGGCGCTGGGGCTCTTCGCGGGTCCGGGCCTTGAAGCTGGTCTCGTCGACGACCACCAGCAAGGGCCGCGCGGCCGAGGCCATGGCCTTGGCTGCCAGCGCGAAGGCACCGTGGGTTTCCCGTTCGGGTGTCGCGGCCAGGTTGAACACCAGCACCAGCGGGCCGGGCGCACCGGACAGGTTCTGCAATGAACGGTCGTCGTCGTCGCCATAGGCGGCTGGAGGTACGACCTGAATAGCCGCCGCGCCGCCGACCAGCCGCATCAACAAGGTCTCCAGGTGGGCGACAGCCGCCTGCGACGGTTTGAACGCGTATGGCACCACCTGAACCGGATGGGGCTCGACGTGGAAACCGCGCAACAGGCGCCGGAAATACGGCTGTTCGAGTTGCAGCGGCAGCCGGCGCGCGTGCCGGCTCTCGCGCCAGCCGGCAATGGCCGCCAGCAGCAGGCGCGGAAGCACCACCAGCGCGAGCAGCGTCAGCGCCATCAGGTGCAACCAGATGCCGGCGTTCTCCGAACCGGGTGCACGCATGGCCGCGATGCGATCCGGCCCCGGGACCGGGATGCCTCCGAGCCAGGCGCCCGGCGCCAGCACCGACGCGAGCAGCGTGTGTACCGCGCCGGGTTCGAGAAAGGTACTCTCCCAGCTGGCGCGGTATTCGAACGCCAGGCCACGCAGGTACAGGCCGGCGATGATGCCCGCGGCCAGTGCCGCTGCCGCCAGGTGCAGGATACGCGCAGCCCGCAGCGGGTACAGGGTCGCCGTCAGGCCAGCCCATTCGGTGGCGACCTTGCCCACCCAGGTGGCCACCGATGTATCCCGGGCGGCCTTGCGCGCGCCATGCCAGCCCGCACCCAGATGGGTGACCAGCGAACGCAACGGGTCCATGCTGCGCCCCGCGGCATTGCGCCACAACGGGCTCGACAACAGGAACAGGTAGACAAGCAGGTTCCAGACCAGCAACAGCAGCACCGGTGGCGCCAGCACATTGATGCGCTGGGCGCTGCCGACCCGGTCTGCGAGCAGGCCGGCCAGGAAGGCGGCCAGGACGATCACGATGCCCAGCCAAGGTTTCCAGGCCAATGCACGCACGCCTTTGCCGAGCGCAGCCATGCGGTTGTTCAGCCGCCCCATGGCCAGCCGGGCCCGATGCGCCAGGAACACGCCGGGCTCGGCGGATTCGCCGACCGCGGCCGCCGCCTCGTGGCTGGCCCAGGCGCGGTCGGCATCGCTCCAGACGGACCGATCCTGGTCCGCGCTTTCGATGACGCGCACCGCGACCACGTCCAGCGCTTCGGATTCAGTCATGTCGAATCCCGTTGCCCATGCCGGTGCAGCCCGTCTCGCCCGATCGGATGCGGCCGAGGCGCACCTTGGCGCCGCTCAAGCTGGCTCCATGCCATGCTGGCGCTTGCAGGCCGCCGCGTCGGCCCCGGCCAGGGAATCGAGCAAGGCGCGGGCCGCGTCGGGTTGCGCGCAGGTCGCCGAGACCGCGGCGGCAAACACCGTGACGTGCTGGATCTCCGGCGGCAGCGGGCCCAGCACGTCAATGCCCGGCACCCCCAGCAACTCGCTGAGTTGCTGGAATCCGAGCGCAACGTCGCCGCGCGCCACCAGTGCGGCCACCGGCACGCCCGGCGGCGCCTGCACGATGCGCGAGGCGATCTGTTGCGCAATGCCCCAGCGCTCGAACAGGGCGACCAGGTACTTGCCGCTGGGGCCGGTCGAATACCCGATCGTGGGGGCATCGAGCACGGCCTGGCGCACCGCCGCCTCGGATCCGACATCGGGCCGCCATTGGCCGGTCTGCACCGCGATGCCCATGCCCGAACGCACGACATCGACCCGGCTGCCGGCCAGCAGGCGGCCACTGTCGATCAGCTGGTCGATGGCATTGGCCGCCAGCACGACCAGGTCGACGGCCTCCCCGCCCTGGACACGCCGCGCGACATCGACACCGCCAGCGCTCTCGAGTCGCACGGAATGCGTGGTGCGCCGGCCGAAGTCGGCCAACAGGTCGGTCAACAGGCCGCGCGTGGCCATCGAGGACAACATCGTGAGGGAAGCATCGGCGGACAAGTGGTGTTCTCCTTGGTTGGTATGGGTGTCGGCATCGGGGACCCAGCCATGGTTCGATTATCCGCGCTGCGTCGACCCGGCATCGCGGCCGCGTCCGTCATCGCCACCCGCAGTCGGTGCACAATGGACCGTTACCATGACCTCTTGTCCCAACCGCGACGCAGGAAAACAGACATGCCACAGCAACACATCGGATTCATCGGCGCATCCGGCCTCATGGGCCACGGCATCGCCAAAAACCTGCTGGCCAAGGGCTTCAGGCTGACGCTCACCGTACACCACAACCGGGAACGGGTCGCCGACCTGCTGGCCAACGGCGCCCAGGAGGCGCGGGCGCCGGACGCCCTGGGCGATTGCGACGTCGTCATCCTGTGCGTCACCGGTACGCCCCAGGTCGAGCAATGCCTGATCGGCGAGAACGGCCTGCTGGCGGCGGCCAAGGCCGGCATGGTCATCATCGACACCTCGACCAGCGAACCCGAGTCGACGCAGCGCCTGGGTGCACAATGCGCCGCGCGCAACGTCGTGCTGGTCGACGCCCCGCTGGCGCGCTCGGCACCGGAGGCCGAGGCGGGCAAGCTCAACACCATGGTTGGCGCCACGCCCGAGGTCTTCGCGCGGATCGAGCCGATCTTCAAGGCCTATTGCGAGAACATCTTCCATGTCGGCGGCCCGGGCGCCGGCCACACCATCAAGCTGCTGAACAATTTCGTCGCGCAAGCCATCTGCACGGCCAGTGCGGAGGCGTTCGCCGTCGGCGCCAAGGCCGGGGTGGATCTGCGGGAACTGGTCCGGGTGATCTCCGCCGGCGGCGTCAATTCGGGCCTGTTCCAGGCCATGGCCAAGACGCTCGATGGCGACTTCAGCGGACTGACCTTCGAGCTGGACAACGCGCGCAAGGACGTGCGTTATTACGGACACCTCGCCGAAACCATGGTCGTGCCCGCGCCCGTGGGCCAGGCGGTGCACCAGAGCCTGGCCATCGCGTCCGCGCTGGGGCATGGCGCCAAGTACGTACCGGCGCTGGTCACGGCGCAGGAACAGCTCAGCGGCGCGCGGATCGCACCCACGGTCTGACGACGCGCAGGACGCCGCGCGTCAGGTCAGCCACTTCTGCAGAAACTGCGCGTGGCCCAGTGCCGGATCGAGCTGGTACGACACATAACCGATGCGGGCGTACAGTGTGTTGGCAGCGCGATTGCCGGACAGGACTTCGAGCGTCATCTTGCAGGCACCGCGTTCGCGCGCGATCGCTTCGGCCAGCGCCAGCATCTGCTCGCCCACGCGCCGTCCGCGGTGGCTCGCGGCGACGGCCACGTCGTGCACGTTGACCAGTGCCTTGCAGGCGAAGGTGGAAAAACCCTCGATGCAGTTGACCAGGCCCACGACCTGCTCGCCGTCGAAGGCCAGCACGCTGTAGGCGGCCGGCCGGGCCGCCAGTTCGCGCACCAGGTGTTCGCGCGCGTAGGGGCTCAGGGGTTT
>CAXBDR010000138.1:0-11587 GCA_963974265.1 uncultured Rhodoferax sp.
CCCTTGAACACCGCCTGCTGGTTCCACGGTTCGCCGACGCAATAGCCGTGGATGGTGCCGGCTTCCATGGTCGAGGGCATCTGCGGCGGCGGCGTCACCGACAGCAGCACGTCGGCGCTCTTGGTTCCGCTGATGTCGTTGCTGGTGTAGTAGCCCGGATGCAGGCCGCCGGCGGCGAGCCAGTAGCGCAGCTCGTAGTTGTGCGTGGACACCGGAAACACCATGCCCATCTTGAACGGCTTGCCTTGCGACTT
The DNA here is from genome assembly GCA_963974265.1 of uncultured Rhodoferax sp. Classification (GTDB taxonomy): domain Bacteria; phylum Pseudomonadota; class Gammaproteobacteria; order Burkholderiales; family Burkholderiaceae_C; genus CAISIP01. The sequence goes on from CAXBDR010000138.1 coordinate 255, forward strand.
CCATTTGTCGACGACCTTCTTCAGCGCGGTGGCCTGGATCGGGTGCTTGACCTTGCCGCCTTCCATCGGCAGCAGCGGTTTCATCTCGTTCCAGACCGCGTTGGAGACGGTGATGGCATTGCCGTTGAGGTCCATGCTGAACGCGGTGACGATGTCGGCCTTGGTGCCGAAGCCGATGGTGGCTCCCAGCGGCTGGCCGGCCAGCATGTGGGCGCCGTCGAGCTGGCCGTCGATGACGCGGTCCAGCAGCACCTTCCAGTTGGCCTGGGCCTCGAGCGAGACGTTCAGGCCTTCGTCCTCGAAGTAGTGCTTTTCGTAGGCGACGACCAGCGGCGCGCAGTCGGTGAGCTTGATGAAGCCGAACTTCAGCGACTCCTTCTCCGGCCGCGTGGCCCTGGTCTGGGCGCTCGCGGGCAGGCCCACGGCGCTCGAGCCGACGAGGGCCGTGGCGCCGGCCAGGAAGCGGCGCCGGGGCAGGGGATGGGTGTGGTGGGTCATGGTGGGCTCCAGTTGAGGTCGTTGAAATCGTCGTCAGGCGGCAGCGGGTTCCGATGCGCGGCGCGGCCGGGCCTGCACAGCGAAGCCGTCGGCATACGTGGCCGGATCCGCTCCGTCCCACACCACGCCGTCGATCAGCCGGCTGGTGCGCATGTCGCCCTCGGGGGCTGGCACGCCGAGTTGCGACGCGGCTTGCCGGTACAGCGCGATCTGGTTGATGTCGCGTGCGGTGGCCAGGTAGTCCGGATGCTGGCGCAGCAGGCCCCAGCGTTTGAACTGGGTCAGGAACCACATGCCGTCCGACAAATAGGGAAAGTTGACCTGGCCGTCGTCGAAGAAACGCATCGGGCGGGTGTCCTGCCACTGCCGGCCCAGACCGTCCTGGTAGCGGCCCAGGATGCGCTCGCGGATCACGTCGACCGGCACGTTGACATAGTGGCTGCCGGCGATGGTGGCGGCCATGCGCATGCGGTTGCCGGCATTGGCGTCGATCCAGCGGCTGGCCTCGAGCACCGCCATGATCACGGCGCGCGCGGTATTCGGATACCGGCGCGCGAAGTCGCCGCGTGTGGCCAGCACCTTTTCCGGATGGTCGGGCCAGACGTCCTGCGACGCGGCGGCATGGACCGACACGCCTTCCATGATGCCGACATGGTTCCAGGGTTCGCCGGCGGAGAAACCTTCGATCGAACCCTTGCGCACGTAGCCGACCATCTGGGCCGGCGGTACGACGATGGACCGGATCTCGGTCAGCGGGTCGATGCCGCCACTGGCCAGCCAGTAGTTCAGCCACATCGCATGGGTGCCTGTGGGAAAAGTCTGGGCGAAGGTGTAGGCACGGGGTTCGCGGCGCATCAGCGCGCACAACGAGGCGAGATCGGTCGCGCCTTTCTCGGCCAGCGGCCGTGCCAGCGACAAACCCTGGCCGTTGCGGTTGAGCGTCATCAGCACCGCCATGTCGACCGCCGAAGTGCCCACGCCCAGGTGGATGCCGTACACCATGCCGTACAGGGCCTGCGCCATGTCCAGGCTGCCGTGGATCAGCTTGTCGCGCATGTTCGCCCAGCTCGATTCGCGTTGGGGCACGATGGTCACGCCGTATTTGCGGTCGAAGCCCAGTTCATGGGCCATCACGATGCTGGCGCAATCGGTCAGCGCCATGGTGCCGACATGCACCGTGTCGCGTTCCGGTGCGTCGGAGCCGCCGGACATCGGAGTCGGCGCGTCCTGCGGGGTCGATGTCGGGTCGTTTGCTCGGTCAGGGTGGGACACGTCAAGGCCTTTCTCGGTCTGCAGTCAGGGCAAAAAAAAAGCGTCCTCATCGCCGGCGGCACGACCATGGGGTCGCGCTACCGGCGATGGGGACGCCTTTGTCCGTATTCGGGGTGCCAACCGTCATTGGTTCGCACCGTTGTGGCGACCGCCGTTGGCCGCCACCTGCCTTTACGCAATAGCCATGCCAGATCAGTGGCAGACAGGTCCGGGTGCCGTCGTGCGGGGGAAGATTGCGCGATTCGCGGCATGCGCCGGGCCGCGCGCGTCGCAGGCCAACCGCTTCAACGGCACCAAGATTGTGCGCCGCACCAATTCAGTCCAGCAGTTCGAATGCGTCGAGCAGGCGTTGCGCCACCTCGGCCAGCCGCAGGTTCTTGTCCATCGCGCTCTTGCGCAGCTTCTCGTAGGCCTGTTGTTCGCCCAGGCCGTGGCGCTGCATCAGCAGGCCCTTGGCCCGGTCGATTACCTTGCGTTCCTGCAATTCGGCGGTGCGCGCGTCGAGTGCGTTGCGGGTGTCGGTCAACTGCTGGCGCAGCGCCTGTTCCTGCTCGAACCGCGCCATCGCGATATCGAGGATGGGGCGGATGCGGTCGCTCGACAGGCCGGCGACGATGTAGGCCGAGACGCCGGCCGACACCGCATGCCGGGCATTGGCGCTGTCGCCGTCGTTGGTGAACAGCACGATGGGCCGGCGTTCGTCGCGGGTGGCCATCACGACATGCTCGAGGGCATCGCGCACTTCGCTTTCGGCGTCGACGACGATCATGTCGGGCTGGAGCTGGGCCAGCCGCTCGCGCAGATAGGCATCGGCCGGCAAGGACGCGACCACGTTGAAGCCGTTCTCGAGCAAGGCGATGCGCAGGATGCGGGAGCGATCGTCCTGGCCCTGCGCGCCTGCTCCGACACCAGCGCTCTCGAGCGAAGGTGGTTCGGGGGTGACGACGACGATGCGCAGCGCGGCATGCATGATGGTGCTGGATGCGCAAGAAGCGCGCCAGTGGCCGTGTGGGCGTGCGCCGGGCATTGATCGCCGGTGCTGCGCACGCCAGAGCTCCGTGCACCGGCAGGCTTGCACCTAAACTTCAGGCCAGATGCAGAAAGAACCTTCCGATTTGCGGGTGCTGGGAATCGAATCCTCCTGTGACGAAACCGGCGTGGCGCTGGTCCGGTCGCGGCCGGGCGCGGTTCCCACCCTGCTCGCGCACGCCTTGCACAGCCAGATCGACATGCACCAGGCCTATGGTGGCGTGGTGCCGGAACTGGCCAGCCGCGACCATATCCGCCGGGTGTTGCCGCTGGCACGCCAGGTCATGCAGGCGGCCGACTGCAGCCTGCGGCAGGTCGACGTGGTGGCCTACACCCGCGGCCCCGGACTGGCCGGGGCCTTGCTGGTCGGCGCCGCGGTGGCCTGTGCGCTCGGAGCGGCGCTGGGCAAGCCGGTGCTGGGGGTGCACCATCTCGAGGGCCATCTGCTGTCGCCCTTCCTGAGCGCGGACCCGCCTGAATTTCCGTTCGTGGCCTTGCTGGTGTCGGGCGGGCATACGCAGCTGATGCGGGTCGATGGCGTCGGCCAATACCGCCTGCTCGGCGAGACCATCGACGATGCCGCGGGCGAGGCTTTCGACAAGTCGGCCAAGTTGATGGGGCTGCCGTATCCGGGCGGGCCGGCGCTGTCGCGTCTGGCGCAGCAGGGCGATCCGGCGGCGTTCCGCCTGCCGCGCCCGCTGTTGCACAGCGGCAACCTGGACTTTTCGTTTGCCGGCCTCAAGACCGCGGTCATGGTGCAGGCGCGCAAGCTGGTGGCGGCCCACGGCCTGGCCGAGGGCCTGGCGCTGGACCAGGCGATGCAGCAGTTGCCCGGCGCCACGCGTGCCGATCTGGCGGCATCGACCGAGGCGGCCATCGTCGAGGTGCTGGTGAAGAAGTCGGTGGCCGCGATGGCCGACTCCGGCCTCGCGCGCCTGGTCGTGGCCGGCGGCGTTGGCGCGAACCGCCTGCTGCGCCAGCAGCTGGGAGCGGCCATGGCCCGACGGGGCGTGCGCGTGCATTACCCGGAGCTGGACCTGTGCACCGACAACGGCGCCATGATTGCGCTGGCCGGCGCGATGCGCCTGCAATCGGGCCGGCAGCAGGCCGGCACCGACTATGCGTTCGACGTGCGGCCGCGCTGGCCGCTGGACCAGATCACGGCCTGAGGTGCGGCGCGTCGGCCGCGGGCCCGGTTCACTGCGTGCCGGGTCGGTCGGCGAACGCGGCGGCGAAACGCCTGGGCAGATCCGCCAGCCGGTCCAGCGGCTCGTTGGCGAACACCAGGCGCAGGTAGTGTTCGGTGTCGGGCAGGCCCCAGTTTTCCATCGACGTGGCCGCCACACCGTGTGCGAGCAGGCGGCGCGACGCCTCGGCGCCGCTGACCCCCTGGCGCCGCATGTCGACCAGCAGCGACCATCCGCCGCGCGCCGGGATCACGTCGAATTGCGCTCGCAGGCCGGCGACGATCGCATCGTGGCGGGCCGACCACTGCGCCGTGCAGGCCGCGATGCCATCGTCGGGCGCGCCGATGGCGTCGGCCACCGCCTGCTGGGCGATGCCGACCGGGCAGACGACGTTGCCGATCGCCACCCGGCTGATCGCTTCGGCGGCGGCCATCGAGCACACGATCCAGCCGACACGCCAGCCGATCATCCGGTATTCCTTGGATGCGGCACCGACGGTCACCGTGCGTTCCGCCATGCCGGGGAAATGCAGGGGCTGCACGCGCGGCGCGTCGCCGAACACGATGCGTTCCATGGCGCTGTCGTGGATCATCCAGCTGTTGGACGCCACGCAGTGCTCGCAGATGAGCTGCCATTCGTCACGATCGAGCACGGCGCCGGTCGGCATGGACGGGCTCATCATCAGGAAGGCGCGGGTGCGCGGGCTGACGGCAGTGGCGACGGAGTTGCGGTCCAGCCGCCAGCCACCCGCGGTCGGCACCAGGCGCACGAAACGCGGTACGGCGCCGGCCAGCCGGACCCGGTTGATCAGCCCGACATAGGTCGGACTGGTCAGCACCACCTCGTCGCCGGGTTCGAGCAAGGCGAGCAAGCTGTTGAGGATCCCGCTCAGGCCGCCGGCCGATATGAAACACTGCTTGCGCCAGTCATAGTGGCCAGCGTCCAGATGGCCGTTGCGTTCCACCAGTGCCGTGGCCGCGGCGCGCAGGCGGTCGTGGCCGAGAAAGGGCAGGTAGCTGTTGGCGTCGTCGTCGCGCACCGCCTGCTCGGTGGTACGCAACGCGGGTTCGGGCGGCAGCAGGTCGGTGTCGAGATTCTCCAGCCGCAGGACGTCGCGGTCGCGCAAGGTATCGGCCTGGTCTCCCATGCGTTCGACGCCGATCGGCGTCATCGCGGCCGTGCGACGGCCGACGGGAGGTGTGTTCGAAAATGCCATGGGGAAACCCTTGTCTGCGTGACCGGCCCGTCGACGGACGGACAGTGACGGCACGCCAAGTTAATATATTAAATTGGGAGTCCGATGTCAAAATCCGCCCAGCCCATCGCGCGCACCATCGGTACCGAACTGGAGCGTCGCATCATTGAAGGGGTCTATGCGCAGGCCGGTCCGTTGCGCCAGGCCGACCTGGCCTCGGAGTTCGGCGTGAGCCATATCCCGGTGCGCGAGGCCCTGGCCACGCTGGCTGAAAAAGGACTGGTTCGGATCGTGCCGAACCGGGGGGCGGTGGTGGTGCCGCTCAGCGCCGGCCAGTGCGGGGAACTGGCCGAGATGCGCTGTGCGCTGGAGGACATCGCCATCCGCAACGCGGTTCCGGCGCTGGCCGATGACCAGGTGGCGGCGGCGCGCCAGGCGCTGCGCGCGGGTGCCGCGGCAACCGGGCTCTCCGAGCGTGCGCACTGGAACTGGGTGTTTCACCGCAGCCTGTACGCGGCGGCGAAGCGCCCGTTTCTAATGGAACAACTCGAGAGCCTGTGGCGCCACGCCGACCGGTACCTGCAATATGCCTGGGCCCGTGCCCGGTACGAGGCGCGTTCGGACCAGGAACACGCGGAGATTCTCGACGCCTGTATCGCGGGAGATGCCGCGCTGGCGTCGCGTCTGACCCGCCGCCATATCCGCTCCGCCGCCAGGGCGGTGGAGCGGTTGCTGGCCGGCCCGCCGTGAGCCGCGCTGGCGTGGTGCGGGATGGCCGGTGGCTCAGTGCACCGCGATGCGGGTGCTGCGGTCGACCGGCGTCGGCTTGGCGAGCTTGACGGTCAAGACGCCGTTCTCGAGCTTGGCGCTGCTGGTCTCGGCGGCGATTTCCTGGGCCAGCCGGTAGGCCATGCGGTACTGGCGCGGCGCGCCTTCGATCGTTGCGATCCGCACGACGTTGCCCTCGACCCCGATCTCGAGTTGCTCGCGCGTGACGCCGGGCACGTCGAAACGCAGCGTCGTCGACGTCTCGTCCTGCTCGGCCGAGACACCGCGCTGCGCCTGGTCATCGCGCGTGACTTCGCGCTGCATGCGTTGCAGCAGGCGGCTGGTGGGCAGGGGCATGGCGCGGCGGGTGAAGACGGGGCTGGTGGCAGCGAAGAACATGGAAACACTCCTAGTAAACTGCGCGGCTCGCAACGCTGCGGGCCACATGCATCCAATCTGCGCGTGCATGGCGGCTTTTCAAGTGGGATCTTCGTATGTTTATTGTTCGCGGCTGGCTCTTGAAATTGACGTGGCTGGCCACATGCCTGCCGGCCCTGGCGCTGGCCCAGCCGGCGCCGCCCCCGATCAAGCTGGCGATGATCGAAGGCCTCAGCGGGCCATTCGCGAACACCGGTGAAGCCGTGTATCGCAACCTGGCATGGGCGCTGGAGCGGGTCAATCAGCGCGGCGGCGTACGCCTGCCGGAGGCTGCCGGTGGCCCCCGGCTCCTGGTGTTGCAACGCTACGACAGCAAGGGCCAGAACGAGGAGGTGTTGTCGGCGCTGCGATCGGCGATCGACAACGGCGCGCAGATCGTGCTGCAGGGCAACTCCTCGGCCAATGCGGCGGTCCTGATCGACGCGATCAACAAGCACAACGAACGCGAGCCGGACCGGCGGGTGTTGTTCCTCAATTATTCGGCGGTCGACCCGGTGTTGACCAACGAGAAGTGCAGCTTCTGGCATTTCCGTTTCGACGCCCATGCCGACATGCGGGTGGCGGCCTTGATGACGATCATCAAGGAAGATCGCGCATTGCGGAAGGTCTACCTGATCGGCCAGGACTACAGCTTCGGCCAGGCGGTCTTGCGCGAGGTGCGGCGCCAGCTCGCGCTGCAACGCGCCGACGTGCAGATCGTCGGCGACGAGCTGCATCCGGTCGGACGTATCAAGGATTTCCTCCCGTATGCCGCCAAGATCAAGGCCAGCGGGGCGCAGGCCATCATCACCGGCAACTGGGGCAACGACCTGACGCTGCTGGTCAAGGCCGCGCGCGACGCCGGTTTCGACGGCCGCTTCTACACCTTCTACGGCAATGCGCTGGGCGCGAGGCCTTCTACAAGGCATTCCGCAAGCGTTACCCCGACCCGTCGGACGACTATGTGCACATGCGCATGCAGCTGATGATCGAGGCGCTGGCGCAGGCCATTGCGCAGGCAGGCACCACCGGTGCGGCATCGCGCGACGGTGCGCTGGACGTCGTGGCCGTGGCCCGGGCGCTGGAGACCGTGTCCGTGCAACTGCAGGGGCAGGCCGGGCGCATGCGCGCGGCCGACCACCAGTTCCAGCAGTCGCTGGTCGTCGGCGTGATGGACCGCGTCGGCACGGCGGGCGTTCCGTTCGACGTGGAAGGCTCGGGGTACGGCTTTCGGGTCGTCAGGACGCTGCCCGCCGCCGCCGCCGAAATGCCGACCAGCTGCCAGATGCAGCGCCCCTGATACGGCCCCCGCGCCCACGTGTCGAAACGAGCCTCTTCCATGCGCAATACCGTTGTGAATCTGCAGGAGTCCCGCATCCGGGAGGTGGCCAACGCCGGCATCGGGCGCAGCGACGTGTTGCCGTTCTGGTTTGGCGAGAGCGACGAAGTGACGCCGGAATTCATCCGGCAGGCGGCGATCGAGTCGCTGCAGCGAGGCGAGACCTTCTACGGGCACAACCTGGGGTTGCCGGAACTGCGCGAGGCGATCGCGCATTACATGGCCACCGTGCACCGGCCGATCGGCAGCGACCGGCTGGCCGTGACCTCGGGCGGGGTGAACGCACTGATGCTGGCGGTGCAGGCGCTGGTGGATGCCGGCGACGAGGTGGTCGCGGTCACACCGGTATGGCCCAACCTGGTGGCGCAACCCGAGATCCTGGGCGCGCGGGTGCGCTGTGTCTCGCTGCAGCCCGTCGACGGCGCCTGGACGCTGGATCTGCAGGCCCTGCTCGAGGCGGTGACCGCCCGCACGAAGCTGTTGATCATCAATGCGCCGAACAATCCCACCGGGTGGACCTTGACGCGTGACGAGCAGATGCGCATCGTCGATCATTGCCGCGCCACCGGAACCTGGATCCTGGCCGACGAGGTGTACGAACGCTTGTATTTCGAGGGCGGCCCGCACGGCTGTGCGCCCAGCTTCCTGGATGTCTGCGATCCGCAGGACCGGCTGGTCGTCGTGCACAGCTTCTCCAAGAGCTTCCTGATGACCGGCTGGCGGTTGGGCTGGCTGGTGATGCCGGCGGCGATGACGCCCCAGATCGGCAAGTTGATCGAGTTCAACACCTCCTGCGCGCCGGTGTTCGTGCAGCGAGCGGCCATGACGGCGTTGGCGCGCACCGACGACGTGACGCCCCGGGTCGTGGCGCATCTCAGGCTGTGCCGCGACACGCTGGTCCCGCTGCTGCAGGCCTTGCCCGGTGTCGAAGTCGCGCCCGCGCCCGGCGGCATGTACGCATTCTTCCGGCTCGCCGGCGCCAGCGACTCGCTGGCCACGGCCAAGCGCCTGGTGCTGGAGGCGGGCATCGGCCTTGCGCCCGGTGTGGCCTTCGGCGCCAGCGATGCCGATCCGGCCGGCTGCTGGCTGCGCTGGTGCTTCGCCTCGCGCGATCCGCAACGGCTGGTGGCCGGTGTCGAGCGCCTGGGCGCCTGGCTCGGCCGCTGAGCCGCCGGCCGCCCCGGCCGCTCGGGTTATACTCTGCGGGCTTTGCATTTCGCACAAGCGCACGTCAGGGGCAGTTCCAGCGCCTGGCGCAAGTTGTCAACCCGGAGCGCTCGCCATTGCGGCAGGCGCCCCAACTGAGGAAATATCGAATGATCGCATCCAGTATCAAGGCAACCGTCATTGCCGACAATGCCCGCAAATCCGGTGATACCGGCAGTCCCGAAGTGCAGGTTGCCCTGCTGACGGCCCGTATCAACGAACTCACCCCCCACTTCAAGACCCACGCCAAGGACCACCACGGTCGTCGCGGCTTGTTGCGCATGGTGAGCCGTCGGCGCAAGCTGCTGGACTACCTCAAGTCCAAGGATGCGGAGCGTTACACCGCACTGATCGCCAAACTCGGCCTGCGCAAGTAAGCCGCAGTTCCATGACAAGCGCCTGGGTTGCATGACTGCCTCAGGCGCTTCGTCGTTTGCAGGGATTGGGAGACAACACGGTTTGGCGATGGGTGGCGTGCCGCTCCAGCGTCAAGACAAAGGCAGAGCGAAGCTGTGTCATTCCAGGGATGTTCGGGCCACGGCTGCGAATGGCGCTGGAATGGCATCGTGTTCTGCCAGGTTGACTCCAGGCTCCGGAGAGGTGGCCGACACCTCCCATCACAACCAGGAGAGCACAACATGAGCATGTTCAAGAAAGTCAGCAAGACCTTCCAGTGGGGACCGCATTCGGTCACGATGGAAACCGGTGAAATCGCACGCCAGGCCTCTGGCGCCGTGCTGGTCAACATCGACGACACCGTCGTTCTGGCCACCGTCGTGGCCAAGACCGAAGCCAAGGCGGGGCAGGACTTTTTCCCGCTGACGGTCGACTACACCGAAAAGGCGTATGCCGCCGGCAAGATTCCCGGCAGCTTCTTCAAGCGCGAAGGCCGTCCGAGCGAGCTCGAGACGCTGACCTGCCGCCTGATCGACCGCCCGATCCGTCCCTTGTTCCCGGAAGGTTTCTACAACGAAGTCCAGGTCATCGTGCATGTGGTGAGCCTGAATCCCGAAGTGCAGGCCGACATCGCGGCCATGATCGCCACCAGCGCGGCACTGTCGATCAGCGGCATCCCGTTCAACGGCCCGATCGGCGCCGCCCGTGTCGGTTATGTCAACGGTGAATACGTGCTCAACCCGGGCCAGACCCAGCTCAAGGACAGCCAGCTCGACCTCGTCGTGGCCGGCACCGAAGCCGCCGTGCTGATGGTCGAGTCCGAAGCCGACCAGTTGTCGGAAGAGATCATGCTCGGCGCCGTCGTGTTCGGCCATGAGCAGGGCAATGTCGCGATCGCCGCGATCAACGAACTCGTGCGCGACGCCGGCAAGCCGGTCTGGGACTGGAAGGCCCCGGCGCGTGACGAAGCCCTGATCGCCAAGGTCGAGGCCCACGGCGCCGAGAAACTGGCCGCCGCCTACCAGATCCGCAACAAGCAGGAGCGCACCCAGGCCTGCCGCAGCGCCTACGCCGCTGTCATGGACGGCCTGAAGGCCGACGGCGTCGAGTTCGACAGCGTCAAGGTCGAGAGCCTGTTGTTCGACATCGAGGCCCGTATCGTGCGCGGCCAGATCCTGGCCGGCGAGCCGCGCATCGACGGTCGCGACACCCGCACCGTGCGTGCCATCGAGATCCGCAACGGCGTGTTGCCGCGCACCCACGGTTCGGCGCTGTTCACCCGCGGCGAGACCCAGGCACTGGTCGTGGCCACGCTGGGCACCGAGCGCGATGCACAGCGCATCGACGCGCTGGCTGGCGAGTTCCAGGACCGCTTCATGTTGCACTACAACATGCCTCCGTTCGCCACCGGCGAAGCCGGCCGTTTCGGCACGCCCAAGCGCCGCGAGATCGGCCACGGCCGCCTGGCCAAGCGCGCGCTGATCGCCGCCTTGCCGTCCAAGGAAGACTTCCCCTACACCATGCGTGTCGTGTCCGAGGTGACCGAGTCCAACGGCTCCTCGTCGATGGCTTCCGTGTGTGGTGGCTGCCTGGCCCTGATGGACGCCGGCGTGCCGATGAAGGCCCACGTGGCCGGCATCGCCATGGGCCTGATCAAGGACGGCAACAAGTTCGCCGTGTTGACCGACATCCTGGGCGACGAAGATCACCTGGGCGACATGGACTTCAAGGTTGCCGGCACGACGAACGGTATCTCCGCGCTGCAGATGGACATCAAGATCCAGGGCATCACGAAGGAGATCATGCAGGTCGCGCTGGCCCAGGCCAAGGAAGCCCGCATGCACATCCTGGGCAAGATGCAGGAGGCGATGTCGTCGGCCAAGACCGAGGTGTCGAACTTCGCGCCGCGCCTGTACACGATGAAGATCAACCCCGAGAAGATCCGCGACGTGATCGGCAAGGGCGGGGCGGTGATCCGCGGCCTGACCGAGGAAACCGGTTGCCAGATCAACATCGACGAGGACGG
>CAXBDR010000139.1:0-11585 GCA_963974265.1 uncultured Rhodoferax sp.
GATGTTTGCCAACGTCCGTGGATTTCAGCTGGCCGGCCAGAACTATGCGCGCAGCGTCATGGCGGCGGGGCGAGAACTGCCAGAGGAGTCGTGAGCATGGACGACGCAAATGTCAATTCTGCGGTGTCGATTCGCCTTGTCTTCGAGTTGTCCAGGGCGGAACACCCACGTCTGTTTGACGACTTGATTCGATTTCAGAAGGGAACGAAACGGGTCAACCGGCTGCGCGTGCTCGCCTACGATGGATTGCTTGCCCAGTGCGGATGGTTGCAGGCCGCGGGGTCGGCTCCCGACGCACCAAGGTCCGGCGGCGTAACCCAATCCGATGCGTCGATCGGGCTTTTTCAGACGGCCATCAACGAGTAAGCACAGCGTTCGGGCGCTACCTGAAACCTGGGCCTTGCGCGAGCCATTTTCAGGCAGGTGGCGTCAATTGCTTGAGGGCTTTGCTGGTGGCAAGGTAACGGGTTGCCCACGCACCACCGCGCCTGGCGCCTGCTGGCGAGCATCAGTGGCCAGGCCGAGAGTGACGTATTGCAGCCCTAGCCGTTCGATTCGGAGTTGATCGGCTGGCTGGCAGACCTTGCCGACGCGTCGGCCGCCGCTTTCCGGGAGGTCCTGGCGTGCCTGCGACGGACAAGAGGGCAGGGCGCGAGTGCTGATCCAAATGCCGATGCAGCTGCCGATGTGGGCGAGCGCCGAAACGATTCGCCGTCAGATGGCTCGTCGACTGGATCTTCATCTCTCACATCCGGCCACGCGGTTTGGACCGGCTGAGAAACCTGTTGGCAGCCGACCTCGCGCATGGCATCGCGCTTGCGGCGGAGCAGGGGGCAGAGGCTGTCCAGATCACGGCCGTGGCGAATTTCCTGTACGGCCTGGTTTTCGAGGGCACCGGCATCCTTGACATGGGGTTGCGGTTTGCAGAGCCATCGGCGTTGTCGATTCCCGATACGGTGGTTCGGCGCAGCTATCTGGCCCATCGCGAGGCGATCGAGGCCGCGATGGTCGGCACGCAGTTGCTGGGCGTGCGGTTTGCGATCCTGCTGCGATTCCTGCCGTTGTTGGCACTGCTGCATGTCGTGGGCGCCGTGGACGGGCTGGCGGACCGTGCGATTCGGCGCTCTTGCGGCGGGCGGGAGTCCGCCAGCCTGTATCACCGGGCGAAATATCTGCAGATGGTGGTGCTGGGACTGGGTGCGTTGGCGCTGCTCGTCTGGCCGGGGCCGGTTGCCTGGGAGTTATTCGTCGGTTGGATCGTGACTCTGGCGGGTGTCCTGGCGCGGCTGCAGTGGGCGTATTACAAGAAGCACCTGTAGATCGACACGCCTGTTGCGGTTGTCGCCGTCGATATCGTGGTCCCGATTCCCGGATGTGCATCGCAGATCATGCCTGCAGCCAGATCCGGCCAGCGAACCAGAGCAGGGCAAGGATCAGCACAAGGACGATCAGGCGGTCGTACAGGGGCCAGGGCTTGCCAGCGGGTCGTGCCTTGGAGTCCTGCGCGGCAGCCTGGTTTTTTCCTGTCGGGTCGCGCGGTCCGTTGGCGCCGCTCTCTATCGATCGCCTCTGTTCGCGCAGTCGACGCGATTCTTGATGCAGATGGATGATGCGCAGGATCACCAATGCCCCCAAGGCGCAGGAGATGGCCAGTTCATAGTCCAGGAGCACGGTTCGGTCTGCGCGATTGTCGAGTTTGTTCGAGCTTACCCCGAACGATTGGCCGCTCGGTGGTCATCCGTGGGTAAGGGGGTCTGTCGCATCAGAAGTCGTACACGTGCTCGATGCGCACGGCGTCGCTTTCCTGGCGCATCTGGTGAGCGAGCTGGTTGATGGGGACAACCAGCACGACCCGTTGCCGGTAGGCCTGTGTCAGCATCGGCTGCGAGAACAGTACACGTGCCGAGGGAGTCGGGGAGACGTAGCCGATGGGCGTCAAAAGGCTGACGACCACTTCACCGCGGTTGCCGGCGATCTCCAGGAACGACGCCCCCTGATCCGCTAACCAGCGGCTGTAGTCGGTGAAGGCGTCATAGCGGGGGATGGTTGCAACGACCTCGTCGCCGTCGACGCCGAGCATGTTGAATTCCGGGTAGGAACCGCTTTGTGACGGCATCCGGTCCAGCACGACCGCGGTGACGTGTTTCGGTGCCTCGTAGATGGAGCGTGTTGCGAACTTGATGAGCCGGGCATACGCCTCCTTGACCAGGTATTCGCTGGTCAATGCGAACCGGCGTTCGAGTCGCCGGATGGAATTGGGGCCGGCCATGGGCAGTTTCCACAGGCCGGTCAAACGGCTCTGGGAGTCGAAGAGGTACCAGGGGTCCACGCGGATGAAGTCCACGTAGTCCTGGGCTGCCTTTGCGGCAAACCGTTCTTCCGGCGCCGCATCGCTGCTGGTGCGTGTCGCCTCCGACAGGCGGCCGATCGAGTGTTCGTACAGTCCCTTCATGGCGTATTCGACGGTGGTGCTGGTGCCGATGACGGAGATCATCAGGTGGTAACCGGCGTTGAAGGGGTAGCGCCGGGTCTCGTCGATCACGACGCCGTAGGCCTGCCAGAACTGGCCGATGTGGGCGAACAACGGGAAGCGGCTCGGGTGCCTGGTCTCCTGCAGGTAGGTGGCATATTCGGCCGGGCTGTGCACCAGGTACCACTCCGGAAAGGTCAGAAAGGTCTGCTCCGGGTTGCGGCGGTGTTCGGCCGGTGCCAGGGACTGCGCACCAAAACTTGTGACCGTCGTTGCGAGGAGGGTGACGGCGGCCATCATCGAGCGGGCGATCGCCCCGAGCCGACGGCCTGGTTTCGTGTGACATTGGCGATGCTTGGCTGGCTGCTTGATGACCATGGGAACGCTGCGGTATGGCTTGTTGGTGAACGACAGCAGGGTGTTGCGCGCCGGGTCGTTGTCCTGCCGGATCCGGTGTCCGGTGTCGATGAAACCACTCGCGTTGAGTCGGTCCACCCACACCTGGATGCTTTCGAAGTGGCGCAACTCGCTACTGTTGGTCTCCCACGCCTCGCCCAGACCGGCGTTGAAGACCGTGTGCGCCAGCGACACCAGGGTCCGCATCTCCGGTGTAGTCACATCGTGATCACGCACGACAAATACTCCGCCCGGGCGCAGGACACGTTGCACGGACGCCAGGAACGGCCCCAGTTGGTCCACACGCATGTGGTGCAGGCCGACGTAACACGTAACCAGGTCCACACTGGCGCTGTCAATCTCCAATGCCAGCGGGGCGTAGCCGTCCAATGCGTGGTGCGTGCCTTGTTTGGAGAATTGGCCCCGCTCGAGTATGTCCACCGGGGAATAGCTTGGAGGTCTCTCGTCGACGAAGTGGGTGGGCCCGGACAATTCCAGTGCGCCGGCAAGGCCTCGGAAATACCGACCCTTGGAGCCGATTTCCAGATAACCGTTGAACCGGCGTCTGTCCCCGAGGACCTTGAGCGTTTGCGCGGTCATCTCGGCCTTTTGCTTGCGCAGGGCAGGTAGTGCGTAGGTCAGATCGGCCAGCGGCGGCTTGATGGTCCCAAGCCGGCTCTGGATGTGGCGATAGACTGATTCCTCGTCACGGTGCAGTTCGCATGCCTGGGCGATCAAGTGGTGGAACCGGTCCTCGGGTGCGGTACGAAAGACGTTCTGCAGGAACCTGTAGAACGCATCGGACAGGTGGACGTCACCGAAAACCTGGTGGAAGTCGGACGGATGTCGGGCGGGCAGGGTCGCAACCGGACCTGCCAGCCATGGACGGTAGTACTTGTCCCACAGGGCGTTGGTGAACCGGAAATCCGGATCCACCGCCTTTTTGAGCTCGAACAGTTCGGTGGCCTTCGGGTAAGCGCGGTGGAACTGTTCAGGCGTTGCATGCGGTTGATACGGCAGGTAGTAGGTGCCGCCGAACTCCAGCACGAGATCGATCAGTTCGCGTGTCCACACCGCGACGCGCCGTTTGGCGTTCTCGCGGGTGCGCTGCTTGTGGTACAGCACGAACGCGAAGGTTTCCACCGGTGCCCAGTTCAGGAGCGTGTCCGGATCCGGCATGGCATGCCGGATCGAGATGTTCAAGGCGTTGACCTTGTGGCGCAGCAGGATCTCTGCGAGCCTGGGGACGAATTCTTCAAGCCTCGGCGCGGGAATGAAATACTCCTGCAGCACGTAGGTCCGGTGCAGGCGTGAGGGGGGTTCGAGTTCGGCCACGTCATAACCGGCCTCGTAGTTGCGCCAGTGCACCTGCCGGCGCAGGTACAACAGCGGATCGATCAGTTTTTCGCGGCGGGCGCCTCCCAGCGGTGACTCGGAAACGGACCACAGCAGATACTGGTGCAAGGGGTAGCGCTGCGCAAGGCGCTGAAGGCGGCCCTGCGTGGTGGCGGCAGCATCGGTTTCGACCCAGGTGACCGAACGCACGGTGCCGTAGTGGGGCGCATAGATGTCAGCATGGTGAAAAACCGCCTTGGAGTCGCTGCGCACCTGGTTCTTGAAGTGGCTCAGGTATTCGGAAACCGGCATCACCTGGTCCACGCGTTGCAGGCGCTTGTTCTCGGCCAGGTCCAGCTCGATCTCGACCACGATGCCCAGTGCGCCATAACCACCGATGACGCCGAAGAACAGTTCGGGCCGCTGCGTGCGTGTCGCTTCGACCACGCTTCCGTCATGCAGCACCACCCGGATCGCCCTGACGGACATCACCATGGGACCCAGGCCGACATAACGGCCATGGCAATTGACGCTCAGCGAGCCGCCGACCGTGAAATTGGCGTAGGTCTGCATGATCTTGACCGACAGGCCGTGGGGATCGATGAAGCGCTGGATGTCGCACCAGCGCACACCGGCCTGCACACGAATGACCTTTTCCGTCGGGGAGAAGAAAACGATCTTGCTCAGCGTTCGCATGTCGAAATGCAGGCTCCCGCAACTGGCACTCTGGCCGCCCATGCTGAATCGCCCGCCGCCGATGGATACGGGTCCGCTCGTGCGCCGCAGCGCCTCCTGGACGTCCTCGACCTGCTGCGGCGCGACGATGGCCATGACCCGTACCGGGTTCAACCGGGTCACGTCGTTGACCGTGTGGTGGCCGCTCATGGGGCGTCTCCGACTGTGGTGTAGTCCGCGCGTACGCCGACCACGGGTCCGAACGGGTTGGCCTGTGCATCTCCCTTGCGCAGCGCACATTCGATCCAGAGGTACAGCGCGCCGGCAACCGGCACCAGCATGGCGAGCAATCGCCAGGCCGAGTGGCCTCGGTCATGCAGCCGACGTGCCCAGGTGCTCACCAGGAACAGCGTCAGCGCTGCGCTGGCGGCCACTTCCAGGGTCACTGCCACCTCCTGCGTGGCGATGGTCAGAGCGAGTGCCACGGGCAGCACGAGCATGTGGCGCAGCCAGAACCCGAGACGGTCGATGCGCCCGCGGGTGCCGAGTTCGTCGAGGATGGTCATGGTGTGATCGCTTGTCTTGCGTTCCATCCAAGGGACTTGCGGCTTACGCCGTTCGCTCGAGCGCCACGGTGGGGCAGGCGGAGAACCTGTTGAAGGACTCGTCGAACTCGGCGCGCAGCTTGTTCCAGGCCGTGATGGCAATGGCAACGAGCACGGCGCCGGCCACGACCACTGCGATCGTGGTCTTGGTGCGCCTGGACACGGTGGGCAGCGATCGTTTAGTTTCTGACGGCTGTGAATCGTTGGTCGCGGGGTTGCAGTGGGCAGCAACGGTGGTGTCGACGGCGTGGGCTTTCGTGTGCATGGTGATCTCCGGTGGGTTGAACAAGTGACGGGCGCAGTCTGCGTCCGGTGTCCCCGGAAATCCACGAATCAGTACGAAGTACAGCCGAAGTGCACTTTCGGTATCGAATAGCGATACTTTCGCTGGTCCAGCAGGTTCAACGGCAATGACCGCTTGCGGGAAACCTAAACTTCAATGCAGTCGTCGGGCCTCGACCACTTCCAGTCATACGATGGATCTGAAAATCGCCATGCTAAGGACCGGTTTCAGAGTACAGCCGCCATTGGGCAACGGGGGTAAGGCGTTGTCCGACAATAAAATTTGCTCCTTCAGAGACAACCCGAAAGCGGCTTGTTGGGGGATGTCCGAATTTTTGTGTTTGAGGACCATTGAAACTTGTCCACGGCGGCGGGCGTCGCTTGCGACGAACGACCGACGCGGTGGGCAAGTTGGAGCCACATCTTAAGTGGCCGCCTTCGTGAAACGATCTTCGTAGAGGATCGCAAATTGGTTCATCGCCTCCTTCCAGTTGTGCGCCGCCTTGCCCCAGTCGGTCGTGATGTTGCGCAGCGCCAGCCAGATCAACTTGTTGGCCGCATCGTCGCTGGGGAAGTGACCCCGCGTCTTGATGATCTTGCGCAGCCTGGCGTTGATGCTCTCGATCGCGTTGGTCGTGTAGATCACCCGACGGATGTGCGCTGGGAACGCAAAGAACGGAATCACATGGCTCCAGGCGCGGCGCCAGGCAGCTACGACGGTGGGAAACTTCTTGCCCCAGGGGCCGGCTTCAAAAGCGTCGAGTTCGGCCTGTGCGGCCTCCGCGCTGGGCGCCGTGTAAATGGGCTTGATCGCTGCGGCCAGCAACTTGCGGTCCTTCCAACTGGCGTAGTCCAGCGAGTTTCGGATCAGGTGCACGATGCAGGTCTGCAGCGTGGTGGCCGGGAACACTGCCGCCAGCGCCTCGGGCATGCCTTTGAGGCCGTCGGTGACCGCGATGAGGATGTCGTTGACGCCCCGCGTCCTGAGGTCGTTGAACACCTTCATCCAGAACTTGGCGCCTTCCGTGCCCTCGATCCACAGGCCCAGAATGTCCCGGCTGCCGTCGGGCTGTACGCCCAGGGCCAGATAGATCGCCTTGTTGCGGACAACGGCATCCTCCCGGATCTTGACCCGCAGCGCGTCGAAGAACACCACCGGGTACATCGGCTCGAGGGGTCGGGCTTGCCAGGCGCCAACCTCGTCCATGACGGCGTCGGTGACCGAACTGATGAACTCGGCGGATACCTCCACCGCGTAGCTCTCCTGCAGGAAGCCCTGGATCTCGCGCATGGTCATGCCGCGGGCGTACATGGCCACGATCTTGTCGTCGAAGCCGGTAAAGCGCCTCTCGTGCTTGGGGATCAGGATCGGCTGGAAGCTGCCATCGCGGTCGCGCGGAACATCGATGCGCAGCGGGCCTTCATCGGTCAAGACCGTCTTGGCGCTCTTGCCGTTGCGCTGGTTGCCTGCGTCCTCGGGTTTGGCGCCAGCTGGGTAACCCAGGTGGTGACCCAGCTCGGCGCCCATCACACGCTCGATCAGCGCCTTCTTAAACGCCGCAGAGGCTTCGTTTACAGCCTCCGCGCTCATCGGCCCATTGACAAACTGGTCAATCAGCTCTTTGGGGATCTTCGGCAGCGCCGCCGTCCTGGCAGCTATGGCCGCATTCTTCAATTTCGTCTTGCTCGGCATAAATACTCCGGTCAGTCATGTTATGCCTCAAACACAAAATTCTGGACAGGCTCGCTGCTTGTTGGAAGCGCATCAGGAAGACCACATGAAACTCGTTCGACTTCGACTATCCAACTTTCGCTCTTTCGGTCAGGAACCTACCGTTGTCGAGCTGACCGACATGACGTTCCTGCTCGGACCAAACGGCGCAGGCAAGACCGCCGTGCTCCAAGCCCTCGCCCGCATGTTCGGCCTCGATCCCGCGCAGCGAAGGATCAAGCGATCCGACTTTCACGTTCCGGTGGGCGAATCGCCGGAGGACGCCCCTGAACAGCGCACCCTCTGGATCGAAGCAGAGTTCGAGTTTCCCGAACTGGAGAACGACAATGCCGATGGGGCCGCACTTCCGGCGGTGCCCGGTAACTTCGCGCACATGCAATTGGTGGCAGCCGAAGGCCCGGCGCAGGTTCGCTTCCGGCTAAAGGCGACCGTCGACCAGGACGACGACATAGAAGAGAGCTTTACGTTCGTCATCAGCCAAGACGACGACGGAGATCCAACCGAAGAGAGCCGTGTATCAAAGCAGGACCGTAGCGCCATCCAGGTCCACTATTTGCCCGCCCGGCGTGACCCAGCCGACCATATCTCCTACTCTGCCAACGCGCTGCTCGGGCGAGCTCTGCGGTCGGCGGACTGGAGCGGGGAGCGCGAGGAGATCAGCACGCTGACAGAACAGATTGGCGACGAACTCCGTGACAACGCGGCCATTGGTGGGATCGCAACCGCGCTCACCGACCAATGGGGCGGCCTGCACAAGGGAAGCCACTACACAAACCCGTCGGTCTCGTTCGGACGGAACGAGATAGAAAACCTTCTGCGGCATCTCAGCATCGGGTTCATGCCCGGCCATGGCGAGAACACCGTGGATTTCACCCGGCTCAGTGACGGTCAGCAGTCCTTGCTCTACATTTCTCTGGTGCTCGCCATGCACGACATCGGCAGGAAGGTCCTGAGTGGCGAGTTAGCCGAAGCGTTTGACATCGACAAGCTGCGCCCCGCTGTCTTCACGCTCTTTGCCATCGAAGAGCCAGAGAACAGCTTGTCGCCCCACTACCTCGGGCGGGTCGTCAGGACGCTGACGACTTTTGCGGAGACGCAAGACAGCCAGGCGTTGGTGGCGACGCATGCGCCGTCGCTCTTGCGCCGGGTGCCGCCGGAGTGGGTCCGATATCTTCGCCTGAACGAAGAGCGGAACACCGTCGTCAAGAGCATCGAACTCCCAACGGACGAGTCAGCAGAGAAGTTTGTCCGCGAAGGTGTCCAAGCCTTCCCAGAGCTTTACTTCTCTCGCCTTGTCATCCTGGGAGAAGGTGACAGCGAGCAGATCGTGCTCCCGCGATTGCTAGAGGCCCGAAGCATCCTCGCCGACGACGCATCCATCGCAGTCGTACCCCTCGGCGGACGACATGTCAATCACCTTTGGCGGCTCCTGAACGGCCTTGGCATCCCGCATATCACGCTGCTGGACCTTGATGTCGCGCGCTATCAGGGCGGATGGGGACGCATCAAGTACGCCGCTAAACAGCTTCTGAGTTATGCCGACATCGACGGCAACTACCTTACCCAGGAAGAGATCGACCACATCCCGCAGTGGAACTCCAACGACGGAATCATCCTTGGCGACCTTGGTTGGATAGCTCGTCTTGAGGCGCTCGGCGTCTTCTTTTCCTCGCCGCTCGATCTCGACTTCATGATGATGACGCACTACCCCGCTGCGTATCGCGTGAACGAAGACGATCTGGAGGAGCCCGACGAAGACATGATTAAGGCAGTGCTTGGCAAGAGCCACGACGTCCTTGAGGGGCAATACTCCAACGAGCAGCAAAGCTACTTCGATGCATACCATCAAAGGTTTAAGCTCGACAGCAAGCCCACCTCGCACATCCGCGCTATTTCTAAACTGGATGACGAAGCACTCATCGAGGACATGCCAGACGTGCTCGACCGCATGTTCGGATCGGTCGAGGCCAAGCTCGCGGACTTGCCCGAATGATCGGGGTCGAAAAATGGTCACCTGCTGATGGTCTCGCCCTCGAGCCGAACGCGCTCGCGGCAGCCAGGGAGATCGACCGCAATCTAGCGCTGACTGCCGGTCCAGGCGCAGGCAAGACGGAGATGCTGGCGCAGCGTGCCGACTTCCTGCTGCGGACCGCAGTTTGCCGGTATCCCAAGCGTATCCTAGCGATTTCATTTAAGGTCGACGCCAGCCAGAACCTCAAAGCTCGAATCCGCAGGCGTTGCGGACCGGAGCTTGCGGGGCGCTTTGATAGCCACACGTTTCATGCGTTCGCGAAACGCATCATCGACCGCTTCAGGTTGGTACTAAACGGCCAGGACGCGCTTGATCCGGACTACAGCATCGGTCCGCATCGCATCCAGCGGCGATCTATTACCTTCAATGACATGGTGCCGCTCGCCGTCCAGATTGTGGAGTCAAGTCAGATCGCGCGCAACGCGATCCGGCAGACCTACAGCCATGTGTTCCTTGATGAATTTCAGGACTGCACCAATGTGCAGTATGAACTCATCAAGGCCTGCTTTCATGGTACGGCTGTGCGACTGACAGCGGTCGGAGACACGAAGCAACGGATCATGGGATGGGCTGGGGCTCTCGAAGGAATCTTCGAGAGCTACGCGGCGGACTTCCACGCCCATCCACTCAACCTCTATCAAAACTTTCGGTCGGAGCCGATATTGCGACGTATGCAGAACGCGATGGTGCGTGTTATGGACCCACCCGCTGCTCTCGAAGATGATGACCTTCTGGGCGATGGCGGCGAGATCGGGATTCTGCGGTTCGACAACGATGATGATGAAGCGGAGGGCCTCGCAGATCGGGTGCGGCGTTGGATAGACGACGAAACTCTCAATCCTTCCGAGATCGCGGTGCTTGTCAGTAAGCAGCAAGACCTTTACTGCCAGAAGCTACGTGCTGCGCTGGCTGCCAAAGGCGTGCCCTATCGCGATGAGGATGCAACCCAAAACCTTGCATCGGAACCGGTTGCGAACCTAATTGCCGATTTCCTCCTCGTTGCGGCAGGGAAGCGACAGCCCGGCCCCTTTCAGCGACTCCTCGACCTTGTGGTGTTCGGGCGCGGGTTCGATCAGGAGAACCAATATCGCGCGCGATCCCGGTGGAACCGCTTCATCGCGACCGTCAAACGGAAGGTCGCGACAGAGGAGACCGATCTTGCAGGCATCGACGACTTACGGACCATCGTCGCCGAGTTGGTTAACATCGTCGGACGCGATGCCGTGGTCGGCCTCTCGCCCGCGTACGCGCAGGGAGACTACCTGCAACAGCAGATCGACGCGACTATTGACCGTGCTCACTCATTGTTGCGGGACGGTGACGATCCTGCGACGGCCCTCGCCTCGTTTTCGGGCGATCGCGCCGTGCGCATCATGTCCATCCACAAGAGCAAGGGCCTGGAGTTCGACACGGTCGTTGCGCTGGGAGTTGAGAATCAAACTTTTTGGGGCGACCAAGACGCCGAGCGCTCGGCTTTCTTTGTCTGCATTTCGCGTGCCAAGCGCCGCTTGTACTTGACCATTTGCGAGCAAAGAGAGAAACCTGAAGGGGCAAAGTACTGGAAGATCGTGCGGACGGAACACGATGAGTTCGTCGGATACGCGACGCCCTTCTTGTGAACTACCGCGGGACCGACGCCGCAGCAGTTGCATGCGTCTTTGCATTTGGCCTTCGGCGACTTGTGGGCGACCTTGATTCCGGTCACCGTCACCACTCCGTCTTTCGTTAGAAACTGCACGAGCGCTCTGCTCTCCTCCTCTGATCGCTGCTTTGGGAAATGGTCAACATCGTATGGGGCAGCTCGGCCGGGAGCCTACGAAGCCGGGCCTCGGTCTCGATCGCCCCGCTGCATGCACGTCGGGCGCGAAATGACGATTGCATCTTCAATACCGGGTAGGCGCGTTAGCGCTTGCCGCAATTCCGGGTGATCCTCCGTCCTTGCCTCATCGTCCCAGACAAAAGCGATAAGGCGCTTGTAGCCAGAGCCCTTCTGAAGATAGGTGCCCCGATGGCCACTTCAAATTCCCCCACCTGTGGCCGGTCAAATTCCTCCAGGCA
>CAXBDR010000140.1:0-11581 GCA_963974265.1 uncultured Rhodoferax sp.
CTTCTTCGCACCGCAACGCAAATTCTTCTTGCTACCCGGGAGGCATCCATATAAGACACCATGCGGCTGACGCGACTGGCCAGCGACGCCATACCGTCGCGTGACGACCTGGCGATGGATCTGATGGCCGCGATCGGTTCGGACGATTTCGCCGATCGACTGATCTGCGCGGTCAGGCCTGCGTTGCCGGCCAACCACTGCACGGTGTTCGCGCTGCAGGACAACGGCCGGGTGCAGGTGGTGTCCACCGCGAGCGTGATCGGCGATGCGGCCTCCGACACGGCACGGGCCTATGCGCGCATGGGGTTCGACCGCCAGGACTCCAACATGGCATGGCTGGCCGCGCGCAAGACCGCGCGCCAGATCCAGTACTGGCTCGGCCACCAGTTCGCCGACGAGGTCGCGAACGAGCACTACCGGCGCGTGTGTTACGGCGAAAACGGCATACGCGAGCGCTTGTCCCTGCTGGTGCTGTATCCCGACGGGTACCGGGTGGCGATCAGCTTCTACCGCAACCACTCGTTTGCCGATTTCGCCGAGTCGGACCTGGCATGGTTGCGCGGCGTGTCGCGGCTGATTGCCGCGGCGGTACGGCAGCATGTGCACCAGCGCCATGGGTCGACAGGCGCGCGGGTCACGGCCGCCGTACCGGTCCAACGGATGGCGCAACTGCCGCGCCGCGAGCGAGAGATGCTGGCCCATATTCTCGACGGCTGCACGACCCGGGAGGCAGCCGAGCGCATGGGCGTCGCTCATACGACGGCGCTGACCTATCGGTATCGCGCGTTCGCGCATCTCGACGTGCGCAACCAGCGCGAATTGTTGTCGAAGCTCCATCTCCAGGCGGGAGGTGCGCGCGGGCTGGCGCCGCGGCCGCCCACCCTGCGCGCCTGACCCGGCGTACCCGCGGGACCTGCCATGCGCACGGCCATCCGTCTTGTCCTCGGTGCCTTCGTGTCGGCAGCCCTGCTGGTGTGGGGCGCCGGCGAATGGCTCAGCCGCCCGGCCGCGCGAGTCGTGGGTGAGCCGCCGGTCGACCTGGCCGCCCGGTCCGTGCGCGTGCCGGTCGCGGGTTCCGGTGTCGTCGCGGGCTGGTTCGCCCGCGGGCATGGCCGGGGCGCGGTGTTGTTGCTCCATGGCCTGCGCAGCGATCGCAGGCAGATGCTCGGACGGGCGCGTTTGCTGCAGGACGCGGGTTACGCGGTGCTGCTGGTCGATCTGCCCGCCCATGGCGAGAGCAGCGGGGAACACATCGGCTTCGGCCTGCGGGAGGCGGCAGGCGTGCGCGCGGCGCTTGCGTATCTGCGTGCGCAGTTGCCCGGGCAGCCGATCGGCGCCATTGGCGTGTCACTCGGCGCTGCCGCACTGGTCTTCTCCCGTCCGTCGCCGCCGCCGGACGCCGTGATCCTGGAGTCGCTGTACCCGACGATGGCCGAGGCAGTGTCGAACCGGCTCGATCAGCGCCTCGGGTCGTTCGGTCGCATGCTGGCACCGTTGTTGTTGTGGCAGTTGCCGCCGCGGCTGGGCGTGTTGGCCGACGAGCTGCGTCCCGTCAACGCGATGCCGGTGTTGTCGGCTCCCGTGCTGGTTGCCGCCGGCACGCACGACCGGCACACCACCTGGCCGGAGACGGAACGCATATACGCGGCGGCCCGGCAACCCAAGGCCTTGTGGGCCGTGCAGGGCGCCGCGCATGGGGATCTGCACGCGTTCGGCCCGGATGCCTATCGGGAGCGCGTGCTGGCGTTCCTGTCACGCCATCTGCGCGGGACGGATTGACGGGCGGCGCGTCGATCCGGCCGGCGGTCTGCACGGATTGCCGGCCCTGGATGCGTTACCGCCCCCTGATCCGCGGATCGAGTGCGTCACGCAAGCCATCGCCGACGTAGTTCACCGACAACACGGTCAGCGAGATCGCGATGCCCGGCAACATCACCCGGTTCGGATACAGCTGCAACTGGTCGACCGCGTCGAACAGCAGTCGGCCCCAGGTGGGAAAGTCCGGCGGGAAACCCAGGCCGAGGAAGGACAGGGCACTCTCGACGATGATGGCGCCGGCGATGCCCAGCGCGGCGGCGACCATGATCGGGCTCAGCGTATTGGGCAGGATATGGCGCAGGATCATGCGCACCGGCGGTGCGCCGATGGAGCGCGCGGCCAGCACGAACTCGCGCTCCTTGAGCGCCAGCACCTCGCCGCGCACGATGCGTGCGGTCTGCATCCACGAGGTCGCGCCGATGGAGATCACCATCAGCAGGAAGATGCCGGCCTCGGGCCCCATGTTGGCCGACAGCGGTTCGCGAAACAGCATCACCATCACCAGCAGCAGCGGCAGCAAGGGCAGGGCCAGGAACAGGTCGGTCAGGCGCATCAGGATGCCGTCCATGCGGCGGAAGAACCCGGCCGTGACGCCGATCAGCGTGCCCAGCAGCACGGCGATGGCCATCGCGGTCATGCCGACCGCGATCGATACCCGGCCGCCGGCCATCATGCGCGCGAACAGGTCACGGCCGAGTTCGTCGGTGCCGAACGGGAACTGCAGGCTGGGCCCCTGGTTGCGCATGCGCAGGTTGGCGTAACCGGGGTCGACGCCCCAGACGAAGGGCCCCACCAGCACGAACAGCAGGATGGAGATGAACACGGCCGCGCCGAGCAAGGCGCCCTTGTGCGTCTTGAACTGGTCCCAGACGTCGAACCACTGGCTGCGCGGCGGGCGTTCGGCCTGGTCGACCGCCGACCGGATGGGTGCGGCTGCTTCAGTCATAACGGATCCGGGGGTCGAGGATGCCGTACAACACGTCGGCAATCAGGTTGAACGCGACGATGAGCACGGCGAAGATGAAGGTCAGCGTCTGCACCATCGGCAGGTCGTTGACCTGGATGGCGTTGATCAGGAGCTGGCCCAGGCCGTTGACCTTGAACACCTGCTCGGTGATGATGGCGCCGGCGAAGATCGAGGGCACGCCCAGCGCGATCACGGTGACCACCGGGATCATCGAGTTGCGCAGCACGTGGATCAGCACCACGGTCTTCTCGCGCATGCCCTTGGCGCGTGCGGTGCGCACGTAGTCCTGCCCCAGGTTGTCGAGCATCGAGGCCCGCATGTAGCGGCTGACCTGGGCCGCGTTGTACAGGGCCAGCACCGCCACCGGCATCACCATCTGCTTGACCTGCTCGACGAAGGTGGGCCATGAATTGACGACCAGCGTGGTGTCGTAGATGGACGGGAACCAGTTCAGGTGCACCGAGAACACGACGATCAGCAACACGCCGGTGAAGAAGGTGGGAACCGAAAACCCGATCATCGAGATGAAGGTGCCGATCTGGTCGAACCAGCTGTATTGCCGGTAGGCCGACAACACGCCGATGGGCACCGCCAGCGACACGCCGACCAGGTAACCCATGCCGACCACCCACAGGGTCTGCGGCAGGCGCTGGATGATGAGTTCGGACACCGGGCTGCGTGTCTGCCAGGAGATCACGCGTTGCATGTCGGCGCCGTACGCCGTGCCGAAATAGTGGTCGACCAGGTGCAGCGGCTCGACCCAGAAGAACTGCTTGAGCCACAGCAGGTAACGCACGTAGCTGGGCTGGTCCAGCCCCAGTGCCTCGCGCATCTTGGCCTTGACCTCGGGGGGTACGGTCAGCGGGACGTCCGACATCGGGTCGCCCGGCGCCAGCTCGAGCAGCATGAAGATGACCAGGCTGATGATCAGCACGGTCGGTATGGCCGTCAGCAATCGGCGAAGCGTATAGGTGAACATGCGCGGCTTCGAGGTGGACCCCGGCGCAGCGAGCCGGGGCCTGGAGAGATGTGGACTGGCTGCGCCAGCCGGCGCGCGTGTCGCCCAGCCGGGCAGCCAGGACCGGTCTTACTTGATGCGGTACCAGTCAGCCACGTTCCACAACTCGCTGTCCCAGGTGTTGAGCTTTACGCCACCCAGGCTGTTGGAATGGGCCGAGACACGGCCACGGTCGACCAGCGGCACGACGACATAACTTTCCTTGGTCAACATGTCGTTGAGCTTCTTGGCGATGACGGCGCGTTTCTCGACACCGGCGGTCGAGCTCAGCTCCTTGACCAGCTTGTCGTATTCCGGGTTGCAGTAGCGGTTCATGTTGGTGCCTTGCCACTGGGTTTCCGGACGCGGGATCTTGTCGCAGACATGTTCGGCCAGGTAACCTTCCGGATCGGTGCCGTCGAAGTTGTTCGCATACATCTCGACGTCGGCGAAGAACTTCTGGAACGTGTCGGGCGAACCCGCGTCACCGCCGAAGAACACCGAGCCGGCGATGTTGCGCAGCTCGACCTTCACGCCGAGCTCGGTCCACCACTGCTTGATGAGTGCCTGGAAGTTCTGGCGCACGGCATTGGTGGAGGTCTGGTACAGGATCTCCATCTTCACGCCGTCCTTGGCACGCACGCCGTCCGAGCCCATCTTCCAGCCGGCCTGGTCGAGCAGCGCCTTGGCACCGGCCATGTCCTGCTTGATGCAGTCGGTGTTGTTCGATGCGAATGCGGCCGGTGCCGGCACCAGGTTGCAGGTTGCCCGGCCGGCGGGGCCGTAGCCGATCTCGACCAGCAGGTCGCGGTCGATGGCCATCGACAAGGCCTTGCGTACCCGCATGTCGGTCAGGAAGGGGTGCGGGTGCTTGGTCGTGGCCCGCATGTCGCCGTGTTTGGGCGACGGGTCGGTCAGGTTCATCTCGATGCGTTCGACCAGGGTGCCGAAGGCGGCAACGGTCTTGCCCTTGCCGCCCGCCTGCATCTTCTTGATCACGTCGGGAGCCAGTTGCAGGTTCCACGCATAGTCGTATTCGCCGGTCTCCATGACGGCGCGGCCGGCGGCGGCAGCGTCACCACCACCCTTGAAGGTCAGCGTGGCGAAGGCCGGCTTGGCGGGGTCGCGGAAATTCGGGTTGGCCACCATCTGGATCACGTCATTGGGACGGAAGTCCTTGACCATGAAGGGTCCGGTGCCGATCGGGTTGAAGTTCTGCTTGCTGCAGCTGGGCGCCTTTTCGCCCAGGCAGTCCTGGAACTGCGCCTTCTGCAGGATCGGGGTGCCGGCGCCGCCGAACACCGAATACGGGTAGGGCGCGGCGGTCTTGAAGTTGATGCGGATCGTCGAGGCGTCGACCGCGGTCACCTTCTCGACCGGCGCGAAGATGTTGGCCTTGGCGCAGCCCTTGATGCCGGTGCAGTATTCATAGGTGAAGACCACGTCCGCCGAGGTCAGCGGCGTGCCGTCGGACCATTTCAAACCCGGCTTGAGCTTGTAGGTGATGGTCTTGAAGTCGGCCGCGAAGCCGCCATTGGCCACCGTCGGGACTTCGGCTGCCAGCCAGGGCACCATTTCGCCCTTTTCGTTGAAGCGGATCAGGGGCTCGAGCACGAGCGAGGCGCTCTCGACGTCCTTGGTGCCGGTCGACAGGTAGGGGTTCAGGATCGATGGCGCCTGCCAGTAGATGATGTTGACGTTTCCGCTGGAGCCGCGCTGGGCCAGCGCGCTCTGGGACAACGCGATCAGCGTTCCCATCGCGATGAGGGTGTATCGGGTTTTCACGTGTGACTCCTTTTCCTTGAGGTGGATGGGTTGCGAAACAGAGCTCATGGCGCCGCCGTGGAACCGGCGGTCGAATCGTTGTTCGGGGAATAGAGGTGGCAGGCCACCTGGCGACCCGGCTCGATGGCCGTCAGTGCCGGTGCCTGCACATGGCATTGCGGCATCACCTGCGGACAGCGGGTGCAGAACGCGCAGCCTGCCGGCGGGTTGGACGGCGACGGCACGTCGCCGGTGAGCACGATGCGCTGGCGCACAGCTTCGGTCAGCGGGTCGGGCTCCGGCACGGCCGACAGCAAGGCCTGCGAATACGGGTGCCTGGGGTCTTCGTACAAGGCGTCGCGGTCGGCCAGCTCGACGATGCGGCCCAGGTACATCACGGCGACCCGGTTGGCGATATGGCGCACCATCGACAGGTCGTGGCTGATGAACAGGTAGGTCAGGCCGTGGCTTTGCTGCAGGTTCTCGAGCAGGTTGACGACCTGGGCCTGGATCGACACGTCGAGCGCGGCGATGGGTTCGTCGCAGACGATGAACTTCGGGTTCAGCGCCAGTGCCCGCGCGATGCCGATGCGCTGGCGCTGGCCGCCGGAGAACTCGTGCGGATAACGATTGGCGAAGTTGCGGTTCAGTCCCACCTGGTCGAGCAGTTCGTAGATACGTTCACGCTGCTCGGCCTTGCCCATGCGGGTGTGCTCGACCAGCGGCTCGCCGATGATGGAGGCCACCGTCATGCGCGGATTCAGGCTGGCCTGCGGATCCTGGAACACCATCTGCATGGTCGGCCGCAACCGGCGCAGGGCTTCGCGGCCGGCCGCGGTGATGTCGCGGCCGTCGATGGTGATGCTGCCCGCGGTCGGTTCGTACAGGCGAAGCACCGCGCGTGCGCAGGTCGACTTGCCGCAACCCGATTCGCCGACCAGGCCCAGCGTCTCGCCGGACGGAATGTCGAAGCTGACCCCGTCGACCGCCTTCACGTCGCCCGTATGGCGCCGCAGCAGGCCGCTGTAGATGGGGAAATACATCTTGAGTCCGCGCACCTGTACCAGCGGCGTGGCGGCAGGGACGGCACCACCCGGCGCAGGTGGGCGCGCGGCAACGGCGGTATCAGGCATGGCGCGGTCCTCCTGTGCGCGCGTCCCAGAAGCAGGCGACGTCGTGGCCTTCGCCGACCGGGGTTCGCAGCGGGTTTTCCCGCGCGCAGCGGTCCATCGCCTTGGCGCAGCGAGGGCGGAACGCACACGCCGCCGGCGGTGCCTTCATGATCGGCGGCTGGCCTTCGATCACCTCCAGCTTGGCGGCACGCGCCCCCTTGAGGTGCGGAACGGTCTTGAGCAATGCACGGGTATAGGGATGCTCCGGTCGGGCAAACAGGTCCTTGACGGGTGCCATCTCGACGATCTGCCCGCCATACATGACCATGGCGCGGTCGGCAATGCCGGCGATGACGCCCAGGTCGTGGGTGATCCAGATGATGGCCATGCCCAGGCGGTGTCGCAACTCCCGTACCAGCTCGAGGATCTGCGCCTGGATCGTGACGTCCAGCGCCGTCGTCGGCTCGTCGGCGATCAGCACCTTGGGGTCGCAGGCCAGCGCAATCGCGATCATCACGCGCTGGCGCATGCCGCCCGAGAACTGGTGCGGGAAATCCTTGAGCCGGCGTTCGGCGTCGGGGATGCCGACCAGTTCCAGCAACTCGCGCGCCCGCTTGCGCGCGGCCTGGCCGGTCAGGCCCATGTGTTCGCGCAAGGGCTCCATGATCTGGAAGCCGACGGTGAAGACCGGATTGAGCGAGGTCATCGGATCCTGGAAGATGAAGCCGATGCGCCCGCCCCGGATGGCGCGCAGCTGCTCGGGCGTGCAGCGCAGCAGGTCCAGGCCTTCGAACATGACCGACTCGCCGTTGACCACGGCCGGCGGGCTCGGCAACAGGCCCAGCAGCGACATCATCGTGACCGACTTGCCGGATCCGCTTTCGCCGACCACGCCGAGCAGTTCGCCGGGCTTGAGGTCGAAACTCACGGCATTGACGGCATGGACATCGCCCGATCGCGTCTTGAAACGGGTGTTCAAGCGCGTGACCTGCAACACAGGTTGTTGACTGTTCGACGAATCAGGCAATTGCGATCCTCAGGTATGCCGCGTGACTGGTTGCGCCCGGCCGCGCAAGGCCCGGCGGCGGCCGGCGAGAAAGAATTATGGGCGGGTTTGGCAGGCGTTTTACTTAGGGAATACCTAGGGAATCCGAATCGCAAATGCACGCAAGTTCCGGGCCCGCGGCTGCGGTTGTGTCGGGGTTCGGCGAGGCGCGGCGTCAGGCCTGGCCAATCCACTACGATCGGCCCATGACCGACAACCGTGCCCCCGATCCGCCGGCCGCAGCGGCCGTGCGTGACGCCGGCCTGCCTTATTTCGGACGCCCGGAGCAGGGTTGGCGGCTGCGGATGTACACCATCATCTTCGAGGCCGATACCCGTGCCGGCCGCTGGTTCGACCTGGGCCTGATCGCCGCCATCCTGATGAGCCTGGCCGTGGTCGTGCTCGACAGCATGGCCGCCGTGCATGCCGTGTATGCACGCGAGTTGTGGGTACTCGAATGGGTGTTCACGCTGACCTTCACCGTCGAATACCTGGCGCGGCTGGCCTGCGTTCGCAATCCCGGCACCTATGCACGCAGCGCGTTCGGCATCATCGACCTGCTGGCCGTGTTGCCGACCTACGTGGCATTGCTGGTGCCAGGTGTCAACGCGCTGATCGACGTTCGGGTGTTGCGCCTGTTGCGCGTGTTCCGCATTCTCAAGCTCACCCATTACGTCGCCGAATACGGCGCCCTGGGCCGTGCGCTGGCGGCGTCGCGGCGCAAGATCCTGGTGTTCATGTCCTTCGTGATGCTGGTGGTGCTGGTGATGGGAACCCTGATGTACGTGGTCGAGGGGCCGGAGCACGGCTACACCAGCATCCCGGTGGGCGTGTACTGGGCGATCACGACGATGACCACCGTCGGTTTCGGCGACATCACGCCCCAGACCGACCTCGGCCGCATCATCGCCTCGATCATGATGCTGGTGGGATGGGGAACGCTGGCCGTACCCACCGGCATCGTCAGCGCCGAGTTCACGGCGCAGAAATTCCACCGTGAACCGACCACCCGCACCTGCCACGAGTGCCTGAGCGAGGGCCATGCGCCCAGTGCCCGGTTCTGCCGCGACTGCGGCGCGGCGCTGCCGCCGTACCGCCGGGATGCCGCGCACACGACCTGAACTGCACGACAACTGCGACCATCGCGCAGCGTTGCCCACGCAAAAGCGCGCAACCCCGGTTTGGCCGGGACCGGCCGGCGAACGACAAGGGCCGGTTGGCCCGGGCGCTCGATCAGCGCCAGGCCGTGTGTTGCAGCGTGTGCTGCACGATGTCGCGGATCTCCCGTGCCACGGCGCGTGTCGCCGCGGTCCCCGGCTTTCGGCTCGACGACATCAGCGAGAGCAGGCGGGGCACCATGGGGGTTGTCAGCCGGGCGGCCGACAACTGACCATGGGCGAGGTCATCGTGCACGGCCTGGCGTGGCAGCACGGTACACAGGCCGGCCTGGACGACGAGGTCCTTCATGATGAACATCGAGTCCGACTCGACGGCGACCTTGAGTTGCACCCCCGCCCGTCGCGATGCCTGGTCGAGCGCGACGCGCAGTCCGTTGGGCCGTGCGGCCAGCACCAGCGGATAGTCGGCCAACTGGCGGAACCGCAACTGCTGGCCCGGCTGGAACACGCCCGCCGCACCAATGACCAGGCTTTCGAGCACGCAGAGTCTTTCCTCGCCGCGCCGTGGTGATCGTCCGTAGCGATTGACGATGGCCAGGTCGAGGTGTCCCTCGGCCATCTGGTCCTCCAGCGGATTGCTGAAGCCTTCGACGAATTGCAGCCCAATGCGCGGAAACCGCTCGCACAGGCGCTGGTACAACATGCCCACCAGGGGCCGCGCGGCCCCTGGCACGACACCCAGGCGCACGATGCCGCTGGGTCCGTCTCCGATGTCGGCCGCCTCGTCGGTGGCACGCTGCATCTCGTCGATGGCCGCGCGCAGCCGGGGCGCCAACTGCTCGCCGGCCGGCGTGGGGGTGACCCCGCGGCCGGTGCGTGCGAACAGCCGGCAGCCCAGCTGTGTCTCCAATGCGGCCACGTGGCGTGTCACGACGGACTGGGCCACCTCGAGCTGCACCGCGGCGCGCGACATGTTGCGCGCTTCGAAAACGGCCAGGAAGGCCTCGATGCGGCGCAGGTTCAGGCTGGATGTTGTCATGCTCTCAGAGCATATCTGAAATCCCCTGATCAGCCTTGTTCGGCATGGTGTCCGGTTCCTACACTTCGTCGCATGCCTGTTGCCCACGAGCTTGCCACGCAGCCCGCTACCGAGTTGCCGCCCACTGCGCCGAGCCGGTTTCCCGTGTTGTGGTGCCCCCTGATCACGCCGTATGACCGTGATGGCGCCATCGACGCGGACCGCATGCGACGCCACATGGGTCACCTGACGCCATCGGTCGGAGGTTTCCTGGTGCCCGGTTCGACCGGCGACGGATGGGTGCTATCGGATGCGCAGACGCTGCAGGTGCTCGAGGCCGTCGTCGATACCGCGCTGGCGCGTGGCGCCGCGCTGCTGATCGGCGTGCTTCGGCCGGACGTGCCGGCCATGCAGGAAACGATGGCGCGCACGCTCGACTGGCTCCAGCGGCGCGCCGGCACCGACGATGCCCGGGCGGCGATGCGCCGGGCATCGGTGCAGGGGTTCACGTTTTGCGCACCCCATGGAGCCAACCTGTCGCAGAACGACATTGCTTGCGCGTTCGATGGGCTGTTCGCCTGTGGCCTGCCGATGTCGCTGTACCAGTTGCCGCAGGTGACCGGCAACGAGGTGACCCCGGAGACCGTGCGCGCGCTGGCGGCACGCCATCCCAACCTGAAGATGATCAAGGACACCAGCGGTGCGGACCGGATCGCCGAGGCCGGAGTCGATGGCATGTTCCTGTTGCGCGGTGCCGAAGGCGGGTACAGCCGGCATCTGAAGACCGCAGGTGGGCGGTTCGACGGGTTTCTGCTCAGCTCGGCCAATGGTTTCGGTCCGCAACTGGCGCAGATGATCGAGCACCAGCGCCACGGACGGCAGGCGCAAGCGGACGACCTGTCCGCACGCATCGAAGCCGTGGTCGAAGCGGTGTTCGCCGCCGCCGCCTCCATGGCCTTTGGCAACGTGTTCACCCATGCGAACAAGGCGATCGACCACCACATGGCCTACGGTCCCCAGGCGCGCGACGTCGCCGCGCCGCGCCTGCATGGCGGCCAGATCCTTCCCGATGCGCTGATCGCCGTCGCGGGCGATGCGCTCGCGCGCCATGGCCTGGCACCGGCGCGTGGCTACCTTCACTCCTGAGAACCAGCAACCACCATGAAAATCACCCGTATCACCGCGATCGCCCTTTCTTATCGCCTGCCGCAGGGCAAGACCGTCAAGCTCGGCGTGGGCGCCACCATCAAGCGCGACACCATCATCGTGCGCGTCGAGACCGACGAGGGACTGATCGGTTATGGCGAGGCCCATCCCGGCCGCAGCCCCGGTGCGGTGTGCAGCCTGGTCAACCAGACGCTCGATCCGATGCTCGCGGGCATGGATCCGTGCGACGTGGTCGGTGTGTGGGCCCGCGTGAATCGCATGCAGTTGTCCAGCCACGGCTTGGGCGCGGGTGCGGCACTGGCCTTGTCCGGCATCGACCTGGCCTTGTGGGACATCCGCGGCAAGGCGGCCAACATGCCGCTGTACCGGCTGCTCGGCGGCAGCCGCAAGCGCCTGCCTGCCTACGCGGGCGGCATCGCGATGGGGTTCCAGCCGCCCGAGCAACTGGTCGAGGAGGCCCGCAGCTACGTGGCCGCCGGATACCGGGCCATCAAGCTGCGCCTGGGTGACAACGTGCGCGACGACATCCGCCGGGTGCAGGCGGTACGCGCCGGTCTCGGGGACGAGGTCGAGAT
>CAXBDR010000141.1:0-11447 GCA_963974265.1 uncultured Rhodoferax sp.
GCCAGCCCGTGGCCTGCCAGCTGCTGCCGCCCATCCTGGCCCGCATGCGCATGGCGCAGCCCGACATCCAGGTCGAACTGGTGGTGAGCAACGGCGTGAGCAACCTGTTGCGGCGCGAGGCCGATATCGCGCTGCGCATGGTGCAACCCGACCAGGCCACGCTGGTGGCCCGTCGCATCGGCAAGGTCACGCTGGGCGTCTATGCGCACCGCGACTATCTGCGCCGTCACGGAACGCCGCAACTCCCGCGCGACCTGCTCGACCATGCGCTGATCGGCCACGACCGTGACGACGCGATCATCCGGGGCTTCGCCGCCATGGGCCACCCCGTCGGGCCCGAGCAGTTCGTGTTGCGCACCGACGACCTGATCGCCTATTGGGAGGCGGTGCGTGCGGGCCTGGGCATCGGTTTCGTCTCGGACTACGTGGCGCGCAGCGACGACGCGATCGTGGCCATCCTGCCCAGGCTCAAGATCCCGGCGATCCCGATGTGGCTGGCCGTGCACCGGGAGATCCGTACCAGTGCGCGCATACGGGCGGTGTTCGACCATCTGGCCGTCGAGATTCCCGCGGCCTTGTGAATCGGCGCCGGCCCCGGCTGCCTGCCGCACAGTCGAATCCGATCGCCGCGGCCGGCATGCGAAGATCGACGCCTGCCAGCCACACCCCACGCACCGACACGCCATGCTGCACAAGCTCAATGAACGCTTCCCGGTCCGCTACACCGTCTTCGGCCTGTGCGTACTGGCGCTGCTGGTCGGCCTGGTCACCCTGCCCATCCGGGGCGCCGGCGCCGTGCTGCTGGTGCTGCTGCTGACACTGGTCTCGGTGGGCATCTACGACCTGGTCCAGTCGAAACGCTCGATTCTGCGCAACTACCCCATCATCGGCCACATCCGCTACATGCTCGAGTTCGTGCGGCCGGAGTTGCGCCAGTATTTCCTGGAGAGCGACAACGAGGCCGCGCCGTTCTCGCGCGCCCAGCGCTCGCTGGTCTACCAGCGGGCCAAGAGCGAGTCGGACAAGCGGCCGTTCGGCACCTTGCTCGACGTGCGCGCCGAGGGGTATGAATGGGTCAACCATGCGATGGCGCCCACCACGATCGCATCGCAGGATTTCCGCGTCTGGATCGGCGGCACGCCGGAACAGGCGGCCGGTCGCGATGCCGGCTCCGGACTGTGCAGGCAGCCCTACCACGCCAGCGTGTTCAACATCTCGGCGATGAGCTTCGGCTCGCTCAGCGCCAATGCCATCCTGGCGTTGAACTCCGGCGCACAGATGGGTGGGTTCGCACACGACACCGGCGAAGGGTCGATCTCGATCCATCACCGCCGCCACGGCGGGGACCTGATCTGGGAGATCGGCTCCGGTTATTTCGGCTGCCGCAACGACGACGGCAGCTTCAACGCGGACCGGTTCGCCGCCAACGCGGCCGATCCGCAGGTCAAGATGATCGAGCTCAAGCTCAGCCAGGGCGCGAAGCCGGGCCATGGCGGCGTGTTGCCGGGCCCCAAGGTCACGCCGGAGATCTCCGCCGCGCGGGGCATCCCGGTGGGAGTCGACTGCATTTCGCCGTCGGCCCACCAGGCGTTCTCGACGCCGATCGGCTTGCTGGAATTCATCGCGCAGCTGCGTACGCTGTCGGACGGCAAACCCACCGGATTCAAGCTGTGCATCGGCCATCCCTGGGAGTGGTTCGCCATCGTCAAGGCCATGCTGCAGACCGGCATCACGCCGGACTTCATCGTCGTCGACGGCGCCGAAGGCGGCACCGGCGCGGCACCGGTCGAATTCACCAACCATGTCGGCTCGCCGCTGCAGGAAGGCCTGCGGCTGGTGCACAACACCTTGCGTGGCGCCGGACTGCGCGAGCGGATCCGCATCGGCTGCGCCGGCAAGGTGATCAGCGCCTTCGACATCGCCCGCATGATGGCGCTGGGCGCGGACTGGTGCAACAGCGCGCGCGGCTTCATGTTCGCGCTGGGCTGCGTGCAGGCGCAGACCTGCCACACCGGCAACTGCCCCACCGGCGTGACGACCCAGGATCCGTGGCGCCAGAAGTCGCTGGTCGTGGGCGACAAGGCGCGGCGGGTGTTCAACTACCACGCGATGACGATGCACGCACTCAAGGAAATGGTCCAGGCTGCGGGACTGCCGCATCCGAGCGGCCTGACGGCCCACCATATCGTGCGCCGCATGTCCGACGGCACGGTCCGGTCCCTGGCGCAGACCGCGCTGGCCCAGATGCACGACGGCGCCTTGCTGCAATCCGACCTGTCGGGCCTGCCGCTGATCTACCGCCAGTCATGGCCGCAGGCGCGGGCCGAGAGTTTCACGCTGGGCGCGACGACCTGAACTCGGCCTGCACCGCCACCGCCAGCAGAGCGAGACGACGGCGCAGGCGCAGCACCGCCTTGTCCTTGCTCAGCAGCATCGCCCGGTGCGCCGCCGCCAGGTCGATGAATCCCTGGTCGTCGGGATCGCTGCAGCGGACCGGGCAGGCGGGTGGCACCGGACACACCGTGCTGGCCTGGTCGAAACCCGCCAGCACCGCATCGGCGTTGCGCTCGCGCACCGCCATCGGCGCGGCCAGCGCCGGATAGGCCAGCACCCGCACCAACTCCTCGCGCATCGCGGTGGTCGCCAGCCAGGTGCAGCGGCCCGACTGCAGCGCGGCCTGCAGGTCCGCAGTCGACGCATCGCCAAACAACAGCAGGTCCAGCACGATGTTGGTGTCGATCACCACCACGGGCGCGGGTGGCGCGACGGCCGTCATGTGTCGGCCGCGGGATCGGCCGTGCGGGCCGAACGGGCCGAGCCCTGCACCATGTCGAAACGGAACATCCGGCATTCGATCGGGCCGTTCCACATCGGCACCCGCCGGCCGGCCTTCAGGCGCATGGTGCCGGGCAGTTTCAGGTCCGGCGTCAGCATCCAGACGGTCCAGCCGGCGAAATGTTTCTTCCAGTGCGCGGCAAGCTGGACGAAGAAGTCGCCGCCGTCCTCGGTATGGGCCTGTTCGCGCGGGCTGCGCACAGGCTCGGCCGGGCCATCGTCCCAGGCCTCGCGCGCGTCGCGCCCGCCCTGATGGCGCTGCGCGTTGGCGCCGGCAAAACCGGCGGTGGCGATGCGCTCGCCATACGGTGGGTTGACCATCATCAGCGCCGGCGCGTCACATGGCGGCATGCGCTGCAAGGCGTCGCCGCCGCGGAACTCGATGGCCTCGGCCACGCCGGCACGCCGCGCATTGCGCTGCGCAAAATCGACCATGCGGTGCGACACATCGCTGCCGAAGATGGTCGGCTTGTCGCCCGGTGCCGGCACACGCTGCGCCTGGCGCGCGCTCTCGCGCATCGCCTCCCACACATGCGGCTGGAACGGCAGCATCTTCTCGAACGCAAACCGACGCAACGCACCCGGCGCGATATTGCAGGCGATCTGCGCCGCCTCGATGGCGATCGTGCCACTGCCGCAACAGGGGTCGTACAGCGGCAGGTGCGGGGTATCGCTCCAGCCGCTGGCGGCCAGCATGGCCGCGGCCAGGGTCTCCTTCAGCGGCGCGTCGCCCTTGTCCTCGCGCCAGCCGCGCTTGAACAAGGCCTCGCCCGAGGTGTCGATGTACAGCGACACGGTATCGGTCGTCAGATGGGTGTAGATGCGGATGTCCGGCCAGCGGGTGTCGACGTCGGGGCGCACGCCGCCACACTTGGCGCGGAATCGGTCGCACACCGCGTCCTTGATCCTGAGCGCGGCGAAGTTCAGGCTGGTCAACGGGCTGTGTTGTGCCGTGACCTCGACCTTCATCGACTCGCGCGGCGTGAACCAGATCTCCCAGGCCACGTCGCCGGCGATGCGGTAGAGGTCCTGCTCGTTGCGGTACATGGCGTGGTGCAACTGCACCAGCACCCGTTGCGCCAGCCGGCTGTGCAGGTTCAGCAGCATGGCGTCGCGCCACGAGGCCTGCAGCAACACGCCGGCACGCCACTTGTGCACCTGCGCCAGGTCCTGCCCGGTGATGTGCGCCACTTCGGCGGCGAGGTAGTCCTCGACGCCGGCGGCGCAGGGAAGGAACAACTGGAGCTGGTTCACGGTGATGCGGACCTCGTGGCGCGTCAGGCGCGGGTGATCACAATGCGCGCCGCAGGTTGGCCGGCGCGATGCGCAGGCCCTCGCGGTACTTGGCGACGGTGCGGCGGGCGCAGGCGATACCCTGCTCCTTGAGCATCTCGGAGAGCTGGTTGTCGCTCAGCGGCTTCTTCGGCGACTCGGCATCGATGAACTGCTTGATCAGCGCACGCACCGCGGTGCTCGAGGCATTGCCGCCCGACTCCGTGCCCAGCGCCGAACCGAAGAAGTACTTCAGCTCGAACGTGCCCAGCGGGGTCGCCATGTACTTGGCCGTGGTGACCCGGCTGATGGTCGACTCGTGCAGGCCGAGTTCGTCGGCGATCTCGCGCAAAACCAGCGGGCGCATGGCCAGCACCCCGTGCAGGAAGAAATTCTTCTGGCGTTCGACGATGGCCGTGCTCACCCGCAGGATGGTGTCGAACCGCTGCTGGATGTTCTTGATGAACCAGCGCGCCTCCTGCAGGCGCTGCTGCAGCGCCGCATAGTTGGAGGCATCGCTGCCGTTGCCCCGGTGCTGGCGCAAGGCGTTCGCATAGATGTCGTGAACCCGCAGCCGCGGCATCACCTGCGGGTTGATGCGGGCCCGGAAGCGCACGTTCGCACCGCTGCCTACCTGTACCACCAGCACGTCGGGAACGATGATGTTGCGCTCGACGTTGACGAAACGCCGGCCCGGCTTGGGTTCGAGCCGGGCGATCAGGACCATGGCGTCGCGGATGGCGGCGTCGCCCGCGCCGCACAGCTGCGACAGCCTGCGCACGTCGCGCCGCGCCAGCAGGTCCATCGGTTGCGAGCAGATCCGCATGGCCACCGCCAGCGGCTCCTGTTGCGCGTCGTCGACCGGCAAGGCGCGCTGCATGGCCTGCAGCTGCAGGCGCAGGCATTCGCCCAGGTCGCTGGCACCGACCCCGACCGGCTCGAACCCCTTCAAGGTGATCAGCGCAATCCGGAAATGGTGCTGCAGTTGCTCCAGTTCCTCGTCGTCGGCCGGTGACAGGCTGGCCGCCAGTTCCTCCAGCGTGTCCTCGAGGTAGCCGTCTTCATTGAGCGACTCGATCAGGAAACGCAGCGCAACCCGGTCCTCGTCGCCCAGGCGTGTCGCCAGTGCCTGCGCATGCAGGTGGGCTTGCAGTGTCTCGTGCGTGCGTGCCAGTTCGCCGGCATCGACGTCGCCATCCGAGTCGAGGTT
This sequence comes from uncultured Rhodoferax sp., assembly GCA_963974265.1. Lineage (GTDB taxonomy): Bacteria > Pseudomonadota > Gammaproteobacteria > Burkholderiales > Burkholderiaceae_C > CAISIP01. The sequence continues at coordinate 5,318 of CAXBDR010000141.1, forward strand.
GTTGCCGTGGGCCTTGGCATCGCCACCCCATTCGCCGTCGTCGGCCGCGATCTCCTGCGTGCCGTCCCCATCCCAGCTCTGGCCGTCCTCGGCGGTCAGCGGCGTGACGGAGTCGTCGCTGGACGGCGCATCGGGCACCGAGACATAGTCCTGCGCCACGCTGGCACCCAATTCGGCCTCGCGCTCGGCCGGCGCGACCGGCGCATCACCCTGGTCCAGGCCGAACTCCTCGCGTTCGCTACGGTCGTCCGACACCTCGAGAAACGGGTTGTCGTCCAGCATCTGGCCGATTTCCTGGCTCAACTCCAGCGTCGATAGCTGCAACAGCCGGATCGACTGCTGCAGTTGGGGCGTCAACGCCAGGTGCTGGGAGACGCGTAATGAAAGACCGGGCTTCATCTACATCTTGAAGTGTTCGCCCAGGTAGACCCGGCGCACTTCCGCGTTGTCGACGATTTCGGCCGGGGTTCCCTGGGCCAGCACGTTCCCGTCACTGATGATAAAGGCGTGATCGCAGATGCCCAGCGTCTCGCGCACGTTGTGGTCGGTGATCAATACGCCGATGCCGCGCGACTTCAGGAACCCGATGATGCGCTGGATCTCGATCACCGCGATCGGATCGATGCCGGCGAAAGGCTCGTCGAGCAGGATGAAGCGCGGCTGCGTGGCCAGGGCGCGCGCGATCTCCACCCGGCGCCGCTCGCCCCCGGACAAGGCCAGGGCCGGCGACTTGCGCAGGTGCTCGACCCGCAGGTCGCGCAGCAGATCGGTCAGCCGCTGTTCGACCACCGCCGGACTCAGGGCCCGGCCGGACGCATCGGTCTGCAGTTCGAGCACCGCACGCACGTTGTCCTCGACATTGAGCTTGCGAAAGATCGAGGCCTCCTGGGGCAGGTAGCTCAGCCCCAGCCGGGCGCGCCGGTGAATCGGCAAATGCGCCACCGACCGGCCGTCGATCAGGATTTCCCCGGCACTGGCACGCACCAGGCCAACCAGGATGTAGAACGACGTCGTCTTGCCGGCGCCGTTGGGCCCGAGCAGCCCGACCACCTCGCCCTCGCCCACGGCCAGCGAGATGTCCTTGACGACCATGCGATTGCCGTAGGACTTCTGCAGGTGTCGCGCCTCCAGGCGGACGGCGGACGGCGACGGCGGGTCCGTTGCGCGCAACGCATCGGCCGCGCCCGGCAGCGCGTCGTCGACCGGCGCGTCCCTCACTTCTTGTCGCCTCCCAGCGTCGACGATCGACGCAGCGCCGGTGCAGCCTGCGAGGCCGGGGCGCGCGGCGCGCTGGCGCCGGAAGAGGACTTGCTGACGTCGTCGTTGCGCGGGGTCAGCACGGCCCGCACCCGGCCGGAGCTGCCATCGGGGCCCGATCGGGCCGGACCGCCGTCTACGGTGAGCACGCTGGTGCTGTTGTCGTAGACGATGACGTCGCCGGTGATCTCGTCATTGAGCTTGGAGCCGACGTAGCGGCGCATGATCGCGCGGCGCTGGAAAGTCACCGTGTCGGCCTTGCCGTCGTAGTTGATCAGTTCGGCTTCGCCTTCCATGAACTCCTCGGGCTCGCCGGCCCGGGTATCGCGCTTCTGGCGGAAAAACGCCAGCTTGCCGGGTTCGGCCTTGACGATGCCGAACTGGTTGCCGTCGTTGTCCTGGCGGATGTCCATCTGGGCGCCACGGATCAGCATCGTGCCCTTGGTCAGCACCACCTTGCCGGTAAACACGCTGGTCTGTTTCGCGTCGTCGTAGCGCAGCGTGTCGGACTCGATGTTCATCGGCTTGTCACGGTCGGCCCGCTCCGCCAGGGCGACGCCGTGCGTCAACACGGCAGTCAGCAACAATGTGTAAGGTATGGAGGAGGGCTTCATAGAGGCACGAATCTTGCAATCAACGACGCAAAAATCATTGTAGCCCCCTGCCCGCCGGCGGCTGCGCGATGCGTTTGCAAAAAAATCATCGCGGCTGGAGCGGCACAGGCCCCGCCCAGGCGGCAACAACCCGTCAGCGACCCGAGCGAACCTCGGCCAGCAGATAGTCGACGACCTGCAAGGCGCGCTGCATGGTGGTCGCGATCGTGCCGTCGGTATAGAACCGGCCCGCAACGCCCATCGCCGGAACACCCTCGACGCCATAGGCGTCCTGCAACCGGGTCGCTGCGCTGACGGCCTGCCGCACTTCCGGCGACCCGTAGTGGGCGGCGAACCGGGCCTGGTCGACACCTTGCCGGCCCACCCACTGCACGATGTCGGCACCGCGCGAGAGATCGACCCGATCGGTGTGGATGGCGGCAAAGACCTTGGCATGGAGCCGCTCGAGTTCGCCCATGGCCTGCAGCGCGTAGAACAGGCGCTGCTGCGGCACGAATTCGTCGCGAAAACCCGCCGGCACCCGGCGCAGCACCACGTCCTTGGGCAGGCGCGCGCTCCAGGCCTCGAGCATGGGCTCGAACGCATTGCAGAAGCGGCAGTTGTACCAGAAGAATTCGACCACCTCGATCGAGCCGGCCGGCGCCTCGACGGCGACCGGTTGCCTCAAAGTCAGGTAGTCCCAGCCCGACTCCGGCTGGCGCGTCTGCGCCAGCGACAGGCTGGCCGGACCCAGGGCCATGGCCACGGCGGCGGCGGACGAAAAATCACGGCGATTCATGGTGGTGCGCTCCTGCAACAAGTCAATACCGCGTGGGATACGGCCTGCGCCGACTGGTTCAACGCTGAACCCGCACCAGCGCAGCTTCGATGCCCAGGCCCTCGAGTCGCTCCTTGGTCAGGTCGGCATCCACGCGTTTTTCGAACGGGCCGACACGGACCCGGTAGACGGTGCGTCCCGACTGCTCGCGTTCGGACACGCGGGCCTCGATGCCGCCCAGCGACAGGCGGGCCCGCTGCGACTCGGCGTCGTTGGCGCTGCGGTAGGCGCCAACCTGCACGAAATAGGTGAACGGATCGACGCCAGGGGCTGCCGCCCGGGCCCGGGCCAGGTCGCCCAGCGGGTCAGGCGACGGGGCGGTGTTGGCCGGCACCGGGGTGACGGCGCCGCCCGGCGTCGGGATGCCGGCGACCGCGGGCGGGACCGCCCCGGCGGGGCTGGTTGCGCCCGGCGCTGCCGGCGCGGACGGCTCGCCGGGGCGCGCCGGGTTCTTGCCGTACAGCGGCGCATTCGGATCCCAGTCCTGGTTCCTGCGCGCTTCCGCCGCATCCTGGTCCATGGTGCGGCTGGGGCCCTTGTTCAGGAACGGGACCGGCACCTTGGTGACGTAGACCGCCACCGCCAGCGCCACCCCCAGTCCGATCACGATGCCCACGACCAGGCCCAATATCGTTCCACCCCATTGCTGCTGCTTCATGCCCTGCCCTTGCCTGTTGTTGCCACCCATGTCCGTGTGCCGACTCACATTGTGCGCGGTGCGTCGACACCGAGCAACGCCAGGCCGTTGCGCAGCACCTGCGCCGTGGCGGCCACCAGCGCCAGCCGGGCCAGCCGCACCGGCTCCTCGTCGACCAGGATGCGCTCGGCATCGTAGTAGCTGTGATACGCCGCGGCAAGTTCGCGCAGGTAGAAGGTGACGTCGTGGGGAGCGAAGTCGCGCGCCGCGCCCGCCAGCATGTCGGGATAACGCGCCAGCAGCAGCATCAGCGCCATCGCCGGCGCCGACTGCAGCGCCGCCAGGTCGACCGCGGCCAGCGCGGCCTCGTCACCGCCCCAGGCCCGGAGCACCGAGCAGATGCGCGCATGGGCGTATTGCACGTAATACACCGGGTTGTCGTTGTTCTGCGCCAGCGCCAGGTCGACGTCAAACACGTATTCGGTGTCGGGCTTGCGGCTGAGCAGGAAGAACCGCACCGCGTCCTTGCTGGTCCAGTCGATCAGGTCGCGCAAGGTGACGTAACTGCCGGAACGCTTGGAGATCTTGACCTCGACGCCGCCGCGCATCACGCGCACCATCGTGTGCAACACGTAGTCGGGGTAACCCTGCGGAATACCCACGCCAGCCGCCTGCAGTCCGGCGCGCACCCGGGCGATCGTGCCGTGGTGGTCGGTGCCCTGGATGTTGACCACCCGGGTGAAGCCGCGTTGCCATTTGTCGATGTGGTAAGCCACGTCCGGCACGAAATAGGTGAACGAGCCGTCGCCCTTGCGCATCACCCGGTCCTTGTCGTCGCCGTAGTCGGTGGAGCGCAGCCACAAGGCGCCGTCCTGTTCGTAGGTCTTGCCGGCGTCCTGCAGCATCTGCACCGCTCGCGCGACCTTGCCGCTGGTGTACAGGCTGGACTCGAGGAAAAAATGGTCGAACCGGACCGCGAATGCCTTCAGGTCGAGGTCCTGCTCGTGGCGCAGATAGGCCACGGCAAACTCCCGGATCGCATCGAGGTCGTCGACGTTGCCGTTGGCGGTGGTGACACGGTCGTCGGAACGCACGGTCTTGCCGGCAAGGAAGTCGGCCGCGATGTCGGCGATGTAGTCGCCGTTGTAGGCGGCCTCGGGCCACTCGGGGTCCCCCGGCTTGAAGCCCCGTGCCCGCAGCTGGGTGCTCTGGGCCAGGGTGGCGATCTGCACGCCGGCGTCGTTGTAATAGAACTCGCGATGCACATCCCAGCCCTGGGTGGCGCACAGGTTGCAGATCGCATCGCCCAGCGCCGCCTGCCGGCCATGTCCGACATGCAGCGGCCCGGTCGGGTTGGCCGACACAAACTCCACCATCATGCGCTGGCCGTTGGACGGCAACACGCCGAATGCCGCACCATCGGCCAGCACTTCGTGCACGATCTGCTGCTTGGCCTCGGGCTTGAGCCGGATGTTGATGAAGCCCGGCCCGGCGATGTCGATGTCCGATACCCATTGCCGGTATGCGGGCTGCGCCAGCAGCAGGTCGCGCAGGCGCTCGGCGAGCTGGCGCGGATTGAGCTTGAGCGGCTTGGCCAGCTGCATGGCCACGGTGGTGGCGAAATCGCCATGGGCCGCCACCTTGGGAGACTCGAAAACCGCCCGGGCGGCGGCGTCGGGTGCCAGTTCGGCGAGTCCGCAGGCCAGGCCGTCCAGCAGTTGCTGTTTGATCTTGAGCATAACCCCCCATTCTAGGAGGGCGACCGACTGCGTCCGCCGTGGCAACGCCCGATGCGCCGCGCTGGCACACATATGTTTTACCTTTGTCGCACGTCAGTGACCATCGTGCGGGCGCTACCATCGCTCGCGGCGTCGGCTGTCGGCGCGCGGCGCCGCTTGCGCGTTGTATGCAAGGGCCCGCGCGGTGGGCCTGATACGTCCCTCATCGTCGTTCCAACAAGGACTCTCCATGCGCAAACTGATTTGTTTCCTCGCCATCGGCATCACCCTGTCCGCCACAAGCATCGTCCACGCCCAGGACAAGGCCAAGACACCCCAGCAGGAAAAAATGGCCTTGTGCAACCAGCAGGCCGAAGGCAAGAAGGGCGACGAGCGCAAGGCGTTCATGAAAGGCTGTCTGAGCAACAAGCCCGAAACCCAGCAGAGCAAGATGAAGACCTGCAACCTGGCTGCCGACGGCAAGAAGGGCGACGAGCGCAAGGCCTTCATGAGCGAGTGCCTGAAGAAGAAGTCCTGATCTGACGCGGGAGATCTGTCGGTCGGACCAATGTCGGGTCTGAGCCGCGGATTCTGGTACGTCGGTACATTGAACGTCGTGGGTACGTGTACGCGCACGCGTCGCGGCAAGCCGGACCCGGCGCGGGCTCCTGGTGGGGCGGTCGGGCGCTGAACGCGCCGACGGCCCTGCGGTGCTCGCAGGCAGGGCGCATCGCGCAACTCACTGCGTTCGCTTCGCTCTCTCCGTTCAGACAAGCGCGATGAGCATGACAACGAAGCGCGCTTCGCGCGCCGCCCTGCCCGCTGCGCTCCTCGGGGCGCCCCACAAGTCGCCCGCGCCGGGTCCGGCTTGCCGCAACGCTGGGCCTATAGTGCGCGCGGCGTTGATGTAAGGTACCGGGAACCCCCTACCAAAAGTGCCGGACTGGTATCAAGGCTTAACGTCTGCGGTCCAGGGTCCGATTGCTGCGCTCCGCCAACCACAGCCCAGGCTGCGAAGGCCCGCGGGGCCCATGCGCGGCGCGCCTGTGCGGCGTACAAGGCCTCGTTGGCCATCGGCAGCAGCAGG
>CAXBDR010000142.1:0-11429 GCA_963974265.1 uncultured Rhodoferax sp.
CGGCGGTGGCGCCCCGGCGATGATGCCGGCATGTTGCAGGCTGGCGAAGATGGCGGCTGCGTCGGCCCGGGCCAGGCCGTGTTCGAGCTGCGCCTCGCCGCGCAGCTCGACGGTGGCGCTGCCGCAGGCCTGCGGCACCGGCAGTGCGGCCAGGGCCGGGTCGGCGCGCAGCTTGTCGGCGAGTTTCCACCACAGGCCGGAGAAACACTCGTCGAACGAGACGCCGCCGGCATCCTGTGCCAGCAGCACCGCGCGGGCGCCCAGCAGACGCGCCAGTGGTTCGAGTTGCGGCCAGCACGGCGTCTCGGTGTACAGGTGCAGCACGGCTTCGCAGTCGCAATGCAGGTCGAGCACGAGGTCGGCGTCGAAGGCCAGCTGCACCAGGGTCTTGCGCAGGCTGTGCAAGGCGTTGGCCGGCTTCCACTGCACCAGCCAGGCCGCAACCGCGGCGCGCACGGCGGCGACGTTGGCCGTTGCATCCTGCGTGAGCCTGTCCTTGACCGCATCGAAAATCGCCGTGGCCAGCTCGGGATAGTTGCGGTTGAAGTTCTCCGAACTGCCCAGCTCGAAGCGGCCCATGGACTTGTGGTCGAGCCGCTGGGCCAGGCCGATCGGGTTGGCCACCGGCACCAGCACCACCTCGCCGATCAGTTCGCCGCGGGCTTCGGCCGCTTCGAGCAGGGCGCGCAGGTGGTAGGCCGCCAGCATGCCCGGCAGTTCCTCGGCGTGCAGGCTGGCCTGGACATAGGCCTTGGGTCCGGCGCCGGGCTGGCCGAAATGCAGGCTGGTCACCCGGGTCTGGCGGCCCAGGCTCTGGTGTTCCAGGGGGTGGTCGATGCGGCGCATGGTGGCGTGTGTCCTCGATTCAATGCCGGCGCGGCGCCAGGTGCGCCAGGAAGCGGCGCTCGGCCAGCTTGAACAGGCCGATCAGGCAGAACGTCGCGCACAGGTAGATCGCGGCAGCCGCCAGGTAGGCCTCGAAGGGCAGGTAGAAGTCGGAGTAGATGCGGCTGGCCGCGGCGGTCACGTCGAGCAGTCCCGGCACCGCGCTGGCCAGGCTGGTGCTGTGCAGCATCATCACCACCTCGTTGCTGTACGGGGGCAAAGTGCGGCGCATGGCGCTCGGCAGCACGATGCGCAGCATGACCTGGAACCGGCTCATGCCGAAGGCCTGGGCCGATTCGATCTCGCCGGCATGGGTCTCGCGAATTGCGCCGGCCAGCATCTCGGCGGTGTAGCCGGCCGTGTTCAGGCTGAAGGCCAGCAGTGCGCAGAAGGCCGGCTCCTTGAAGTGGGTCCAGGGCCAGGTGTCGTCCCAGCGCGCCTGTATCCATTCGAGCTGGCCCAGGCCGTAATAGATCATGTAGACCTGGATCAGCAAGGGCGTGCCGCGGATCACGAAGGTATAGGCGCCGACGATGCGCGCCAGCCACTTCCAGGGGCCGGTCAGCGCCAGTGCGAACAACACTGCCATCACGCCACCGATCACCAGCGAGGAGCTCAGCAGCCACAGTGTGGTCAGTATGCCTTCGCCGTACAGGGCCAGGCTGTCGGGACGGAAGATGACTTCCCAGTCCATCTACAGGTCCCCCCGTTTCGTGCCCAGGCTGTAGCGGGCATGCAGGCGCCGCAGCACGCTCAGCGAGACCCAGGTGTAGAGCAGGAACAAGGCGCCTGTGAACAGGAAAAACGCGAACGGCGAACGTGTCGCCGCGCTGGCCTGCTTGGCCAGGTAGGTCATCTCCTGCAGGCCGATCAGGCTGATCAGCGCCGTGGCCTTGATCAGCACCAGCCAGTTGTTGGTGAAGCCGGGTAGGGCGTAACGCACCATCTGCGGCAGGGTGATACGCACGAAGGCCTGGACCGGGCCCATGCCGAATGCGGCCGCGGCCTCGAACTGGCCACGCGGAATCGACAGGATGGCGCCGCGGAAGGTCTCCGTCATGTAGGCGCCGTATATGAAGCCCAGCGTCAGCACGCCGGCGCTGAAGGGTTCGATGTCCAGCGTGAGGCCGGTGCCGGACATCTCGAGCAAGGTGTTGATGCCGATGCTGCCCCCATAGAACACCAGCAGCATCAGCACCAGTTCGGGAATGCCGCGGATGATGGTGGTGTAGACGGTAGCGAGCGCCACCAGCGGCTTGTTACCCGAGAGCTTGGCCGCGGCCCCCATCAGCCCGAGCACGATGGACACCGCGAGCGCCGCCAGTGACACGCCGACGGTCAGCAGTGCGCCATGGAGGATGGACCAGTAGTATTCGGACAAGACCGATGGGGGTTGGGGGAAGCATCAGGCCGGCAACCGCGCGGGTCGCCGGCCGGGGAAACTGGCAGCCGGATCAGCCGCCGTAGACGTCGATCTTGAAGTACTTGTCGTTGATCTTCTTGTAGGTGCCATCGGCGCGGATGGCCTTGATCGCGCCGTTGAGTTCCTTCTTCAACTCGGGCTGGCCCTTGCGGATCGCAAAGCCGGCGCCGATGCCGAAATACTTGGGAATGAACAACTCGGGGCCGACCAGCACGTAGTCCTTGCCTTCAGGCTTGGACAGGAAGCCGCCGGTGACTTCGAGCACGTCGGCCACGGTGCCGTCGAGACGGCCCGAGCGGATGTCGAGGTAGACCTGGTCCTGCGCCTCGTAGGGGGTGATGATCACGCCAACTTTCTTGAGTTCGCCGTTGGCGTATTTCTCTTGCGTGCTGCCCTTGAGCACGCCGATCTTCTTGCCCTTGAGCGAGGCCACGCCGTCGAACTTGATGTCGTTCTTGACGACGATCTTGCTGGGCGTGTTGTAGTACTTGTCGGTGAAGTCGACGACCCGCTTGCGGTCTTCGGTGATCGACATCGAGCTGATGATGACGTCGTATTTCTTGGCCTGCAGGCCGGGAATCATGCTGTCCCACAATTGCTCGACGAAGACACACTTGCGCTTGAGGTGTTCGCACACGGCACTTGCGATGTCCACGTCGAAGCCGGTGGGCTTGCCGTCGGCGGTCTTGAAGGTAAAGGGCTCGTAGGTCGGGTCGATCGCGACCTTGAGTTCCTTGTCCTGGGCCGAGGCGGTAACGGCCATGGCGCCCATGGCCAGTGCCAGGATGAGCTTTTTCATGTGAGGATCCCCTGAGAATGGTCCGGACGTTGCCCGGGACCGGGTTGTGACAAAAGTGTGATTCTAGGGCGGGGCGGCTCGCATCCGGGTCAGTGTTTGCCCTCTAATCGACGCTGGAATAGGGCAAACCCGTACACTCGGGGATCCCCCGAACGGCTCTCATGAACGCTCCTGTCGACGTTTCCCTGTTTGCGCGCGCCGCAAAACCCCTGACCAGCTACCGCAAGTACTGGGCCGCGCGCTTCGGCACGGCCCGCTTCCTGCCGATGAGCCGCGCCGAGATGGAGCAACTCGGCTGGGACAGCTGCGACATCATCCTGGTGACGGGCGACGCCTATGTCGACCACCCCAGCTTCGGCATGGCGGTGATCGGCCGCACGCTCGAGGCCCAGGGGTTCCGCGTCGGCATCATCGCCCAGCCCGACTGGCACAGCGCAGACGCGTTCAAGGCGCTGGGCAAGCCGAACCTGTTCTGGGGCGTGACCGCCGGCAACATGGATTCGATGATCAACCGCTACACGGCGGATCGCAAGATCCGCAGCGACGACGCCTACACCCCGGGCGACGTCGGCGGCAAGCGGCCGGACCGGGCCGCCATCGTCTACAGCCAGCGTTGCCGCGAAGCATACAAGGACGTACCGATCGTGCTCGGCGGCATCGAAGGCAGCCTGCGCCGCATCGCGCATTACGACTACTGGTCCGACAAGGTGCGCCGCTCCATCGTCGTCGACGCCAAGTGCGACCTGCTGCTGTACGGCAACGCGGAGCGCGCACTGGTCGAGATCGCGCACCGCATTGCCGCGCGCGAACCGGTGTTGTCCATCACCGACGTGCGTGGCACGGCCTTCGTGCGCCGGCCGGACGATCCGAGCGGCCAGGGCTGGTTCGAGATCGATTCGACCAGCGTCGACCAGCCCGGTCGCATCGAGGCGCATGTCAACCCCTACCAGACGACGTCGGAGCAGGCAGCGGGGCAGGGTACCAGCTGCGCCAGGGAGGACGCCGGCGCCGCGGGCACGGCCGAGGCGCATCCCGCCGTCGCGCCGCTGACCTTCGTTCCCAACCCCGCGCTCAAGGGCAAGCTCCAGGTGCCGCCGCGCGAACGCTCGGTGATCCGCCTGCCCAGCTACGAGCAGGTTCGCGCCGACCCGGTGCTGTATGCCCACGCCAACCGGGTGCTGCACCTCGAGACCAACCCGGGCAACGCCCGCGCCCTGGTGCAGGCCCATGGCGACGGCGCGACGGCGCGCGACGTCTGGATCAACCCGCCGCCGATCCCGCTGACCACGGCCGAGATGGACCATGTGTTCGACCTGCCGTATGCGCGCGCGCCGCATCCGCGCTACGCCGACGAGAACGGCAGCCATGACGGCGCCACCAAGATTCCGGCCTGGGAGATGATCCGCTTCAGCGTGAACATCATGCGCGGCTGCTTCGGCGGCTGCACCTTCTGCTCGATCACCGAACACGAGGGTCGCATCATCCAGAGCCGCTCGGAAGACTCGGTCATCCGCGAGGTCGAGGCGATCCGCGACACCGTCAAGGGTTTCACCGGCACCATCTCCGACCTCGGCGGGCCGACCGCCAACATGTACCGCATCGGCTGCAAGAGCCCCGAGATCGAGGCCGCCTGCCGCAAGCCGAGCTGCGTGTTCCCCGGCATCTGCAGCAACCTGAACACCAGCCACGAGGCGCTGATCCGGATGTACCGGCGCGCGCGCGGCCTCAAGGGCATCAAGAAGATCCTGATCGGCTCGGGACTGCGTTACGACCTGGCGGTGCAGTCGCCCGAATACGTCAAGGAACTGGTCACGCACCACGTCGGGGGCTACTTGAAGATCGCGCCCGAGCACACCGAGCAGGGCCCGCTGACCAAGATGATGAAGCCCGGCATCGGCACGTACGACAAGTTCAAGCAGATGTTCGAGAAATATTCGCTCGAGGCCGGCAAGAAGCAGTACCTGATCCCGTATTTCATCGCCGCCCATCCGGGCACCAGCGACGAGGACATGATGAACCTGGCCGTCTGGCTCAAGAAGAATGGTTTTCGCGCCGACCAGGTGCAGACCTTCTACCCGAGCCCGATGGCCACGGCCACCGCGATGTACCACAGCGGTCGCAATCCGCTGCGCCGCGTGGGGCGCGACAGCGAACCGGTGGACATCGTGCGCGGCGACAGGCGTCGGCGCCTGCACAAGGCCTTCCTGCGCTACCACGACGCCAACAACTGGCCGCTGTTGCGCGAGGCGCTCAAGTCCATGGGCCGTGCCGACCTGATCGGCAACGGAAAACACCATCTGATTCCGACCTTCCAGCCGCTGGTCGATGGCAACTATACGAGTGCGCGGCGCAAGAACTCGACCGCCGCCAGGTCGAAGCCCGCGACACCGGCCAAGGGCCGGCTGCTGACCCAGCACACCGGCTTGCCGCCGCGGGTCACCGGTACCGCGAAACCGCCGCGCAAGCGCTGAAGAAGCGTGCGCGGCGGCCCGGCGGGTCAGCGGCCGCCGGAGCGCGGCAGGCCGATCACCGTGCCTTCGCGCCGCGCGTCGGCGGCGCCGTATTGCTTGCCGGTCTTCGGATCGATCAGCACGGTCTGCACCGAGCCGACGTCGCTGAGGTTGACCGCATAACCCAGGCCCAGGGGCCCGAGCGCGGTGACCGTCGCAGCCGGAAACCACGGATCGACGGTGATCGTCGGGTTGGCGCTGGACACCGACAGCCGCGGCGCGTCGACAGCCTCCTGCATCGTCATGCCGTGGTCGATCAGGTTGATCGTCACGTTCACCACCGAGTTGATGATGGTCGCCCCGCCCGGCGAGCCGTAGGCCATCAGCGGGCTGCCATCCGGGTTGAAGATCATCGACGGCGCCATGCTGCTGCGCGGACGCTTGCCCGGCTCCACGTCGTTGAAGCCGGCGGTCCCGGTGAACGGGTTGGTCGTCGGCGTGGTGTTGAAGTCGGTCAATTCGTTGTTCAGCAGGAAGCCGTGGTTCTTGAAGCTGCCGTCTGGCAGCGTGTAGCCGGCGAACACGCCGATGCCGTAGCCGGACTCGATGGTATTGGTATACGACACCACGTTGCCCCACTTGTCGACGACCGAGAAGTGGGTCGTGCCGTTTTCGTGGCTGATGGGGGGCGCCGCCACGGCCAGGCGCGTGGCGGCCGACAGGCCGGCCATCTCGTAGGGCCGCGGATCGTCCGCTGACGGATTGGGGTTCAAGCGCGCGCCGGGGGTGATCTGCTGGCTGCGTATCGCCACATAGTCCTTGGCAAGCAATCCCCTGGCGGGTACCGGCGCGAAATCGGCGTCGCCCATCCAGATGGCGCGGTCGGCAAATGCGAGGCGCATCGCGTCGGCCATGACATTGGCGGTTTTCAACGCACCGAAGCCATAACCCTGACTCGCATCACCCAGCGGGAAACGCTCCAGCATCTTCAGGATCTGCAGCACGGTCAGCGCGCCGGAAGACGGCGGCGGCATCGACTTGATGCGGTGGCCGCGGTAGCTGCCTTCGATCGGCACGCGCAGCTTGGCCTGGTACTGCGCCAGGTCGGCCAGGGTCATGGAGCCACCCTTGCCGATGGGGCTCAGGTTCGGCTGGTTGTATTGCTGGCCCTCGATGATGCCCAGCGCAATGTCGCAGCCCTTCTCGGGCATGTGGCGGTAGAAGCAGTCCGCTCCATGCGCGGCGATCTGCCGGAAGGTCTGGGCCAGCGGCTTGTTCGTGACCAGCGAGCCGACGGCACGAAAGTCGCCGCCCGGGCAGAAATATTCGGCTGCGACCGGTGAGTTCTTTGCGCGGCTGGTCGCGCTGCTGCATGCGGTACTGCCGACGAATCGCGGCGTTGCCGCAAAGCCGCCGTCCGCCAGTGCGATGGCCGGCTGCAGCACCTGCGACAACGAAAGCTTGCCGTAGTCGTTCACCGCCATCTCGGTGCCGCGCACCATGCCCGGAATGCCCACAGCCACGCCCTGCAGGGAGCGCCGGCTGAACGCCTGGCCCACGAACATCGATGCCGTCGCACCGGCCGGAGCCTCCTCGCGGCTGTCGATGATGACGGTCTGGCCGGTCCGTGCCATGTGGATCATCATGAATCCGCCGCCGCCGATGCCGGCCGATTGCGGCTCGACCACGTTGAGCGCATACGCGACCGCTACGGCCGCGTCGACGGCGTTGCCACCTTGCTCGAGGATCTTTGCGCCGGCTTCGGCGGCGTAAGGGTTGGCCGCCGAGACCACGCCCTGGCGGAACGCCTTGCCCGCCCAGGCCGGCGGCTTGCCCTGGGACTGTTCGGGCAGGTTCACCGACGACTGGAGTCCCGGCGCAGCTTTGCCGCGATCGGCATGCGCTCCGACGACGACGGTGCTGCAGGCCAGCAATATCGCCACGCGCGTGGTGGTCAGTCGAAACAGGGAAGGGCTGGAGTGCATGTGCATGTGCTTGTCCTTGTGCAGTGGCGGTTGGGCGTTCGACGTTACGCCGCGATCTTCGACAAGGTAATCCGGGTTGTTACCCCGCCTGTTCAGGGGGGTCGCGGCCTTGGCATGCAACCGGTCATGGCCGGTCGCACGCCTGGACCTGCGCCAGCAATCGCGCGATGTAGGCGTCGTCGATCTCCAGCGCCTGCAACTGCGCGGCCAGGCTTTCCAGGTAGGCCCGGTTCGAGCCCAGCGGGCCGCACGCGGTGGCGACCACGGCCGCGGTCTCGTCGAGTGGCAGTTCGCCGACATATTCCGGGTGCGCGCAGTTGGCCGCGAACACCAGGGCTTCAATGTCGCCCTGGGGCGTGGCCAGTGGCCGCCATTGCGGCGCGTAACCACCGCGCACCATCTCGCGCCGCCACAGGATGGCGGTTTCCGCTTCCACCAGTTCGGCGGGGATACGGAACACCAGTCCGGTGCACTGGCCTTGCTCCGGCGCCAGGGTCAGCATCAGCGCCGGGCATTCGGGCGAGCCGCGTCCGGACGTGATGCGGTAGCTGAATCGGCGCTGGAAACCGTCGACCCGGGCCAGGCGGACTTCCGAGAAATGGATGCCGGGGTCCCACATCAGCGACCCATAGGCGAACACCCAGACATCCGCGTCCGCGTCCCGGTGCCGCAGCAAGGCATGTCGGCTGGCCTCACGCTCCGCGTCGGGCAGGCGCCATGCTGCCGGATGCCCGGCGTCGCGGGCGCGCTGGTCCCAAACCGCCAGCCTTTGGGGCGTCATGCGCAGTTCCGACGTCTCGCTGGGCGTGAGCCGGCCACGCAGGTGCGGGAGATGGGCGAACGGGTTCTGGGTCATCGTGCTGATGTGGGTTTTACCATGCCGGTCCGCGCGAGCGACCGGACTGTGGTGCGATGCCATCATTTTTACCCGGATTTAATTGACTGCGAAATTTAACCCGGGTATTATTCGCGCTCGCCCGGCGCCCCTGCCAGGCGCAGAGGACCGCACCATGACATCTTCCTATACCTGTTTCGACGGATTTCGCCGTGTGGCGACCGGCGACCTGTTGACCGTCGCGCCGATGTTGCAGCGCGCCCATGCCGATCCCACACCGGGCCCGGTGCTGCTGTTCGACGACACGACCGGACGCACGCTGGACATCGACACCCGCGGCTCGGAAGAACAGTTGCTGGCGCGCCTGGCGGGCGTGCTGGCGGCAGAGCCGGGTACGCGATCCGGCCGGGGGCGTCCGGCCGTCCCGGCCGACCCCGACACGCCGACACCGCATGAGGTCGCTGGCGGGCCGCGTGGGCGCGGCCGGCCGAAACTCGGTGTCGTCGCCCGGGAGGTCACCTTGTTGCCGCGACACTGGGACTGGCTGGCGACACAAAGGGGTGGCGCATCGGTGGCCTTGCGCAAGCTGGTGGAACAGGCGCGTCGCGCCGACACGGATGACACGGGAGCGCGTCATGAACGGGCCTACCACTTCATGTCGGCACTCGCGGGCGACCTGCCCGGCTTCGAGGAGGCGATCCGGGCCTTGTTCGCCAACGACCGGCCGCGTCTCGAGGCGCTGCTGGCGCACTGGCCGGCAGACGTGCGCGCGCATGCGCTGCGACTGGGCTTTGGCGGCCCGCTTCACGCGGACGGTACCGACCCGGCACGCCACAACGCGCAACCATCGACAAAGAAGGGCAGGTCCGAACCATGACCGACAAACGCAGCCTGCGCGACGGCTACAAGCAATCCTTTGTTCCCATCGGTGTGTTCGCGATCCGCAACACCGTGAACCAGCGCGTCTACGTGGGTGGATCGCGCAACCTCGAGGGTGCGATGAACCGGCACCGATTCGAGCTGGCGACCGGTGCGCACCGCAATGCCGACCTTCTGGCGGACTGGAAACGGTTCGGAGCCGATGCCTTTCGTTTCGAGGTGCTCGACCAGGTCCGGCAGAGTACCGATCCCGAGGTGGACTACGACGCCGAACTGGCGACGCTGCTGGAACTCTGGCAACACGAGTTGCCGTGTTTCGGCCCCGGTGGCTACAACGGACCCGGGCGACCGGACAAGCCCCGTTGATGGCGCCGCAGCCGCAACCGGGCCGCCCGGCGCAACTCTTCAAGCACTTGCACGAGAAATACCATGAACACGACCACATCCTTTGCGCAATGCCTGCACATCAGCGCCTTGCACGCCCGCATCCAGTACGCGCTGGATGACGAACTCGGGACCCACCACGGGCTGAGCTACGCCGACTACCTGCTGCTGCGCGCACTCGAGCAGTCTGGCGACTCACCGATGGCCATGACCGACCTCGTGCCGTGCCTGGGTGTGCCGCTGTCGGCCGTGGTGCGCCAGATCCTGCCGCTCGAGAAGACCGGCCTGGTGCAACGCCAGGGCGCCGACGGCGCGCCGGGGCGGCGTACGGTGCGCCTGCGTCCGGCCGCGCGCCAGGTGCTGGTCAACGCCACCGAGACGGCCCAGGCAGTGTGCCGCACGCTGGCGCTGCCGGCATCCGGGACGCCATCCAGCGCCGTGTAGGCGGCGGCTTGCTGCCGCCTGGTCACGCTGGAGGCGGACCGAGGCCCGTGCGGTGTCTAGCTGCGGCTGCGTTTGCGGCGGCTGACCGCGTGTGACGGGGGCGGCGGCAGGCTGGTCGCCAGCTGCGCCTGCGCGAGCCGCCGCACAATGTGCTCGGCGGCCAGCGAGGCCGCGGTGCGCGGCACATCGGGTTGTGCCAGCAGCATCACGCGGCGTGTCAGCGTGGGTTCGTCCAGCAGCGCCGTGTGCAGGCCGAATCGTCGCGCCAGCGTCATGGCGCTGGCCTGCGGCAGCAGCGTCGCCGCGACGCCCTCGGCGCACAGTTCCACCGTGGCGAGCGAGTCGTCGATGCCGCCGACGATGTTGATCGCGATCTGGCGCGATGCCGCGGCAAACAACAAGGCCTTGTGGACCGGGCGCTTGGTGGTCAGCAGCAGCGGCAGACCGGCGAGTTGATCCAGCGTCACGCTGTTGCCATCGGTCGGCATGAGTGGTGCGGGGCCCAGCAGACAGAACCGTTCCTGCCTCAATTCGGTGCCGGGCGCATGCGCGTCGTCCGGCGTCGCGACATACATCGTGAAGTCCAGTTCGGCCAGGCGCAGATGCTCGAGCAGATCGGACGAGTAACCGACGATGATCTCGCTGGTGACCAGCGGCAACTCCTGCTGCAGGGCGCGGAACAGCGTGCCGGCCAGCGCCGGCGCGTCCGAGCGCAACACGCCGATGCTGAGTTTGCCCTGCGGAGTGTTGCCGCATTCGCGCACCAGCGCGGCCGCGGTCTCGACCTGGCGTGCGATCAGGCGTGCCTGCGCATGCAGCAACTGGCCGGCGGCCGTCGGCTGCACGCCGACGCGGCTGCGCACCAGCAGCGGGGTGGCAAGCTCGGCTTCCAGGTCGGCCAGGCTGCGGCTCAATGCCGGCTGAACCACATGCAGGCGGCGCGAGGCCTCGGACAGGCTGCCCGATTCGACGATCTCGGCAAAGTAACGCAATTGGCGCAGTTTCACGGTGTCATGCCTTTCGGTGATGGCAGTCTCAGAAGAAGGTATTTGTTGTCATGCCGCACGCCGACCTATAGTCCGCGGCACCGGAACCTGCCGCTCCGCGCGCACCTCGATGCCCACCAACTTCCTGTTCTTCATTGTCGACCAGCTCAACGCCGCCCATCTCGGTTGTTATGGCAGCCCGCTGGGGGCCACACCGCGTATCGACGCATTGGCCGACGCCGGCTGGCGTGCCACGGACTGCCATGTCGCCACGCCGATCTGCATGCCCAACCGCGCCAGTCTGCTGACGGGACGCATGCCGTCGGCGCATGGCGTGCGCCACAACGGCATTGCGTTGT
>CAXBDR010000143.1:0-11346 GCA_963974265.1 uncultured Rhodoferax sp.
CACGGTCAGCGTGAGCGTGAAGCGCCGGTTCCACGCGCTGTGCAGGGCCAGTGAAAACAGGAAACGCATCATCGGACCTCCCCGGCAGATGCGAACGGCGCAGCTTGCGCATCGGCTTGTGTCCGGTTGATGTCCGGCAACCGCAGCTGGCGGTCGAAACGCGTGGCGATGCGCCGGTCGTGGCTGACGAATACCAGCGCGCTGCGCGTCGCGCGGCAGGACGACAGCAACAGGTCGACGAAGGCGTTGCGCCGGTCGTCGTCGAGAGCCGAGGTCGGCTCGTCCGCGATCACCAGCGCGGGCGCACCGATGAGCGCGCGGGCCGCGGCCACACGTTGCTGCTGCCCGACCGAGAGGTCCCGTGCCGGCCGCAGCCAGTCGCTCGCCTGCAGGCCCATGCCGCCGAGCCAGAACTCCGCGGCCGCCCGCAGGGAGCCCGACCGTTCGATGGCCATCCGGGCTCGTGGGGGCGAGAACCGGCATGGCGCCATCGTGTTGTCGAGCACGCTCAGGTAGGGCAGCAGGTTGAACTGCTGGAAGATATAACCCACGTGGTCGACACGGTACTGGTCGCGCTGGCCTGCACGCATGTCGGACCAGGCTCGGCCGAGCAGCGACACGGTGCCCGTGCGCGGTTGCAGCACGCCGGCCATCAGCGAGAGCAGTGTGCTCTTGCCGCAGCCGCTGGGATCGTACAGGAACAGGCTTTCGCACGCATGCACGCGCAACTGTTCGATCTGCAGGCAGTCCGTGTCGCTACCCGGCCAGCGGAAGCCCAGGTCGTGCAATTCCAGCACCGTGTCGGTCATGGCGTCACTTCTTCCAGGTCAGCCGAGGCGCCGAACGTGTCAGCCGGCGCTTGAACTGTCAGTTTGGCGCGGCCACCTGTACGTCGATCGACCGGATACGCCTGAACGCGGCGATCAGCGGCACGTCCAGGTACCGGGCCTGGTCGGCGCGCGCGCATGTAAAGCTGAAACGCGCTTCGATGTCGGCGTGGCCCTCGTGGGCATCGCCGGCCTTGCCGTGTGCGGCCTGGGCCTGCCCGGAGGCTGCGCTGCTGTCCAGGCCCAGCACCTCCGAGTCCAGTGTCACGGCCGACAGGCTGCAGGCCGCGGCGGGATCCGGGACGAACAGGTCATCGGCGCGTTTCAGTCGAGCCACCAGATCGGCGACCTGCCGGCGCTCGACGTCGGTCCGGGGAGCGCGCTCGAAACCCAGGAAGTTGTCCAGCGGTGCCTCCATGGCAATCGTGATCGTGCGGGCGTCGATCGCCACGTCCAGCGCCAGGCGGCCATGGCTGTGGGCTTGTTGCGCGGCATGCACGGACAGGCCGGTTGCCAGTCCGATGGCCAGCAGGCTTGCGCCGAGCGCGGGGAAATAACGGTTGCGGCGCGCGGGCGCGCGCGGGGATAAAGGTGTCATGTGTCATCCGTCCAGAGGGAAATGGCAACCCGCGCGCGCACGCGGGCGCAGGCGGGGATGGGTTGCGCAGTCTCAGTGGATGCGGGGAGGGCCGCGCGCCCGTGCCCAGGCGGGCACGCGGAAGGCCGGGCCCGTGGTGACCGGCATGACGGACACCACCAGCGGGGCCGGTGCCAGCCGCGCGAGCAGCGGCGTCGGCGCGCAGTCGCCATGGCTGATCTGGTCGTACAGCCGGCAATCGGAGGCGGAGCCATGCTCGTCCAGCAGGCCGGACAGCCATGTGGCGTGCACGTGGCCCGTCGTCGGGTGCGACCAAGGCAAGGTCCCCGTATCGGTGCCGTGGTGCGCGGACCCGGTCTCGATGTGCAGGCTGGCGTGCACGACGCCCAGCCATTGCGTCAGCACCAGCGCCAGCAGCAGTCCGACGCAGGCCAGGCCATGCCACGCGGGCCGGACGGCGGCGAGGATGGGAGCGGAATGGCGCGGCATCGGCGGAGTGGGTGGCGGGTGTGTGCCTGCGCCAATGGCGCGGGTGACCGTATCGTACCGCAGGGTTGGTTTTTTCCGGCTGCGTCGCCCCGACGGGCCGATCACGCTGGCGGTATGGGGCGGGTCGCCGGCATGGGGCTCGTGCCGCGACCCGGTGTCTTCCCGGCTTGACACCACATTCTTTAGGCATAAACTATTCCATCATGAATATCCTGTGCATCGGCGGCGGTCCGGCCGGCCTGTATTTCGGCCTGCTGATGAAGCTGCAGGACCCGGCGCATCGCGTCGTCGTGGTCGAACGCAACAAGCCCTACGACACGTTCGGATGGGGAGTCGTGTTGTCGGACCAGACGCTGGAGAACCTTGCGGTCGCGGATCCGCCGAGTGCGCAGCTGATCAACGATGCGCTGAATCATTGGGACGACATCGAGGTTTTCTTCAAGGGCCGCAGCGTGCGCTCGGGGGGTCACGGCTTCTGCGGCATCGGGCGCAAGCACCTGCTCAACATCCTGCAGGACCGTTGCCAGGCGGTGGGGGTGGAACTGGTGTTCGAGCAGGAAGTATCGGACGACCAGGCGCTGGCCGCCGCATACCGCGCCGACCTGGTGATCGCCAGCGACGGACTCAACAGCCGCGTCCGCACGCGTTACGCCGACGTCTACCAGCCCGACATCGACACCCGCCAATGCCGTTTCGTCTGGCTGGGCACGCACAAGACCTTCGACGCCTTCACCTTCGCGTTCGAGCAGACCGAACACGGCTGGTTCCAGGCCCATGCCTACAAGTTCGACGACAAGACCTCGACCTTCATCGTCGAGACGCCTCAGGCGGTCTGGGATGCCCACGGCATCGGGTCCATGGAGCAGGCCGAGGCGGTCGCCTTCTGCGAGCGCCTGTTCGCCCCATACCTCGACGGCCACCGGCTGATCAACAACGCGACGCACCTGCGCGGTTCTGCGAACTGGATCCGCTTCCCGCGCGTGATGTGCAAGACCTGGGTGCACCATGTCGCGCTGCCGCACGGCCGGGTGCCGGTGGTGCTGATGGGCGACGCCGCGCACACCGCGCATTTCTCGATCGGCAGCGGCACCAAGCTGGCGCTGGAAGACGCGATCGACCTGGCGAACGCGTTCGGCGAGTCGCGGGGCGCGGCCGATCGCGATGCGGTGCTGCAGCACTACGAGGACCGGCGCAGTGTCGAAGTGCTCAAGATCCAGAACGCGGCGCGCAACTCGACCGAATGGTTCGAGAACGTGAGCCGTTACACCGGCATGCAGATCGAGCAGTTCGCGTATTCACTGCTGACGCGTTCGCAGCGCATCAGCCACGAGAACCTGCGTCTGCGCGATGCCGCATGGGTCGGCGGCTTCGAGCAATGGATGGCGCGCCACCAGCCGGCGCCCGGAGGCCAGGACACGCCGGTCGCCGAGCCGTCCGCCACCGGGGTGCCGGCCCTGCCGCCGATGTTGCTGCCGCTGCAGGTGCGCGGCGCGCGGCTCAAGAACCGCATCGTCGTCTCGCCGATGGCCACCTACAGCGCCGTCGACGGCGTGGTGCAGGACTTCCATCTGGTGCACCTGGGCGCCCGTGCCCTCGGCGGCGCCGCGCTGGTGATGGTGGAGATGACCAGCCCGACACCCGAGGGCCGCATCACGCCCGGCTGCACCGGTCTGTGGAACGACGCGCAGCAGGCCGGCCTGGCGCGTATCGTCGATTTCGTGCACGGGCAAAGCTCGGCCTTGATCGGCCTGCAGCTGGGTCACAGCGGTCCCAAGGGTTCGACCCAGCTGGGCTGGGACGCGATCGACGAGCCGCTGCCGGACGCCGGTGCCAACTGGCCGCTGCTGGCCGCCAGCAGCGTGCCCTATGGCCCGCGCAACCAGACGCCGGCGGCGATGTCGGCGCAGGACATGGACAACATGCGCGAGGCCTTCGTCGCGTCGACGCGGCGTGCGCTGGCCGCCGGCTTCGACTGGCTGGAGCTGCACTGCGCGCACGGCTACCTGCTGGCGAGTTTCATCAGCCCCTTGACCAACCGGCGCACCGACGCCTATGGCGGCCAGGGCCGCGAAGGGCTGGAGAACCGCTGCCGTTTTCCGCTCGAGGTGTTCCGCGCCATGCGTGCGGTCTGGCCCGAGGACAAGCCGATGAGCGTGCGCATCTCGGCGCACGACTGGGTCGCCGGCGGCACCGACGCCGACGACGCGGTGCAGATCGCCCGGCTGTTCAAGGAGGCGGGTTGCGACCTGATCGACGTCTCGTCCGGCCAGACCACGCGCGACGCCAGGCCGGTGTACGGGCGCATGTACCAGACGCCGTTCGCCGACCGGATCCGCAACGAGGCCGGCATCCGCACGATGGCGGTGGGTGCGATCACGCAGGCCGACCAGGTCAACAGCATCATCGCCGCCGGCCGTGCCGACCTGTGCGCCATCGCGCGCCCGCACCTGGCCGATCCGGCCTGGACGCTGCACGAGACGGCGGCGCTGCAATCGCCCCGTGTGGACTGGCCGCGCCAGTACCTGCCCGGGCGCGACCAGTTGTACCGCGAGGCCGGCAAGTTGCAGCAGGCCGGCGACGCCGGCAATGCCGTCGCCCAGGCCGATGCCCAGGCCCGGGCGCAGGGTTTCTAGCGGTGGACAGCGTGATGGACAAGGAGGCCCGCCTGATCGGAACCAGCGCCGCGGAACACCCGCAGGAGCTGCGCCTGTGGTTGCGGCTGCTGACCTGTACCCATCTGATTGAGGCCCGCGTGCGCGGCGCCCTGCGCGACCAGTTCGAGATGACGCTGCCGCGATTCGACCTGATGGCGCAGCTCGAACGCGCGACCGACGGGCTGAAGATGAACGAGTTGTCGCGCCGCATGATGGTCACCGGCGGCAACGTCACCGGCATCACCGACCAGCTGGTGCAGGAAGACCTGGTCGAGCGGGTGCAGGTGCCCGGCGATCGCCGCGCCTACCGGGTGCGGCTGACGCCGCGCGGGCGCGCGCAGTTCGCCGCAATGGCCCGCGCCCACGAGGCCTGGGTGGTCGAGGCCTTCGGTGGCCTGAGCGAACGCGAGATCGACACCTTGCACCGGCTGCTGGGCAAGGTCAAGCAACACAGCCAGAGCGGCATGACACACAAGGATTCGGCATGAAACACTACATCGGCAGTTCCAACCCCATGCGGGGCCGTTACGACGCGACCGCCGGTTTTGCGGCGCGGCATTTCGCATGGCATTGCGCGGACGGGGTCGGCACGATCACGCTGAGCCGGCCCGAGCGCAAGAATCCGCTGACCTTCGACTCTTATTCCGAGTTGTGCCAGCTGTTCGACGCCTTGCGCCGCAGCACCGACGTCAAGGTGGTGGTGGTCACCGGGGCGGGCGGCAACTTCTGTTCCGGCGGCGACGTGCACGAGATCATCGGGCCGCTGACGAAGATGAGCATGCCCGAGATGCTGGAGTTCACCCGCATGACCGGCGACCTCGTCAAGACCATGCGCAACTGCCCGCAACCGGTGATCGGCGCCATCGATGGCATCTGCGCCGGCGCCGGCGCCATGATGGCGCTGGCCTGCGATATCCGCTATGGCACGCCGGCCGCCCGCACCGCCTTCCTGTTCACCCGCGTCGGCCTGGCCGGCGCCGACATGGGGGCCTGCGCCTTGTTGCCGCGGGTCATCGGCCAGGGGCGCGCCAGCGAATTGTTGTTCAGCGGACGGGCGATGACGGCGCACGAGGGCCTGGCCTGGGGTTTCTTCAATGCGCTGTTCGAGAGCGCCGAACTGCTGCCCCGGGCGCAGGCGTTCGCGGCTGAACTCGCCGCCGGGCCGACGTTTGCCCACGGCATGACCAAGACCATGTTGCAGCAGGAATGGGCGATGACGATCGAGCAGGCGGTCGAGGCGGAAGCCCAGGCGCAGGCCATCTGCATGCAGACCCGCGACTTCACCCGCGCCTACGAGGCATTTGCCGCCAAGGCCAAGCCGGTGTTCGGAGGGGATTGAGTCATGGCGGCCGCGACTTCGCATTACGCACTGCCTTTTTTCGACGCGGCGCATCACACGCTGGCCGACGGCCTGGCCGCCTGGGCCGACGCGCAAGAGGTCGACGAGTCCGACGACCGCGCCGCCTGCCGCCAGTGGGTGCGCAGGCTCGGCGATGCCGGCTGGTTGCGGTATTGCGTGCCGGCCGCCTTCGGCGGCGCCTTGCCCGCGCTCGATTCGCGGGCGCTGGTGATTCTGCGCGAAACGCTGGCCTTCCACTCGCCGCTGGCCGACTTCGCGTTTGCGATGCAAGGCCTGGGCAGCGGCGCGATCACGCTGGCCGGCAGCGCCGAGCAGCAGCGGGCGTATCTGCCGGCGGTGGCGCGCGGCGACACGATCGCGGCCTTCGCGCTGAGCGAACCCGATGCCGGATCCGACGTCGGCGCAATGGCGACGACGGCCCGCGCCGACAATGACGGCGGCTTCGTGCTCGACGGCGTCAAGACCTGGATCAGCAACGGCGGCATCGCCGACTATTACTGTCTGTTCGCCAAGACCGAACCCGAGCGCGGCAGCCGCGGCATCACCGCCTTCATCGTCGATGCCGACACCCCGGGGCTGGACGACTCCGAGCACATCCACGTGATGGCGCCGCATCCGCTGGCCACGGTGCGCCTCGCGCAGTGCCGCGTGCCCGCCCATGCGCAGCTCGGCCCGCGCGAGGGTGGTTTCAAGCTGGCGATGCAGACGCTGGATATCTTCCGCGCCTCGGTGGCCGGTGCGGCGCTGGGCATGGCCCGGCGTGCGCTGCACGAGGCGGTGGCCTATGCGCGCCGGCGGCCGATGTTCGGCCAGTACCTAGCCGACTTCCAGCTGACCCAGGCCAGGCTCGGCGACATGGCCGCGCTGGTCGACGCGGCCGCCTTGTTGACCTACCGCGCGGCCTGGCTGCGCGACTGCGTGGGCACGGCGACTCCCGAGCAGGCCAGGGCCTATACCGCGCAGGCCGCGATGGCCAAGATGGCGGCGACCGAAAACGCCCAGCGTGTCATCGACATGGCGCTGCAGATGCACGGCGGTCAGGGCGTGCGGGTCGGCAACACGATCGAGCACCTGTACCGCGACATCCGTTCGCTGCGGATCTACGAAGGGGCCACCGAGGTGCAACAACTCATCATCGGCAAGTCCGTGTTGAAAGGAGCAGCATGATGTCCGTGTCCGCCCAGCTGGATCGTTTTGTCCACGACCGACTGCCCCCGCCCGAGCAGCTGCCGGAGCTGCGCTTCGATGCGCCGGAGCTGCAGTTCGCGGAGCAGCTCAACCTGGTCCAGGAACTGCTGGACAAGGCGCCGATCAAGGGTTTCACGCATTTCCCGATGCTGCGCTCGGACACCGAGACCGTCACCTATGCCGACGCGCGGGTGCGCGTCGACCGCATTGCCCATGTGCTGGTGCAGGACCTGGGCCTGGTGCCGGGCAACCGGGTGCTGCTGCGCGGCGGCAATTCGATCATGATGGCCTTGTGCATGCTGGCGGTGATGAAGGCCGGCCTGGTGGCGGTGGCGACCATGCCCTTGCTGCGTGCCAAGGAGCTGGGCGACATCATCGAGAAGTCCGAGCCGGCCGCCGCCTTGTGCGACGTGGCCCTGCTGGCCGAGCTGCAGCAGGCGCAGGCCGCGCATCCGGTGCTGGCGACCGTGATCGCGTTCAACGCGCCGGTCGGCGCGGGCGAGCCGGATTCGCTGGAGGCACGTGCCACCGACAAGCATGGCGCATTCACCGCCTGCCCGACCGCGGCCACCGACATTGCGCTGCTGGCCTTCACCTCCGGCACCACCGGCAAGCCCAAGGCGGCGGTGCACACGCACCGCGACGTGCTGGCGGCCTGCGAAGCCTGGCCGCGCCATGTGTTGCGTGCAGGCTCGGACGACGTGGTCATGGGTTCGCCGCCGCTGGCTTTCACGTTCGGACTGGGCGGCTTGCTGATCTTCCCGATGTGGGCCGGTGCCTCGGTGTATTTTCCGGGCAAGCCTTATACGCCGGACGGCATGGCGCAGCTGATGTTCGAGGTCGGCGCCACCATCTGCTACACCGCGCCCACGTTCTATCGCCAGATGGCGCCGCACCTCAAGGCATTGGCGGCGCAACGCGGCAAGCCCTCGCTGCGCATCTGCGTCAGTGCCGGCGAGGCCTTGCCGGACGCGACGCGGCAGTTGTGGAAGGACGCCAGCGGCATCGAGATCCTGGACGGCATCGGCGCCACCGAGATGTTCCACATCTTCATCTCGTCGCCGCCGGATGCGGTGCGCCGCGGCGCCATCGGCAAGGTGGTGCCGGGTTACGTGGCCAAGGTGGTCGACGGCCAGGGGCGCGACCTGCCGGTGGGCGAGGTCGGCAAGCTGGCGGTCAAGGGTCCGACCGGTTGCAAGTACCTGGGCGATGCACGGCAGTCCAACTACGTGCGTGATGGCTGGAACTACCCTGGCGACGCGTTCAAGCAGGATGCCGGCGGGTATTTCTTCTACCAGGCCCGCACCGACGACATGATCATCACCTCGGGCTACAACGTGGGCGCGCCGGAGGTCGAGGATGCCTTGCTCAAGCATGCATCGGTGGCCGAATGCGCGGTGATCGGCGTGCCCGACGAGGAGCGCGGCATGCGGGTCAAGGCATTTTGCGTGCTCAAGCCCGGTGCCAGCGGCGACGCGGCCATGGTCAAGGCCTTGCAGGACCATGTGAAGGCCAGCATCGCTCCCTACAAATATCCGCGTGACATCGAATTTGTCACCAGCCTGCCGCGCACCGAAACCGGCAAGCTGCAACGCTTCAAGCTCAAGACCGCATGAAATTCCTCCAACCTCCCGGCTGGGCGCCCGCCAAGGGTTATGCCAACGGCGTCGCCG
Organism: uncultured Rhodoferax sp.; assembly: GCA_963974265.1. Classification (GTDB taxonomy): domain Bacteria; phylum Pseudomonadota; class Gammaproteobacteria; order Burkholderiales; family Burkholderiaceae_C; genus CAISIP01. The sequence goes on from CAXBDR010000143.1 coordinate 8,790, forward strand.
CGCATGGCACCCAGATCTTCGTCGGCGGCCAGATCGGCTGGAACGCGCAGCAGCAGTTCGAGACCGACGACTTCATCGGCCAGACGGCGCAGGCCTTGCGCAACATCGTGGCCATCCTGCACGAGGCCGGCGCCGACCCCTCGCACATGGTGCGCATGACCTGGTACATCGTCGACCGGGTGGAATACAACGCCCGGCTCAAGGAGCTTGGCCAGGTCTACCGCGAGGTCATGGGACGCAATTTCCCCGCCATGACCTGCGTGCAGGTGGCCGCGCTGGTCGAGCAGCGGGCCAAGGTCGAGATCGAGGTGACGGCGGTATTGCCGGACTGAGGAGGACGGCACATGGGCACGCACACACGGATCCTGGTCACCGGCGGCAGCGGCGCCGTCGGCCGCTACGTCGTCGACGAGCTGGTGCGGCACGGCTACCGTGTCGGCGTGCTCGACCGGGTGCCGCCGCAACGCTCCGACGTGGCGGTGCACGCGGTCGACATCCTGGAGCTGGACGCGGTGACGCGGGCCATGGAGGGTTACGACGCCGTGATCCATGTCGCGGGCATCCCGCATCCACTGAACGACCCGGCCAAGCGGGTGTTCGACGTCAACGTGAACGGCACCTTCAACACGCTGGAGGCGGCCGCGCAACATGGCATCGACAAGGTCGTGATGACCTCGAGCGAATCGACGCTGGGTTTTGCCTTCAGCACCCATGCGCTGCAGCCGGTGGCCGTGCCGGTGGACGAACAGCATCCGAGCCGGCCGCAGGACCCGTACGGCCTGAGCAAGGTCGTGTGCGAGCAGATCTGCCGTACCTATTCCGACCGCTACCACATGCGCACGGTCTGCCTGCGCGCACCCTGGATCTGGTTGCCGGAGGCCGCGCAGCAGGCGTTCTACCAGGCGCTGGTGACGGACTACGGCAACTGGCGAAAGAACCTGTGGGCGTTTGTCGATGCGCGCGACGTGGCCATGGCGCACCGGCTGGCGCTGGAGTCGACGCTCGACCACTTGCACGAGGCGTTTTTCATCACCGCGGCCGACAACTGGACCGGCCTCGACTCACGGGGCCTGCTGGAGCGGTTTTATCCCGATCTTGCCGCGGACGCGATCGGCCCGGAGCTGGTCGGCGCCGGCTCCTTGATCAGCCACGCCAAGGCGCGGCGACTGCTCGGTTACACGCCGCGTTTCGGCGTGCGCGACATCCTGGGCTGATCGAGACACGGGCCACCAGGCGGGGCCCGCCGGTGGTCATGTCCGTGGCATCAGGGCCTGGCAGTTCCAGCATTGCTCGAACCCGCCTTCGACCAGCTCGCCGCAGGTGCAGCGCCAGCGCCGCTGAGGCACGTGCTGCAGGTCGAACAGCAGTGCGCGCGCCCGCGTTTCCTGCTGGTCATGGGTCAGCCAGACCTCGGGCAGGCATTGGTCCGGCGGCAACTCGCCGGCCACGCCGACCAGGAACTGCCGTTGCACGCTGGCCTCGATGCCTTCATTGCACAAGGCATCGGCCCACAACGTGGCGATCGCGAGGTTGGGGGCCTGGGTGAGTCGCAGCATCGGCTCGAAGCATAAGCGACTTGGAGCATGAAAGCCACCGGATGGACTTGCACGTGGTGGCTTGCAGCACAATCCGGCCATGGCACACCACGCGGCGTCACAGAGTTCGATGACCGTGGCCCCGTTCGCGGGCCTGACGCGGCGCGTGCACCTGCTGCTTGCCAGCCTGTGCCTGCTGGCGCTGGCGGGATGCGCGGACACGCAGTATTACTGGCAGTCGGTCGGTGGCCATCTGCGGCTGATGCAGGCGTCGCGCCCGGTCGCGCAGTGGCTGGCCGATGCGCAGACCCCGGAGTCGCTCAAGCAGCGGCTGCAGCTGACGCAGCGCATGCGCGCGTTCGCGGTGACGGAACTCGCGCTGCCGGACAACCCGAGTTACCGCAGTTATGCGGACCTGGGCCGCCCGTCCGTGGTCTGGAACGTGGTGGCGGCGCCCGAACTGTCATTGAAACTGCACACTTGGTGTTTTCCGGTGCTCGGCTGCGTGTCCTACCGCGGCTATTTCGACGAGGCCGCGGCGCGGCGCGAGGCCGAGCAGCTGCGTGCGCGCGGGCTGGAGGTCAGCGTCTACGGCGTGCCGGCGTATTCCACGCTGGGCTGGATGAACTGGGCCGGCGGCGACCCGCTGCTGAACACGTTCATTCACTACCCGGAAGGCGAGCTGGCGCGCCTGCTGTTCCATGAGTTGTCGCACCAGGTGGTGTATGCGCGCGACGACACCATGTTCAACGAGTCGTTCGCCACCACGGTCGAGCGGATCGGCGGCCGGCGCTGGTTGGAGCAGCAGGCGTCGGAACAAGCGCGTGCGCAATACGCCGTCTACGATGCGCGTCGGCGTGATTTCCGGGCGCTGGTGCTGGCAACGCGCACCGAGCTCGAGCAGGTCTACCGTGATGCGGGCACAGGCGACCGCGATGTCTTGCTGCAGCGCAAGCAGAGGGTGATGCAGGCCTTTCGCGAACGGTATGACGTGCTCAGGACGCGGTGGGGCGGCTACGCGG
>CAXBDR010000144.1:0-11301 GCA_963974265.1 uncultured Rhodoferax sp.
GACCTTCCGCCGCAACGACCAGGTCATCACCTTCGTGCCGGGCAACAAGACGGCTGTGGCCGAGCGACGCGAGTCCCTGGGCCTGTTTCCCGAATTGCTGCGGGCCGCCGACTCCGCCATCGGACAGCACTACAGCGCCCACCAGCGCGGCGTCGAGCGGGTGGCCGGCATGGAGGCGGATGTGGTCCAGTTGCAGCCCAAGGACAAGCTGCGCTTCGGCTACCGCATATGGAGCGAGAAGAGCACTGGCCTCGTGATGAAGCTGCAGACACTGGATGTGGACGGGCAGGTCCTGGAGCAGGCGGCGTTCTCGGAATTGCAGATGGATGCGCCCGTGAGCGTAGCCAAGTTGACCCAGATGATGGAGAACACCGACGGTTATCGTGTCGAGCGGCCGGAAATGGCGGCAACCACCGCGGCTGCCGAGGGGTGGGCCATCAAGCACCCCGTGGCGGGATTCAAGGCCATGAGTTGCCTCAAGCGTCCGACACCGGGCGTAGCGAGCGGCGTATCCGATGGTGCGATGCAGTGGGTCTTCTCGGATGGCCTGGCCTCGGTCTCGGTGTTCGTGGAGGCATATGACCCGCGCAAACACACGGTCGAAGGCTCGATGGCCCTGGGTGCGACCCAGACGCTGACCCGGCGCCTGAGCGACAGGAGCGGTGATTGGTGGCTCACGGTGATCGGGGAGGTCCCCCGCAAGACCCTGGCGGCGTTCGCCCGGGGCCTTGAGCGGACGCGATAAGCCCCCACATGCGATGAGCGAGCGGGCCGCCGGGCGGCGCGATGCCTGGCCGCATGCGCGGCGGCAGATACGAAGATTCTTGGAAAGGTCAATGATGAGCAGATGGGAACGGACAGGATTCAGGCGTTGGGCCTTGGCGGCAGCGGCGGCGGTAGCCTTGTCGTTCATGCCGTTGGCACCGGCCAGCGCACAGTTGCGGGTATTGCCGGACTTCACCGAACTGGTCGAGCAGGTCGGCCCATCGGTGGTCAACATCCGCACGCTGGAGAAGGTCGCGGCCCGGCCGCGCCTGGGCAATGGCGGTGCCATCGACGAGGAGATGCTGGAGTTCTTCCGACGCTTTGGCGTGCCCATCCCCAATATTCCCCGTCAGCCGGGGCCGCGTTCGAACCGTCCGCAGGAGGAGGAGCAACCGCGGGGCGTGGGCTCGGGATTCATCCTGACGCCTGACGGCTACATCATGACCAATGCGCACGTGGTCGATGGTGCGGACGAGGTACTCGTGACCTTGACCGATGACCGTGAGTTCAAGGCACGCATCGTGGGTACCGACAAGCGCACCGATGTCGCCGTGGTGAAGATCGAGGCGTCCGGTCTGCCGGCCGTCAAGGTGGGCGATGTGGGACGGCTCAAGGTGGGCGAATGGGTGATGGCCATCGGTTCGCCGTTCGGGCTCAAGAACACGGTCACGGCCGGGATCGTCAGCGCGAAGGCGCGCGACACCGGCGACTACCTGCCTTTCATCCAGACCGACGTGGCCATCAATCCGGGCAACTCCGGCGGCCCGCTGATCAACATGCGCGGCGAGGTGGTCGGCATCAACAGCCAGATCTATTCGCGCTCCGGTGGTTTCATGGGCATCTCGTTCGCGATCCCGATGGACGAGGCGATCCGTGTCAGCGACCAGTTGCGGACCTCGGGGCGGGTATCGCGCGGACGCATCGGTGTGCAGATCGACCAGGTCACCAAGGACGTCGCCGAGGCGATCGGCATGGCCAAGCCTTCCGGTGCGCTCGTGCGCGGCGTCGAAGCAGGGTCACCGGCGGACAAGGCCGGTATCGAGGCCGGCGACATCATCGTCCGGTTCGACGGCAAGTCGATCGATCGACACAGCGACCTTCCGCGCCTGGTCGGCAACATCAAGCCGGGCACGCGCAGCAACCTGACGGTGTTCCGTCGCGGCAGCACCAAGGAACTGACGATCACGGTCGGCGAGGTCGAATCCGATCAGGTCGCCCAGCGATCGGCCGACAAGGAAGAAAAGCCCAAGGCATCGGCCGCGGGGCAGGCGCTCGGGCTGACCGTCAGTGAACTGTCCGACGCGCAGAAGAAGGACCTCAAGCTCAAGGGCGGCGTGAAGGTCGATGCGGTCGCCGAGGCGGCGCAGCGTGCGGGCATCCGCGAAGGGGACATCATCACGGCCATTGCGAACTACGAGGTCAATACGATGAAGGACTTCGAATCCGCGTTGTCCAGGGCCGATCGCACCAAGCCGATCAACATCCTGTTCCGCAGGGGCGATTGGGTGCAGTACGCGGTGATCCGGCTGGACCGCTGACGGGGCGACCGCCCTGGCGACAGCCCGCAATGTCCGAAGGAATTGCGGGTTATTTGTTGGTTTGTCGCTACCGAAGCCGTTCGGGCGCCGGTATTTTTCCGACGATCCGTTTCATGGCTGAAGTTTGCGGCTACTGACTTTTTGGATCGGATTGCGATGTTGGTTAGAATGGCGGGGGTTCAAAAGACGAATTTGAGCATATCGGGGTATTTCGAGTCCACGATATGGGATGGGTGGAATGAAGCGCACAGGCGATCCACAGATCACCCACAAGTTGTTCATTGATTGCTCTCGAAACCTGTTTATAAGCTGTGTACAAGATTGCTGTTGCTGCCCTGCAACGACTTGTTTTTGCTTCGAGGGGTCTGGGCTTTTGGGCCTTTTTGCCTACAATGAAGTCCCAACTATCGCAGTTGCCAATGATTGTTGGTTCAGGGCGCGTCATTTTGTGACGCGCCCTTTTTTCTTTTCCGTCTCTTTCCAATTCAATTACTTAAGCGTTCTCGTTGATGGATCACATCAGAAACTTTTCGATCATTGCGCACATTGATCACGGCAAGTCGACGCTTGCGGACCGCTTGATTCAAACCTGCGGCGGCCTCGCGGTGCGTGACATGCAGCAGCAGGTTCTCGACTCGATGGATATCGAGAAGGAGCGTGGGATAACCATCAAGGCACAGACCGCTGCGCTGCGCTACAAGGCACGTGACGGCAGGACCTACAACCTCAATCTGATCGACACGCCGGGTCACGTGGACTTCTCATACGAAGTGAGTCGTTCGTTGTCCGCATGCGAAGGCGCATTGCTGGTCGTCGATGCGAGCCAGGGTGTCGAAGCGCAGACGGTGGCCAACTGCTACACAGCGCTCGACCTCGGGGTCGAGGTGCTCCCCGTGCTCAACAAGATGGATCTGCCCAACGCCGATCCGGACAACGCGCGCAAGGAGATCGAGGACGTGATCGGCATCGACGCCGCCGACGCGATTGCCTGTTCCGCCAAGACGGGCGAGGGCATCGAGGAAATCCTCGAAGCCATCGTGGCCAAGGTCCCGCCGCCGCGCGGCAAGGCCGACGGCCCGTTGCGCGCGATGATCATCGACAGCTGGTTCGATACCTATGTCGGCGTCGTGATGCTGGTGCGTGTCGTCGATGGCCGCCTGGCCAAGGGTGACCGCATCAAGATGATGGCAACCGGCACCAGCTACAACGCCGACAACCTCGGCGTTTTCACGCCGGCGGACCAGCCGCGCGATGCGCTGGAGGCCGGTGACGTGGGTTACATCATCGCCGGGATCCGCGAATTGCAGGCGGCCAAGGTCGGCGACACCGTCACGCTGATCAAGCCCGGCACCGGTGGCGCCGCATTCACCGCCACCGAGGCGTTGCCGGGTTTCAAGGAGATCCAGCCGCAGGTGTTCGCCGGCCTGTACCCGACCGAGGCCAACCAGTACGAAGGCCTGCGCGACAGCCTGGAGAAGCTCAAGCTCAACGATTCCTCGTTGCGCTACGAGCCTGAGGTGTCGCAGGCGCTGGGCTTCGGATTCCGCTGCGGATTCCTCGGCCTGCTGCACATGGAAATCGTCCAGGAGCGGCTCGAGCGCGAGTTCGACCAGGACCTGATAACGACCGCGCCCAGTGTGGTGTACGAAGTGCTCAAGACCGGCGGCGAAGTCGTCATGGTCGAGAATCCGTCGAAGATGCCAGAGATGGGCAAGACCGAAGAGATCCGGGAGCCCATCGTCACCGTGCACCTGTACATGCCGCAGGAATACGTCGGCAGCGTGATGACGCTGGCGAACCAGAAGCGCGGCGTGCAGATGAACATGGCCTACCACGGCCGCCAGGTCATGTTGACCTACGAGATGCCGCTGGGCGAGATCGTGCTCGACTTCTTCGACAAGCTCAAGTCGGTGAGCCGCGGCTATGCCTCGATGGACTACGAGTTCAAGGAGTACCGGGCCTCGGACGTGGTCAAGGTCGACATCCTGCTCAACGGCGAGAAGGTCGATGCCTTGTCCATCATCGTGCACCGCTCGCAGTCGCAGTTCCGTGCGCGTGCCGTGGTGTCCAAGATGCGCGAGATCATTTCGCGCCAGATGTACGACGTCGCGATCCAGGCCACGATCGGAGCCAACGTGATTGCGCGTGAGACAATCAAGGCGCTGCGCAAGAACGTGCTCGCCAAGTGTTATGGCGGCGACATCACGCGCAAGAAAAAGCTTCTCGAGAAGCAGAAGGCAGGCAAGAAGCGAATGAAACAGATCGGGTCGGTTGAAGTGCCCCAGGAGGCGTTCCTTGCAATCTTGCAGGTGGACGACTGATGCAGATCCTCACCTCGCTGATCCTGGCCGCCTTCGTGGCCTACGCCGGAGCCTGGTACGTCGGCCGCGTTGACGGCAACTTCGCGCTGATGCTGTTCCTGGCCGTGCTGGTGACCGGCCTGTACTGGCTGGCCGAACGGCTGTATTTCTGGCCCAAACGCCGCCGCGCGGCAGCCGAACTCGAAGCCAACGTGGCCCGGCGCAACGCCGAGTTGCGCCAGCAAGGCGTCAGCCAGGTCGACGGCGACGTCGCCAAGGCCCGGGCCGAACTGCTGGCCCAGCCGTGGTGGCTGGACTGGACCGCCGGCCTGTTCCCGGTGATCCTGGTGGTGTTCCTGTTGCGCTCGTTCCTGTTCGAGCCGTTCAAGATTCCCTCGGGCTCGATGATTCCCACGTTGCTGGTGGGCGACCTGATCCTGGTCAACAAGTACCACTACGGCCTGCGCCTGCCGGTGATCAACACCAAGCTGACCGAAGGCACGGCGCCACAACGGGGCGACGTGATGGTGTTTCGTTATCCGCCCAGGCCCAGCCTGGACTACATCAAGCGTGTGGTCGGCGTTCCTGGCGACGAAGTCAGCTACCTGAACAAGCGTCTGTCGATCAACGGTGTACCCGTGCCCATCGAGCCGGTTGCCGATTTCTTCGATGAGGACTCGATGCGGTATGCCAAGCAATACGAGGAAAAACTCGGCGAGAAACCACACCGTCTGCTGATCGACGACGACCGGCCGGCCTTCATACCGGGGGCCGAGCAGTTTCCGAATCGGGACAATTGCCGATACAGTGTCGAAGGGGTGGTCTGCACGGTGCCCCAGGGGCACTATTTCATGATGGGCGACAACCGGGACAATTCCCTGGACTCGCGTTACTGGGGCTTCGTGCCCGACAAGAACATCGTGGGCCGGGCCGTCTTCGTCTGGATGAATTTCAGCAACCTCGGCCGTATCGGGCCATTCCACTGAACCGGGTCATTGCAGCAGGAGGCGAATCATGAAACAACAAACGAGGTCGAAGCAGCGTGGCATCTCCTTCCTGGGGTTGGTGTTCGTCGGCGGTGTATTGGCCGTCGTCGGCGTGGTTGCCGCGCAGGTCTTCCCCACCTTCGTCGAATACCAGGCGGTCGTGAAGGCTACCAAGAAGGCCAGCAGCGGCAACACGGTACCCGAAGTCCGCACGCTGTTCGAGCGTGCCGCGGAGGTGGACAACATCACGTCGATGAAGGCCAAGGACCTGGAGATCACCAAGGATGGCGAGACCATCGTCGTCAAGTTCGCCTACCAGCGGGAGATCCATCTGGCCGGGCCGGCGTACTTGACGCTCAAGTACACCGGACAGTCCAACTGACGTGGATCCTCTCTGGCAGTCGTTGCAGCAACGCCTGCAGCATGTGTTTTCCGATGCTGAGCTGCTCAGCCGCGCGCTGACCCACCGCAGCTTCAGCGCCGATCACAACGAGCGGCTGGAGTTTCTCGGTGACTCGGTCCTGAACCTCGCAGTATCCGACCTGCTGTACCAGCGGTTGCGCGAATTGCCCGAGGGCGACCTTTCGCGCGTCCGTGCCAACCTGGTCAAGCAAGATACCCTGCACAAGCTCGCCGTCGACCTCGGCTTGCCTGCCTGTATCCGGCTTGGCGAGGGTGAAATGCGCTCCGGCGGCAAGAAGCGGCCGTCGATCCTGGCCGATGCGCTAGAGGCCGTGATTGGAGCTGTCTACCTGGACGCCGGCTTCATTGCCGCGCAGCAGCTGGTGCACCGGCTGTTCAAGGCGGTCGAGATCAATCCGACGATGGCTGCCATCGGCAAGGACCCGAAGACCGAGTTGCAGGAGTGGTTGCAGGGGCGCAAGATGAAACTGCCGCAATACCGCGTCGTGAGCACCCTGGGCGCGGCGCACCAGCAGTCGTTCGACGTGGAATGCGAGATTGTCGAGCTCGGTTTGTGCGAACGCGGCATCGGAGGTTCGCGCCGTGCCGCCGAACAGGCAGCTGCGGGCGCCATGTTGCAGACACTCAAGAATCGCGGTACCCCATGACGACAAGTGCAGATCCATCCGACGACAACATGACACCGACCGGGGACAACGCGGGTGCGACGCCACCGGCCGACCCCGCAAACCAGCGATGCGGCCTGATCGCCATCGTCGGCAAGCCCAACGTCGGCAAGTCCACGCTGCTCAATGCGCTGGTCGGCCAGAAGATCAGCATCACCTCGCGCAAGGCCCAGACGACGCGCCATCGCATCACGGGCGTGCGGACGCTGGCCGGCACGCAGTTCGTCTTCGTCGACACGCCCGGTTTCCAGACCGTGCATGCCAACGCCCTGAATCGGTCGCTCAATCGTTCGGTGCAAGGTGCGGTCCAGGATGTCGACCTGATCCTGTTCGTCACCGAGGCCGGGCGCTTCAACCAGGCGGACGCCAAGGTGCTCGCGTTGCTGGATGCGAAAGTTCCGACGCTGCTGGTGGCGAACAAGCTCGACCAGGTGAACCAGCGTGCCGACGTGGCGCCCTGGCTGCAGGAGATGCAGCAGCGCCATGCCTTTGCCGAGTTCGTGCCGATGTCGGCCAAGAACGCCCGCGACGTGGAACGTTTGCTGGCCATCTGCGAGAAGCACCTGCCGCAGCAGCCCTGGTTCTATGACGCCGACGAACTCACCGACCGCAGCGAGCGGTTCATGGCTGGCGAGATGGTGCGCGAGAAGCTGTTTCGCCTGACCGGCGACGAGTTGCCCTACACCTCGACCGTCGTCATCGACCAGTTTGCCGAAGAGCCGCCGGCACGCAAGGGCCAGAAGCGGCTGGTGCGCATCGCCGCGACCATCGTCGTCGAGCGTGATGGCCACAAGGCGATGGTCATCGGCGACAAGGGCGAGCGTATCAAGCGCATCGGTACCGAGACCCGCGTCGAGCTCGAAAAGCTGTTCGATGCCAAGGTTTTCATCGAGTTGTGGGTCAAGGTGCGCTCGGGCTGGGCCGACGACGAGGCACGGGTACGCAGCTTCGGCTACGAATGACGCAGGGCGAGCCCGGGTGGCCAGTGCGCGCATCACCGACGAGCCGGCCTACGTGCTGCATCGGCACGACTGGAGCGAGTCCAGCCTGATCCTGGAGGTGCTCACGCGCGGCCATGGGCGGGTGGCGCTGGTGGCCAAGGGTGCGAAACGCCCCAGTTCGAGCCTGCGCCCCATCCTGCTGCCATTGCAGCCGCTGCATCTGTCCTTTGGCGGCGACGCCGAGATCCGTACGCTGCGCAGTGCCGAATGGATGGGCGGCCATGTGATGCCCACCGGCGACGCGCTGCTGTCGGGTTATTACCTCAATGAACTGGTGCTCACCTTGCTGGCCCGTGACGATCCGCATCCGGGCCTGTTCGATGTCTATTCCCACGTGGTCTCGGTGATCTGCTCGGAACACGGCGACGCGTTGCAAACGGCGTTGCGCGCGTTCGAACTGATGCTGCTGCGCGAAATCGGACTGCTGCCGATGCTCGACGTGCAGACCATGACACTCGGGCGCCTGCAGCCGTCCGACCGGTATTGCCTGGTGGCCGAGGGCGGTTTGCGCCAGGCCGGCGAAAGCGACCGCGGCAGCCTGTCCGGTGCGCAGTGGCTGCAGCTGCAACGCGCGCTCGACAGCGACGACGCGGGCTTCACCGACATGCTGCACGCCTGCGCGCCGGTGGTGGGCGAACTCAAGCTCCAGCTGCGCGCCTTGCTCCATTACCATTGCGGGGTCAAGACGCTGCGCACCCGACAGATGATGATCGACCTGCAATCCCTATGAACAAGACCGCGTTGTCCGTCAACCTGAACAAGGTCGCCCTGGTGCGCAATACCCGGCACCTGGGCATTCCGTCGCTGACCCGGGCCGCGACGATCTGCCTGGAGCACGGCGCCAACGGCATCACCGTGCATCCACGTCCGGACCAGCGCCATATCCGCAGCGCCGACGTGCACGACCTGGCCGCGCTGCTGCGGCAATGGCCGGACCGGGAATTCAACATCGAAGGCAACCCGTTCCAGAACCTGATGGGATTCGTCACGGAGTTGCGTCCGCAGCAATGCACGCTGGTTCCGGACAGCGAAGGCCAGTTCACCAGCGACCACGGCTGGAACCTCGCGCAGGACGCGGACCGGCTGCGGCCGCTGATCGCCCAGGCCAAGGCCCTGGGCGTGCGGGTGAGCCTGTTCATGGACGCCGATCCAGCCGCAATGGCCGGCGCCCGTGCGGTGGGCGCCGACCGCGTGGAGCTCTACACCGAACCCTACGCCCAGTCCTGGGGCGGAGCATCGCTGCAGCAGCAGACAGCCCGTTATGCCGAGGCCGCGCGTGCCGCGCGTGATGCCGGCCTGGGCATCAACGCCGGACACGACCTGAGTCGGGACAACCTGACCTGGTTCCTGCGCTCGGTGCCGGGCGTGCAGGAAGTGTCGATCGGCCACGCCCTGATCGCCGACGCACTCGAACTCGGGTATGCCGCGACGGTGAAGGACTACCTGCGATGCATCGACGAGGCGTTCGCGCCGCCGCCATCGAACCCATGATCTACGGCATCGGGACCGATATCTGCGACATCCGGCGCATCCGCTCCAGCCTGGAGCGCCATGGCGAGCGTTTCGCGGCCAAGATCCTGTCCGAGGGCGAAATGGCGACCTGGCGCGCCCGCAGCGCCCGCTGGCCCGAACGGGGCGTGCGTTACCTGGCCACCCGGTTCAGCGCCAAGGAAGCGTTCAGCAAGGCGGTCGGCCTGGGCATGCGCATGCCCATGACCTGGCGCCTGTGCGAGATCGCCAAGCAGCCGGCGGGCCATCCGAATGCCGGCAAGCCCGTCATCGTGCTGCACGGCGAACTCAAGCGCTGGTTCGAGTCGCAAGGCCTGCAGGTGCACGTCAGCGTGACCGATGAGAGCGAATACGCCGCCAGTTTCTGCGTGGTTGAAACCACCACGCATTGAGCCGGTGCCACTGCGCGCCGGCCCTCTTTCCACTGTCTTATGGAATCGACCATGCCTCTCCATGCCCCGCTGATCATCGATGTTCCCGGACTGGTGCTCACGGCCACCGACCGCAAGCGGCTGCAGCATCCACTCGTCGGTGGCGTGACGCTGTTCGGTCGCAACTGGGCCGACCGTGCGCAACTGACGGCGTTGTGCCGCGCCATCAAGCGCGTGCGCGGCGACCTGCTGATCATGGTCGACCATGAAGGCGGGCGGGTACAGCGTTTTCGTACCGATGGATTCACCCATCTCCCGCCCATGCGGGAACTGGGCTGGATGTGGGAGGGTGATGGCCGGACCGACCCGCAGACCAGCGCCATGCGTGCCACCCGCGCCGCGACCGCCTGTGGCTACGTGCTGGGTGCCGAACTGCGCGCCTGCGGGGTCGACATGAGTTTCACGCCGGTGCTCGACCTGGACCACGGCCCGAGCAGCGTGATAGGGGACCGGGCCTTCGCACGGGATCCGGCCGTCGTCAGCCTGCTGGCCAAGAGCCTGATGCACGGCCTGTTGCACAGCGGCATGGCCAACTGCGGCAAGCATTTCCCCGGCCACGGTTTTGCGGCGGCCGACTCGCACACCGATCTGCCGCTCGACAAGCGCGGCCTCAAGACCATTCTGGCCCAGGACGCGGCGCCGTACGACTGGTTGGGCACCAGCCTGGCGAGCGTGATGCCGGCCCACGTCGTGTACCCGCGGGTCGACGCGCGGCCGGCCGGATTCTCGTCGCGTTGGCTGGAGGACATCCTGCGCCGCCAGCTCGGTTTCTCGGGTGCGGTGTTCAGCGACGACCTGAGCATGGCGGGCGCCCGCATGCTCGACGGGCGGGAAGTCGATTTCACCCAGGCCGCGGTGGCGGCGCTGGGCGCGGGCTGCGACATGGTGCTGCTGTGCAACCAGTGTCTGGACGGCAATACGGCCATCGACGCGTGGATCTCCGGCATGGAGCAGGCGGCGGCCGTCGGTCTGTGGCAGGCCCGTCCGGCCAGCGAGCAGCGCCGACTGGACTTGTTGCCGGCATCGCCGGCGCTGGACTGGGACGCGCTGATGGTGCATCCGCACTACATGCAGTCGCTCGATCGCATTCCCTGACGGCGTCGGCGCGGTGTGTCGGTTCGGTCGCCGGATCAGGCCGACGAGTCGGTTTGCACGCCCGCGCGGGGCCCATCTGCTGGACGAAGGGCACGCCGCCGCCCCAGTTGCCGCCATCCCAGCCCCGACAGCGTTGCCGATGCCACCAGCAGCCACCACAGGGCCTGGGTGGTGCCGCCACCGCCCGAGCCCGGGGCAATGACCACGATGCCGACATACAGCGTTTCCCCGCTGAGCAGGCCGTCGCTGGGCGTGATGCCGACACTGTAGCTGCCCAGCGGGCTTGCGTTGCTCCAGAGGAAGGTGCCGGTATTCGCATCGAAGCTGGCGCCGCGCGGCAAGGTGCTGGCGACGAAGGTGACGGCATCTCCCTCGGCGTCGGTGGCACTGACACTGAAACTCAGTGACTCGCCTTCCAGCACGAATCGGGTACTGACCGGGGTCAGCACCGGCGCCGTGTTGTTGGCGGGAACGGTCAGGTCGACATGGGCGGCCTTGCCATTGATGTCCAGCGCACGGAAGCGGAAGCTGAAGCTGTTGCCGGACGCGGGCACGACAAACGACGCGTTGTTGCCGCTGGCACCGGAC